>CAZCRA010000153.1:0-9193 GCA_964500945.1 uncultured Verrucomicrobiales bacterium | reverse complement strand
AACGCCGAGGTCAAAGGGCTTAAGGACTTTCCACCGGATGAACGCCCGCCGGTTGAAGTCCGCCATCCGCACTTCCTCCAGCCGTTCCCTACCCGTAAACAATGGTGAATCGCCCAGCACCTCAAACCGCACACGCCGCTCCAACTCAGCCGGATCCACGCCGTGACTGAAGCGCACCTCGGTCACGACCTGCTGAATCCCAGGGTCTTTTGGATTCTGATAAAAATCGCTGCCGACGACCTTGGCCTCGAAGGGCTGGGTCTGGAACGGAACGGACCGCTCCTCCAAAACCACGTGATCCGCCAGAAGCAACCTCGGGTTCGTCAACAGCCGGTAGCCACGGTCCGGCAGCCAATCCTCGGCGGGCTCAAACACCAGAACGCGATCCGAAGCCCAGCGCCAGTCGCCCTCGACCTCCGGGTTCAGCACGATGCCCGTCACCCGCGACGCCCCTGCACCGGCCCCTTCCCCATCCGCATCGTCATCCCTCGATTCCCCCGGCGCGAACCCAAGCGGCGCCGCGGAGTCGCTGAACACCACCCGCAGCGAGTCCGGCACCAACCGCTCGTTGCCCTCGGAGTCCTTCACCGCCTGCGCAAGCCCCGGTGCCTTGATCTCCATGGTGATCGCGTTCGGCGGTGTGACGTCCGGCCGCTGGCTCCGCCAAATCCACACACCCACCCCGATCACCAGCAACCAAAACACCGCGCCGGAGAGCTGCGGATACCGGCAAATCCTCTCCCACATCCCTCCCGGCCAAGCCGGCGGCGCCCACCTCAGCCGAAAGGTTCCAAACACCGCCGAAAGACACCGTCTAAGCCAAGCCAATAATCCGCGCATCAAATAGGAAGATAGGGGTTGCCCCAGCCTCTTCCCACCTGCCTCTTTTGGCAAGCTGGACGATGAGAATTGTCCTTTGGCACAGCACGGAACGATGAATACCCTACCTTCCATCGTCATTCTCACCGGCTCCGGAGTCTCCGCCGACTCCGGAATTCCCACCTTTCGTGGACCCGACGGACTCTGGGAGGGGCACCTTCCAGAGCAAGTCGCCACGCCCGAGGCCTTTGCCGCCGACCCCGCGCTCGTCCACCGCTTCTACAACGCCCGGCGCGCCGCTCTGCTCAAATTCGAGCCCAACGAGGCCCACCTCGCCCTGGCCCGGCTTCAGCGGGACTATCCAGCTCCCATTACCCTCGTCACGCAGAACGTCGACGACCTCCACGAGCGCGCTGGATCCCCCGAAGTCATCCACATGCACGGCGAATTGCTCAAGACCCGCTGCACCGCCTGCGGGACGGTCGAACCCTGGACGCGCGATCTCAACGGTGAAACCACCTGCCCCACCTGCACCGCGACGGGCAGCCTCCGGCCTCACGTCGTTTGGTTTGGCGAAATGCCATTCGATCTGGACCGCATCGGGCGTGCCTTGGAGAGAACCCACCTCTTTGCCGCCATCGGAACCTCCGGCTTGGTTTATCCTGCAGCCGGCTTCGTCGGCATGGCCAGGGAGTTTGGCGCCCGCACCCTGGAGTTCAATCTCGAACCCACCGCGTCCGCCCTCTTCGACGAACGACACCCCGGCCGCGCCGTCGAAACCATCCCCCGCTGGGTCGACTCTCTCCTCGAAGCCTGACCCGGTCCCGCCGCTATTCCGCCGTCCGGTGCCCCTCCTCACACGACGGACCGCAATACCTTCCGCGCTCGAGTTCGCACCCCTCGCAGATGAAAATCTGTGCGTTGCACTTCGGCCACGCACAATTCCGGTAGCGCGCGCTGAGCTCGTCGCAGAAGCAGCAGCGACTCACGACCGTCCGCGTTTCGGTGTGGTTCACCTCCACCACCACCCGCTCGTCGAAGACGTAGCACTGCCCCTCGAAAAGCCGCCCCCGCGTCGCCGGATCATGGCTGTAGTTGATGATCCCTCCATCCAGCTGCGCCACGTCCTGAAACCCTTCCCGCAAAAGAAATCCCGAAAGCTTCTCACACCGAACGCCACCCGTGCAGTAGGTCAGCACCCGCCGGTTCTTGTATTGCGCAAAATGCTCCCGGATCCATTCGGGAAAATCCCGGAAATTCTCCAACGGCGGGCACACCGCTCCCCGGAAATGGCCCAGCGCCGTCTCGTAGTCGTTCCGCCCGTCCAAAACGACCACCTCCGGATCCTGCAGCGCCTCCAACCACTCTTGGGGCGACAGCCGCTTCCCGCTTAGCCGGTTCGGATCGATGTCCTCCGCCTTGGGCAACCCCAGCGTGACGATCTCCGGCCGAAGCTTCACCGAGAGCTTCGGGAACGCGTGCCCCTCCGCTGGATCGATCTTGAATTCGATCCCACGCGTCCGCTCGTCCTCCCGCAGCGCCTCCATGTAGGCCTCCGTCCCCGAGACCTCGCCCGAAACCGTCCCGTTGATCCCTTCTTCGCCAATCAAAATGCGGCCTCTCAACCCAAGCGACCGGCACAGGTCACGGTGCTCCTCCAGAAACGCCGCCGGATCGGGGATCGGAGTATAGTGGTAGTAGAGAAGAATCTGATAAGGTTCCGCCATCGAAGCGTCAAAACTAACGTCTTTGCGCCGGGTCTCAACCGCGCAACCGTCGACCACGCCCCGCTTGACGGCTGACACAGAAATTCCAAGACTGAAGCAGTTTCCGATCGAATCATGCCCAAACTGTTGACCACCGTCCTTTTCGCCGGCGCCATGGCCCTCGGCGCCCTTTTCACCGGATGTTCATCGATCCCCGTGATCGGCGATGACGGAGGCCCCGCCCCCACCGTGAATTTCGTCCGGCAGGTCAAACCCATCCTGGAAGCCGAATGCCTCCGCTGCCACCATGCCGGCCGCGCCATGCGAGGCCTGAATCTCGAAACGCTCGCGAAGGCCAACAGCTCGTGGCCCGGCGGACCTGTGATCGTCCACGGGTCGGCCCAAAAAAGCCGCGTCTACCAGGTGATCCGTCTCGACGTCGATACGCCCGTCCAACTGCGCGATTCCCAACCGCACGTCCTGAGTTTCGATCAGCGGGAAACCCTGCGCGTTTGGCTCGACGAAGGCGCCGGCTGGCCTGCGGATCTCCCTCCGCTTCAGCCGTCGTCAACCTGAGGATTGCTCAACAGCCGGACGCGGGTCTCAGATCCCCACCGGAGGCGGTATCTTCACGCGCGAGGTCTGCTTGAGTTTTTCCACCTCACGATGATCGGTGGCCAAGACCTCGTGATCTTCCTCCACCAACGATTCCAGCGCCTCCACGCGCTTCGCCAAATCGTTGGTCAGGCCGCTGAGGTTGGACAATTCCTGACGCATGGCCACCAGTGCCTCGGTAGTTTCAAGATTGCTCATCGGACGACGTTTGGGTTTTGAATGGATGAGTGACGAATCTTCGATCGTCGTGATGTTTGTTTCGGATTCCCAAACCTTAAGGACCTGAATCGTCTCTGCCAAGCTTAATCCAGTCGTTTTACCCACAATCCTCCACGGGCGACCTACGGAAACCAACCACATCGCCCGCCGACTTTCCAAACCGTCGAACCGAGAACGTTCTCCTCTGAAAACACTTCCCTGATTCACCACTTACCGCTTCGCCAGCGCCGCCTTCATCCGCGGACTGGGACTCGTTTATCTGATCGCCTTCGCCAGTTGGTGGGTCCAGGCCCACGCCCTCGTCGGCAGTGAGGGCATCGCCCCCTGGCTGGCACCCTGGTCCCTCTGGACCGCTCCCAAGGCCCGGCCGCCTGCCCCGGCCCTGACCGTCTTCCTCCTCCAGTTCGTCCTGTTCAAACTCATGTTTCTCTCCGGCCTCGTGAAGCTCACCAGCGGCGACTCCAGTTCACCTCACTCGACGCACGCCGCGACTCCGGCCACTGGTGGAAACGAACCCCAGCCGGGCTCTATCTCCAACCGGCCCGGCTCCACTAGGGGGGGGAGAACCAGTAAACCGCGCGAGGATGACTCCTCGAGGCCGAACCGGGAATCGCAGCCGCCGCTTTCTTCCACGGATTCTCGTGCCAAAATCCTCCATGCCCCCGTCGACCACGACGTCCACGCCAGCAGCCTCTTCCACTCCGGGAACTTTCCGTCCGGATTATCGCTCGCTCTGGAGCTTGCTCGTCGTTCAGGCCCACAACGTCTTCAACGACAAGATCTCCCAGTTCATGCTCATCGGCCTGGCCGGCGTTCTCGCCGCCACCGCCACGGTCGGCACCCTAGAGCACACCGGATTCATCCAGTATGAACTCCTCGTCTCCCTGTTGATGGCCCTGCCTTTCGTGCTCTTCGCACCCGTCGCGGGATGGGTGGCCGACCGCCATTCGAAAAGGAATGTCCTCTTCGCCTGCCTCGTCATCCAGGCCATCGCCTTGCTCTGGATCTTCGTCTGCCTTCGGAACGAGAACCTCTGGTGGGCCACGGGCGGCTTCTTCCTGTTGGCCGTCCAATCCGCTCTGCTCTCCCCGGCAAAGCTCGGCGTCCTCAAAGAACTCGTTGGAGGCCCCAAACTCGCCGCGGCCACCGGTTGGATGCAGATGCTCGTCGTCCTCTCGATCATCATCGGCACGGCCATCGGCGGCGCTTGGTTCAAACGCCTCACCACCGCCCAGGGCCAATGGAACGCCGCCGCCACCATCGTCCTTTTTCTACTGGCCGCCTCCGCCCTCCAAGCCGTGCTTCTCTTCTTCGTTCGGCGCACCCCGGCTCAAAGCCGCCAACCTTTTGGACCGACTCTACCGCTCCGCCACTTCCGCCATCTCGGCGAACTGCTGGCGATCCGCGACCTGCGACTGGCTGCCCTCGGGGTGGCCTTCTTCTGGTTCGCCGGCGGCACCGTGGCGCTGGCCCTGATCGAGGCGGGCAAAGAAGTCTACCCCGACGACACCACCGGAGCAGCCATCGCGCTCTCCACCAAACTCAACGCCATCGTCGGCGGCGGCATCGCTGCGGGCAGCCTGTTCGTCTCCGTCGTCAGCCGGCGGCGGGTCGAAATCGGCATCGTCCCCATCGGCGCGCTCGGCATGGCCTCCAGCCTCCTTCTCGCCGCCCTTACCCCACCTCAGTCCTGGCCCTATTTCATCGGAAACTTCTTCATGGGCTTTTCCGGCGGCGTCTTCTTCGTCCCTCTCATGGCCTTCATCCAGGACCGCGCCGAAGCCGCTCACCGCGGCCGGGTCATCTCCGCCGTCAACCTCATGAATGCCCTCGCCGGCATGGTCGCCGTCGCCTTTATCTTCGGGCTGCGCCACTTGAACCTGAGCACCTCCTGGCAGTTCGGCATCCTGGCCATCGCTGCCGTCTGCGTGGCCGGCTACGTCACCAAACTCCTTCCCCGGCACTTCCTCCGATTCATCGCCACGAACCTGGTCAGCTCGATCTACAAAGTCCGCGCGCTTCACCCGGATCGCGTCCCGGAAACCGGAGGCGCACTGATGATCAGCAACCACGTCAGCTACGTCGATGCCTTCATCATCGGGGTCGCTTCCCCGCGACCGGTGCGCTTCGTGATCGTCGACCATTTCCTGAAGGTGAAATCGTTCGCCTGGTTCCTGCGCATCTTCGACGTCATCCCGATCTCCCCAACGCGCGCCAAAGACGCCATCCGCACCACTGCTGAAGCCGTCAAAAATGGCGATCTCGTCTGCATCTTTCCGGAGGGCCAGCTCACGCGAACCGGCATGCTCAACGAGCTGAAGAAGGGCTTTGAACTCATTGTTCGGCAGGCGAAGGCACCCATCGTCCCGGTCTACATGGACGCCCTCTGGGGATCCATCTTCTCCTTCGAACGCTTCCGCTATTTCTACAAGGTCCCCAAGCGCTTCCCCTACCCCGTCACCGTCCACTTCGGCGAACCCATCCCACCGGAAGAAGTCTCCGTCGACCGCGCACGCCAGGTCATCCAGGACCTCTCCGTCGAAGCCTTTGCCGACCGCGACGACCTCGACACCACCGTGGCCTTCGCCGCCATGGCCTCCCTCAAACGTGGTCCCAGAAAAATCCTCTTCGCCGAAATCGGCAAGGCCCGGCGCAAAATGAGCCGCCGCGAATGCCTCGCCCACGCCGACGCCCTCGCCAGCATCTGGCGCAAGCATTGGAACCCAAAAACCCGGCGCGTCGGCATCCTGCTCCCGCCCGGTAACCTCACCGCCCTCCTTCACCTCGCCACGGTTCTCGCCGGGCGAATTCCGGTCTCGCTCCCCACCACCGCCCTCGCCAAACGCGAAGACCTCGATGCCTGGCGCAGGGAGCATGAAATCGACGTCATCATTTCCTCCAAACCCCTCGTTGGTGACACCCCCTTCCCAGACGACTGGCTCGACCTCCGCGAAATCCTCGCCAAAATCCCGCTCCACGCCAAAATCATCCACCTCATCCTCTCGAAATGGGAGCCCCGCTGGATGACGCGTCTCAGGCTGGATCTGAAGGATCAGGCACGCGACGAATTGGCCGCCGCTTACGTCACCGATGAGGGCCAATTCGTCCCGCTCAGCCACCTCAACATCCTCGCTTCCGTCCACCAGATCGAAAGCTCGCTACTGATCCTCCCCTATGACCGGATCTTCAGCGAGGCCGAGTTCAATTCGACCGGACCCTATTTCTTCACCCTTTGGCATCCCTTGATCCAGCGCAGCGGCGTGACCTTCCGCAATCCCAGTGCGTGGCGGCAGCCCGCCCCCGACCTCCTGGCCACGGAACAGCCCGACCTCGTCCTTCTCACGCCCCATATCGTTGAAGAACTCACCAGCGAACCCGTCATCCTCCCGCAATCCATCCGCGTGTTCCTGGATTTCACCGGCGCACCGCTGGAGCCCTCCGCCCTCTCAGCCCTGCAGGCGCGGAACGCCGAATACTGCGTCGCCCTTGCGCCACCGGCTCTGGGCGCCGTCCTCTGCCTCAACACGCGTGAACCCAATTCGATGATCCCGGCCCACCTCCCTCAAACCGGGAACAAACCCGGCACCGTCGGTCGTCTCATGCCCGGACTCGGCGCCCTCCTCGTTCCGCACAATGGCGATGATACCCCAACTCGACCCGGCAAACTGACCGAACCGGGCGAACTCTACGTCCGCGGCGTCTCCCTCCCCGCCAACCTCCCTCAAAAGCCGCTCAACGGCTCCCATTGGGTGGCCACCGGACTCCGAGGTCAGTTCGATCACGACGGCTTCCTCACGCTCCTCAACACGTCCGGCGCCGGTTCAACACAGAAAAAGCCCGCCGGGGAAGACCAATCCTCCCCGGACGGGCTGTCGCTTTGAAGCCCTGCAGGCATAACCGGGATTCCAGCTCGATCCGCTCAGCGGGCCGCCAAATTCGACGCCCCCTCACCTCGGCCGGGCAGGTCGAAGCGGTCCAGGTTCATGACCTTCGTCCACGCCGAAACGAAGTCGCGCAGGAACTCCTCTTCGCCATCGGCACTGGCATACACTTCGGAAATCGCCCGCAACTGCGAGTTCGAACCAAAGACCAAATCCACTGACGACGCGGTCCACTTCATCTCGCCCGTCTCACGGTCGCGCCCCTCGAAAAAATGGTCGCACATGGACGACTTTTTCCAGGTGGTCCCCATGTCCAGGAGATTGATGAAGAAGTCGTTCGTCAGCGTGCCGGGTTCATCCGTGAACACGCCCATCCCGGGCACACCCGTCGTTGCGTTCAAGACGCGCATTCCGCCAACCAGCACCGCCATTTCCGGCGCGGTGAGCGTTAGCAGGTTGGCCCGGTCCACCAGCAATTCCTCCGCCGGCCGGTCGATTTCGTGTCCGTGATAATTCCGGAATCCATCCGATTTCGGCTCGAGCACCGCGAACGACGCTTCGTCCGTCATCTCCGCCGTGGCGTCCGTGCGGCCCGGAAAGAAGGGAACTTCGATGTCGTGTCCGGCACGCCTTGCGCCTTCCTCGATGGCGGCACTGCCACCCAGCACGATCAGATCAGCCAGGGACACCTTTTTGCCGTCGGAACACCCATCCAATAGGGGTCAGTCAGAGAATTCTGACATTTGCCCGGCCACCCCGCTCCCGCCCATGCACCACCGCGAGTCCGGAACGACTGGACGCCTGGACCTCCACCCTTTATAAAGGCCCGGCAAGAATGAAAAGCACGAAGCTGAATCCCGCGTTGATTTGGATCGCGCTCGCCGGCACCGCCTGCGCCGCCGAGGAATCGTATCACTGGCGCGATGAGGCGGGCCGCCATACCGATCTCGTAAAAGGGGATCGGCCCTTGGTTCGCTACGTTTACGCAGCGATGGATCCGGACCGGCGGGAAGAAACGCACAAACCCTTTCATCACGTCTACGACACCTCGGGCAAAGCGTTCATCACGAAGGGACCGGGGGGAAAGTATTCCCACCATCGCGGCATCTATTTCGGTTTCTCCAAATGCTCGTTAGTCAATGCCGCCGGGCAGCAAGAATCCATCGATACCTGGCACAGCCGGAAGGGCTACTCCGAACATGTTGAGTTGATTGAACAGGCCACTCCCCAGGCAGGCGGCGGCGTTCACAAAGTCAAGATCGAGTGGCGGAGCGACGAAAGCGGCACGTTCATCACCGAAGAGCGCCGGTTGGCGATCGCGGAAACCGAATTCGGGCTCCAAATTGACTTTCGATCCACGCTGACGACCGATCTGGACGAGGTGAAATTGGGCGGAGACCCACAGCATGCCGGGTTTCAATTCCGGGCCTCCAATCAGGTATTCGCTTCAACGAGCAGCCAGACCTACTTCGTCCGGCCCGGGACCGGTCAAGGCAAGCCGGGTCAGACCATCAACGCACCCAAAACCTTGAGCGCTCCAGAAATTCCGGGGACCCGGAACCTGCCGTGGAAAGGGATGAGTGTGGTCGTGGGAGGCGACCGCTACACCATCGTTTATCTGGATCACCCGGACAATCCAAAGCCCGCGGACTACAGCGAGCGATCCTACGGCCGCTTCGGCAGCTATTTTGAAGCCACGGTGACACCCTCGGCACCGGTCACGGTGAATTATCGCCTGTTCATCAAGCCAGGCGAAATGACGGCCGATGAAATCGCGGCGCTGTCGGCGACATTCGTGCGCGGCGGATGACCCGCAAACGAAAACCGCCAGCGCGATCCCTCGGCACTAGCCCACAGGTCGACGCCTGACATCACGTCGACACCGCTGTCGTCGCCGCCATTCCCGCGACCGCTGCCGCCATGACCGCCGCCTGGCAGGCCTCGATCACCTCT
>CAZCRA010000152.1:0-9215 GCA_964500945.1 uncultured Verrucomicrobiales bacterium | reverse complement strand
GCAAAGCCTGACTTCCAACCCACAAACCCGGTCTCTTCGGCGCAGTGCAGGGTTTTTCAACAGGCTGCTAAGGCGTTCAGGACCACACCGCCTCGGCCGCGGCGTCGACCGCTTCATCCGGAATCGTCCCGCTCCCCCGGCGCTCATCTTCCTGCGGCCCCGCTCCCTGGCGCTCGGTGCGATAGTCCCTCATCGTCCACAGTTGCCCATCCTTCCAAACCTGGGCATCGTCCGGGTAAGGACCCACCCGGCAGGGGTCCGACCATCCGTGGATCGAAACCACCTTCGGCGCCAGCGCCGCCGCCAGGTGCATCGGTCCGCTGTCGACGCTCACGACGGCGCTCACCCGGCGCAGAACCCAGATCAGTTGCGGCAGCGTCGTTTCATTCAGCAGATTCGTCACGTTTTCCTCAAAGGACGGAAGCGCCCCCTCGAACCGGCCCACCAACACGACCGGTCGCCCTTCCGCCAATTCCACGAACCGCTCCACCTGATTCACGCTCAGCGACTTCCCGGCACCTCGCGAAAACGGGTGAAGGGCAATCGCGTCCTCCGGAAGCGCCACCTCATCCGAGAGCGGATCGCCTTCCGGCAGGGGAAACTCCGGCTCGTCTGGAAGATCGACCGAGAGGAAGGGGAAAAGTGTCAGGTAACGGTCGACCGCATGTGAGCTCCTTTTCATGGCGGTATCCACGCGGTAACCGTGCAGCCAGTGGGACCCCTCCCGCGCGTCGTCGTAGCCAATCAGCACGCGAGGCCGAAGCGCGCGAGCGAGCAGAGCGCTTCGGAGCAAACCCTGCACGTCGATCGCCAGATCGGCTCTCCAGCCCGAGTGATCATTCACCCAACGGCAAACCCGGGGAACCAGCTTCGCCCCCCTCAATTCCCCACGCGGGAACTCGATCAACCCGTCCAGGAGCGGATGCTCCCGGAGAAGCGGAGCCCAGACTGAATTCACCACCCACCGGATGTCCGCCGCGGGCGCCAACTGCCGCAGGTGCGCCAGCACCGGCAGCGTGTGCACCACATCGCCCAGGGAACTGGGCTTCACGATCAGAATTCGTTTCGTTTCCGTGAGAACCCTCACTACACGCCGTCGAGAGTGGACCTTTCTCGAAGAACGGAATCCCGCCAAGCCACCTACTTTCCTACGGCCAACCGGTCCGCCAACATGCTCGGCAAGCCCGCTTCGATGATCTTCCGCTGAGCGGATTCGATGTCGTATTCGAGTCGCCGGATCGTCACCTCCCGGGCATCGGCGTCAAAAACCGCGTAGGCGGCTCGCCAATCCCCGTCGCGCGGTTGTCCCACGCTTCCGGCATTGATGAAATACTTCCGCCCCGGCTCGATCTTCACCGTCTCCGCCGGAAGCGCCTCCACCGACCCCTGCTTCACATAAACCCGGGGCGTGTGGGTGTGCCCGTGGAAACAAAGCGCGGTGAACTGGTAGCTGAAACTCGCCATCGCATCGAATTTGTTCGTCACATACCCCCACCCGGCCGGGCTGTCGAGGGTCGCGTGAACGATCGTGAAATCCCGCACCTGCCGGACCATCTTTAGGTTTTGCAGCCAATCCTTATCGGCGTCCGAGAGGTGATCCCGCGTCCACTGCAGCGCCTGCGCCGCCAGCGGATTCAGCGACTCCAATTCCGTGTCAATCGACGCCTCCTCGTCGTGATTGCCCTTCACCACCGGGCATCCGAGCTGTTGGACGGCTTTGACGCACTCGTGCGGGTTAGCGTTGTAGCCCACGACATCCCCAAGGCACACGAATTCGTCGCACCCCAGCGATCTCGCATCCTCCAAGACCTGGGTAAACGCCTCCAGGTTAGCGTGGATGTCACCAAAGACTGCGTATTTCATGCCTCAGAGCACCGCCCACCTCCGCGAAACCTCGGCGCTCGTGGGGAACCATATCCTTTCGTCTGAGCGCCGCCGATTTCAAGAACGAAGTGGTCCGGCCCTCCTGAAAGCATGCCAAAAAGGCGATCTCGGACCGGGAGTCCGCCAGCCGTCAAAGCGCTCGCTCCCCTGGAATCACCTCCCCCGTCGCGGGGTCGACCCGTTCTGGAATCCGCTCCGCCTCCGGAACATTCAGCCGGTCCTCCAGCTCGCGCAACGTCCGGATCGTCTGCGGCTTCCAGAGATTGAGTCCCTTCTCGGTGAATTGTTCCCGCCCGTGCTCATGAACCCGGCTCAGCAACTCGTAGGCCTCTCTCGCCTCGTCCGGGTCGCCCGACGCCGCCAGGCGGTAGCCCCACCGCGGCGTGACGATCCGCAGCCGTTCCTCGTCGAAAAAATCCTCGATCCGCTCTTCTCCCGGCACATCCAGGCGCTCTTCCACTTCCCGCAGCTTCACGATGAGCGTCGGTTTCCAAATCAGCGGCCCACCCGCTTCGAACACCCGCTCCCCTTCCTCGTAAATCTCACGTAGCACCCCATAGGCTTCCTCTTCACGCCCGGGACAATCCGCCAGAAAATAGCCGTAAAACCGGAACATGAAACTCGGAGCGGCCTCGAGCCGGCTCGCCTCTTTGTAAACCTCCGCCGCCGCACACAAATCCCCCTCCTTCTCCCGGTGGATGTTGGCCAAATCACGGTAGAGATCCGGTTCTTCCGGATTCCAGCGAATGCCTTCCTGCAGCATGCTCTTGCCTCGCTGAATGAACCGGCGCGCCAGAACCTCGCGCTCCTCAGGGGTGTGCTGCCGGTCGTCCAAACGATACCAGGCGCTGGCGTTGTAAGCCAGGTGCCACGCTCCCGTCGACCAACTCTCCGCGTCCAGCGGCTGCAGAAGGGAGATGAGGCGGTATTTCTCCGCCAGCTCGTCCCACTTCTGGTTCTCCCAGAGCTCGACCGACTGCACCGTGAAAAACGTCGCCACCATGTAGCGTAAACCCCCGAGAATCCCGATGAAACTCTGGACGCCCAGCTGATCCACCATGTCGATCTGCTCATAGCGCGGGTGAAATCCGTCCTCCTGCAGCCCGCGCAGCAGGTTCCGCTCGACCGGCAAACGCACCAGGCCCACCGCGACCACGATCGCCACCACCTGCGTCACCCGCCGCCGCGCCAGCCGGATCCCCCTCTCTTTCCACTTCGCCCATTCCATCACCGCGCCCCCCTAAAGCTCCTTGTCCACGAACACCAACTGCGCCAGGAGCCCGTAAAACACGACGTAAAACAGGCCCAGTCCCGTCAATTTCATCGCCTGGCCAAACGCCAACCCCGCCCCGGTGATGATCTCGTCGATCACGTCGAACATCGCCAAATTCGGAAACACGATCGCCAACAGGCTCGACACCAGCGTCACCGCCGTCGCGCCCCCCACCTGATCGCTCCAGTAATTCATCGCCACCTGATGAAAGTGCCCGATGAACGTCACCATCGCCCCCGTCACGATCGTGAACAACGAACTCGACGCAAAGGTCGAGATGAACAGCGTCACGGCCGAAATCACGCTCGCCTTCAAAAACAGCGCCCACAACCCCCAGAATAAACTCAACGTCACTCCCTGCTCCCGGGCCAGCGCCTTCTGCTGCGCGATGTCCGCTGCCGACACCGCTTCACCCCGCGCTTCCACCATCAGCTCGTTCATGAACTGCTGCTCCACCGCCGGCATCTTCCACAGAATGAGCAGCGTCATCGCCAGAAACATCGCCAGCAGCGCTGCGCCGTTGATCAAAATCACCCCCAGCAGCCGCCCAGCCAGATACTCCAGCCGCGGCACCGGTTTCGATAGAATCGTGTAGAGCGTCCGGTCCTCCAAATCCCGCGGCAACAGCAGCGCCGTCGCCGAAATCGAGTAGACCATCGAAAACACATACATCGCCCCGAAACTCCAACGCTTGATCGACAGCAGCTGGTCCAGCGGTTTCCAAAAAAGCCCCGCCGCCGCCACCACCAGAATCAACGCCGCAAACACCAGCAGGAAATAAAACACCCGCATCCGCACCAGCTGCAGAAAGGTGTTCTGCGCCAGCACCCAGATCCGCGACGCCGAAAACGCCCAGGGCGACAGCACGTGGGCTTCCCCGTCCGTCATCGGCTCCCCGTCCTTTTCCTGTGCTCTCTCCTCGCTCATGATGCCGTCTCCTCCCCGGGTTCGGATTCGGTTTCGCTGTCCGAGTCTTCCGTCGCTTCCAAAAACAGGCTCTCCAGCGTCGCCCTCGGGTGGCCATGACGGCGGAGCTTCCCGCCATGCCGTTCGATCACTTCGCGCAGCTCGGGCAACAGCGAATCGGAGGTGTCCCCGATCACCAGCTCCAACTCCCCTTCCTCCTCGGTCAATTCCTCCAGCGTCCCCTCCCGGACCATCTTGCCGCGATAAATGATTCCGACCCGGTCGCACACCTCCTGCACCTGCTCCAGAAGGTGAGAGCACAGAATCACCGAAACGCCCTGAGACTTCATCTCCAGGATCAAATCCCGGATCTGCCGCGATCCCCTCGGATCCACTCCCGCCGTCGGTTCATCCAGCACCACCAGCCGCGGCTCATGGATCAGCGCCTGCGCCAGCCCAATCCGCTGCAGCATCCCTTTTGAATACCCGCTGATCGACCGGTCCGCTGCCCCTTCCAAATCCACCATCTTCAGCAGCTCCGGGATCCGCCTGTCCAGCGTCTCCTTGTCCAGCGAACAGAGCCGGCCGTAAAAACGCAGCGTTTCCCGGCCCGTCAGGTGCTTGTAGAAATACGGGTTCTCCGGCAGAAACCCGACGTCCCGGCGACTCCCCACTTTCCCGCTGTCCACCCCGAACACGGAAGTCGACCCGGCCGTCGCGGCGATCAGCCCCAAAATCGCTTTCATCGTCGTCGACTTCCCCGAACCGTTCGGCCCGATCAAGCCATACACCTCGCCATCCCTCACCGTGAAGCTCAGATCGCGCACCGCCACCACCGGACGCCGCCCGATCCCGTTTCGGAAGATTTTGGAGAATCCCTCGACCCGCACGGCGGGAACCCTGGAATCGATCATGCGCCATCATAGTCCAAGCCTGGCGCCTGACAAGACACTCGCCCCCGGGAAAAACGCCTAACTCCTAACTCCTCACTCCTCACTCCTACCCCCTCACGCCGCCGTCAGCCAGACCGCCCGGTAAGGACCAAGCACCAGTCGTCGCCCGGCTCCCACCTCGATCACCGTCCCGCTCAACAGCTCCCGGCACCTCCCCGACGCTCCCAGATTCGATTCCAGCGACCCCAAATTCGCCCGCTGCTCCACTCCCGTCAGGTTGAACAGACAGCCGATCGTCTGCGACCCCCTCCGGCACCGCCGCACGAAAGCAAAAAACGGCGCCCCCAGATCTCGCACCTCCATCCCGGCGTCCGGATGAAACGCCGGCTGGTTCCGCCGCCGCTGCAGCCAGCTCACATACTGAACGAAGATCCCGTGCTGCTTGGAGTCCGGCTGATCCAGCGCCTGCTGAAGGTCCGCCAAATCCCACTGGCGACGGTTAATGGTCCGGTTGCGACCCGTCTCGGCCACGCCCTCCGTCCAGTTGGGCGTCCCCAGCACACTCTGGATATAGGCCGCCGGCAGCCCCCGCATCGAGAGCATGATCGCCTGGGAACAGAGAAAACGCGTGATGCTCGAGTCCGTGTCTCCCGGCACACTCAGCGCATCCACATAGGTGATGTTCAGCTCATACGGCCGCTGACTTCCGTCGGGCATGTCCCGCATCGAGACCTTCCCGCCTCGCGCTTCGACCTCGCCCACCAGCCAATCCAGTTCCGGCCCGTCGAGAATCCCCTGCAGCGGCCTGACCCCGATCCCGTCGTGGGATGCCGTGAAATTGAAGAACGTCTGCCCCGGCGGAAGATCCGGAAGCGACCTGGCCCACTGCGTCAGATGCGTTCCATCTCCCCTCAGCAGCGCATGCAGCACCAGCGGCGGCAGAGAGAAGTTGTAAACCATGTGCGCCTCGTCCCCATCGCCGAAATAGCTGATGTTCTCTTCGTGAGGAACGTTCGTCTCCGTCAATACCAGCACCTGCGGCGCCACGGTCTGCAGCACATCGCGCAAAAGCTTCACCACTTCGTGCGTTTGCGGCAAATGAAGACAGCTCGTCCCCACTTCTTTCCATAAGAAGGCCACGGCATCAATCCGCAGAATCCGCACCCCTTTCGACACATACCAGAAGAGAATATCCAGAAACTCGAAGAGTACATCCGGGTTCTTCCAATTCAGGTCGACCTGATCTTCGCTAAAAGTCGTCCAAACCCAGACGTCCCCGTGCCGCGTCACCTGCTTGGTCAATAGCGGCAGCGCCCGCGGACGCACCACCACGCTCAAATCTTCCTTCGGATCCGCCGTGATGAAATAGTCCAGGCCCGGCTGCACCCCCGTAATGAAATCGCGAAACCATTGGCTCTGGCTCGAGCAGTGATTCAGGACCAAATCAAACATCAACGAAAAGTCGCTCCCCAGCCCCTCGACGTCCCGCCAGCTCCCATACGAAGGTTCCACCCCCCGGTAGTCGATCACGCTGAACCCGTCGTCCGATGACCACGGGTAAAACGGCAAAAGGTGCACCGTCCCAATCGCTCCCTTCATCCGCTCACACAAAAACTGACGAAGCGTCTTCAGCGGCTCTTCCCCTTCTGTCCGCAGCGTGTCCGCATAGGTGATCAGCACGACGTCGTTCTCGTTCCAAAGCGGCACCGGCTGCCGGAACTCCAGCCCAACCCCATACCGGCCCAACATCATACGCAGACGACGCATCCCTTTCGCCGCCTCTTCCGCACCGTAGAGACGCTCCAATCGCGCCTCGATCTGTTCCGCATCCGTCCGCCCCAACACTTCGCTCATCATTTGCCCCCCTTCTTCTTCGATACCGTCGCCGGCGTCCAACCCACTAGACTGCTCAACATCGACCGCAAATCGCGCTGCACCACCTCATAGCTGTAGAATTGACTGGCCACCTGGAAATTGTGTTCCACGACTTCCCGCCGATAGTCCGGATCACCCAACAGACGGCAGACCTCCTTGATCAACCGGTTGGTGATGAAGCCGTTGATCACAGGGAACCGGAATCCCTTTGGCTCGATGTCCTCTACAAAGATACTGTATCGATTCACCACCACCGGTTTCTGGAAATAGATCGCCTCTAACAAAGCGTTCCCAAACCCCTCATAGATGCTTGGATAGGTCACGAGATCCGCGTGCGGATACAGGTCCCATAAGGTATAGAGCTTCTCGCCTTTCGGCCCGAACTGACGCACGTCGCTGACGCGATGCCCAATGAACACCAGCTCCACGTTCTCCTCTCGCGCCAGCTCTTCCAGCATCGCTTTGTACTCATACCCTTCGTCCCCCGCATCGTGGGAGATCACCAGCTTGCACCGTGGATCGTCCAGCATACTCAGCAGCTTGATGGCGTGCTCGATCCCTTTGCGCGGCACCACCCGCGTCGGCTGCAGAATGAAGATGTCATCCGGCTTCAGCCCGATCTCTTTCCGAAGGTCCTTCGAATAGGCATCCGGCCGCGGCGGCGGCTTGGCAAAGTTGAACACGTTCGGCACCAGCATCGATCCGACCCCTTTCCGGAGCGACAACTGCTGCTGCGCCGCCGCGTTGATCACCGTGTGCCGTAGGTTCGGGAGCCGCGGCGGAAATGCCATGTCCAGGTAGTCGTTCACCGCCGAAATCGAAAAACGCGTTCGCTCCCAGTAGAAATCGTGGTGGTGCGCGATCGCGGGCTTGCCCGTCTCGGCCAGAAATTCCGTCAGTGCCACGCCGAGCGGAATGTGCATCGGGATCGTCAGCGCGTTTTCCGAAATCAAAACCTCGACGCCAAAACCGTCCACGAAATCATACAGCGTTTGCTTCAGATACATCGCCACGTCCCGGATGCGCCGGGAAACCAGCCGGTCCCGCCGCTGCAGCGACCAGATCCGCTCGTCGATCCACTCGTTCTCCGGATGCCGAAAATGCGCTTCCGGCACACAGATCGACACGCCCGGGTTCCGGTCACTCAAACCGGAATACCAATGCGAGACGTGGTCGTCCCCCCACAAAATCTCCGCCCACTTGGCGCTCTCGAGGGAGACCCCGTCCGTGCCGGCGAAGCGCGTGGAAACAAACCCGAAATTCATTCGTTCCGACCAAAGCCAGTTTTGAGCCATCCGCACCTCGATCCTTGCGCGGAGACCGCAAAGTTTCGATTCCTCCGCCAGATGGCTGCGCGTAATCCCGCTGCGGCCCTCACCGCGAGAGCCGCCCGTAAATCGCGCAGAACCGGCTGACGGCATTGGCCGCTTCCCGGGATCGACTCTCGATCGCCCTGGACAGATCGACCCCGCTTTGCAACGAGTTGACCAACCGGACGTCGCGCTGGATCTCCTCCACCTTCACCCGCATCGCCGGGAGCGACTGACCACCTCGGACCGCCCCAGCCAGTTGCAGGGCATCGACCCGCAGGGAGTTTGCCGCATGAACCAGCGCCCGCTCGCGCGGACCGGCTTCGCGCCCCCGCATCTCCCGGTCCAACTCCCGATACAGCACCCGCGCCGCGCTTTCCATCTCCTCCGCGCTCACCCGGAGCTCCGCCGGATGCCGCGAACCCGACACCACACCGGTCCCGGCGAAAAAGAGCGCGACCCAGAGAAGGGCAGGAAAACGAGGAGAAATCATGGTCGAACGCAAATGCTCGACCCATAGACGCGACCCACCCCCGCATTTGCGCGCTTTCCGGCTTGGCCTCCCGGCTTCGATCCCGGCGCCGGCCCTAACAGGCTGTTGAAAAACCGGGTGCCGAGCCCGCCAGGAAAGAGATCCTCGCCACCCTGCGCAGCCTGACTTCTTCCGAACCAAACGAGTCTTTTCGGCGCGGTGCGGGGTTTTTCAACAGCCTGCTAAGCCTCCAGCTTCTTCCACTCCAGCCCCGCATACCATTCGTTCCCGCCGGCCTGGTAGGATCGAAACCGCGCCAGGACGTCTTCGAGTGGAAGATCCTCACGTCGCGAAACAAAGTGCTGGTCCGCGCTCCCCTCGCGATACTCCAATAGGAAGCCCCCCTCGGCATCGCCCCAGCATTGGAAGAAATACGATTCCTCCGCTTCCAACACGAGAAAGGGATCATTCGGCACCTTCAGCGCTTCGAGTTCCCGGCGCAGTTCGGCTTCCGTCGGCACGTCGATCGTGCGGGTCCCCGAGATGATCAGCATCATTGGATTGCTGAACATGGCCTCGTCTTCCGGCGCCGTGGAAACGAT
>CAZCRA010000151.1:0-9237 GCA_964500945.1 uncultured Verrucomicrobiales bacterium | reverse complement strand
GAGGGCGTTCCACTGGGCGCGCACTTTGCGCTCTTCGTCTTCGAGTCCCTTCCGTTCTTCCCCGGCCCGTTCAATGGCGGCGCGGAATTCCCGTTGCTGCTCCTGGATGCGTTGGACGGCGGCATCCAAATCCGAGTTCTCCTTCTCGAGGCTGGCAGCTCTGGCTTCGAGCGCCCGCTGTTCGCGTACCGCGAGATCTTTCTCGTGCCGAAGGCTGGCGAGCTTCATCCGGTCGTGAACCAGCGCGGCTTCTGCCGTGGAGAGGTGATTCCGGGCTTTCTGTAGGTCGTCTTCCCGGACCTTGACCGACTTCACGGTCCGCGAGAGCTGGCGTTCAACTTCCTCGAGCGTCTCCTCGAGCTGACGAATCTGCTGTTCCCGGCGAAGGATCGATGGCTTTTCCCGTTTGGAATGCCCTCCAGCGATGGCGCCCTCCGCGCTCAGCCAATCGCCGTCCGGGGTGACGATATGGAAGTCCGGATGGGTGTCCCTGAGGGCGCGCGCCGTGTCCAGATCGTTTGCGATGAGGGTCTTGGCCAAGAGCTTCCGGAGCAGGGGCGCCACGGATGGGGCGGCGTCGATTTCCGGCAGGAGCGGACGAGTCGCGGGCGGAAAGGCCGGCTCATCCGTGATGCCGGGCGTCTCGATGTCCATTGGAAGAAAGACGGCACGGCCCATCCCAGAATCGCGCAACTTCCGAATCATCTCCGTGGCGAGGGTGCGGTCGTCGATGAGAATGGCCTGCAGGTGATGGGTGAGGGCGACCTCGACGGCAGGGACGAGATCTTCGGGGACGTCGATCGACGACGCCAAGAGTCCATGCAGGGCCTTCGTGTAGCGATCGGGGTCATCGAGACCGGCGAGGGCCCGTTTGGTTCCTTCCTCCAGGCCTTCGCCAGCTTCTTCGAGTTGACGGAGCGTTTCGAGCCTGGCTTGCTCCGCGCTCAACCGGCGCTCCAGCGACGTCCGTTCGTCTTTGGCTTCGCGGTGCGCGAGGGCCGCCGTTTGGACGTCACGTCCACGAACCTCGATGTCGTGACGGAGGGCATCCAACCGAGCTTCATGAGCGCTGAGCGCCTCCTCATGGGCCGCCAATTGCCCGGCGTTTCGCTCCCGGCGTTTCGCCAAGTCCCGCGTCTCGGCGGTGAAGTGGCTGCGCCGTTGGTCCATGCTCTCGAGTTGACGATCATCATGCTCGAGGCGGGTCTGAAGCGCAGAAACTTCGCGCTCCAAGCTGACGGAGCGGGCGCGCAGATGCTCCTGTTTCTCTTCGACTGCTTTGCGCTCCCGGCGAAGCGTTTCCAAGGCCTCTTGACGCTCGTTGAGATCCTGGCGCATGGCTTTGACTCGCTCTCCGAGTTCGCGCTGATGCTGACGGGTGGTGGAAAGCCGGTCCCGCTCCGAGGTCAGACTGGATTCAAAGCCGTCCAGATCCTCTGCGGCACGTGCGATGAGCTGTTCCCAGTCGCGAATGCGCTCTTCATTCAGGGCGACGCGGTTCTCCGCCTGAGTCCGGGTGGTTCCCTGGGTGGCGATTTGATCCCGCAGCCGGGAGAGTGCCTGTTCCTGAGCGGTGAATTCGGCCCGGGTCTGCGAAAGCCGATGTTCCCGGTCCTCCACGACGCGCTCGAGTTCGTGGATGGCGGTCTGCAACTCCGTCCGTGACGCGAGCAAAGCGGCTTCTTCGTCGCGAAACCGCCGGTATTCCCGGTGGGCGGCGTGGGTGTCGAGGATCCGAACCTGCTCGAGGAGTTCGCGAAACCGGCGGGCTTTCCGTGCCTGGCGCTGGAGGGAGGTCATCTGCCGACGTTGCTCGTCGAGCACATCGCCGATCCGGACCAAGTTCGCTTCGGTGTATTCGAGTTTCCGGAGAGCGTCCCTCTTCTGAGACTTGTATTTCGTGATTCCGGCCGCTTCCTCGAACACCTGGCGACGGTCCTCGGGCTTCGAGCTGAGAAGCAGGTCGATTTTTCCCTGCTCCATGATGGAGTAGGACGAACGCCCGACGCCGGTGTCCATGAACAAATGGTTGATGTCGCGAAGGCGGCAGGGCCGGCCATTGAAGAGGTATTCGGAGCGGCCATCCCGGAAGACCCGGCGGCTGACCTGGATCTCATTGAACTCGACGTCGAGATCGACTTCGCAGTCGCCAAGGGTGAGCGTGACTTCGGCGAAACCGAGTTGGGGGCGTTTTTCGGTGCCGTTGAAGATGACGTCCGCCATTTCGCCGCCACGGAGGGCACGTGCAGAGGTTTCGCCGAGGACCCAACGGATGGCATCGACCACGTTCGACTTTCCGCAGCCATTGGGTCCGACGATGCCGGTGATGCCGGGATGGAACTCGAGAACGGTGCGGTCGGCGAAGGACTTGAATCCGTTGATGGTGAGCGATTTTAGGAACATCGGCCGTCTCTGTGGAGACTCTGGTTAATACACTTATTCAGGCTCGAAGCAAACCGGGCACGATTTGGAGCGAGGCTCGGAGCATTGCGCCCCCAGGAAATGCAGGTAAGCTGGAAATCCTCGATGAGAAGCGGTTTGAACCAAGGGTTAGTGAAACTGGCGTGCGTGGTGATCGCGCTGTTGACGGCGTCGTGCGATAAGGTGTGGGAGGTGGGCCAGAAGCTGAAGGCGCCCGAGCCGGTCGTCCCGGAAGTGGAGGAGGTGGTCGAGGCCGTTGATCCGCAGGGTGCTCCCGCCGATGGGGGGGAAGGGGGGATGCCGCTCGAGATGGAGCCGGTGGATACGGGGCCGGTGATCGACACGGACGTGCAGGTTTCGATCCTGGGATATCACGATTTCTCGGAGCGGCGGGGTCCGACGGACATGATCATCCGGCCGGACCGGTTCCGGGAACAGATGGAGGTGCTGAAGCGGAACGAAATTCCGGTGGTTTCACTGAGCGATTATCTGGCGTGGAAGCGAGGTGAGAAGGATCTGCCCGACCCGAGCGTGGTGATCACGATTGATGACGGGTGGGAGGGGACTTACGAGCATGCCTTTCCGATTTTGCGGGAGTATGGCTACCCGTTTTCGGTTTTTATCTACAAGAACTACATCGGTGGCGGCGGCCGTTCGCTTTCGTATGAGGAAGTGCGGGAGATGGTGGCCCAGGGCGCGGAGTTGGGCAGTCACTCGGTGAGTCACGCGGACATGACGCGGTCGCGGGGCAAGGGGGAGGCGGAGTATGAGGCTTGGCTTCGGGCGGAGTTAGGGGATTCGATGCGATTTTTGCGGGAGTATTTCGGCAGTGCCGTGCTGCCGGTTTTTGCCTATCCCTACGGCAAATACAATGAGCGGGTGATGGATTTGGCTCAGGAATACGGGTATGAGCTTGGGCTCACGGTGGCGCCTCGCAAGGCGGCGCATTCGGATCCGGACATGGAGGTCGGGCGCTACATCGTGCACGGGGACAACGACATCAATTTCGAGTATGCCACGACGTTCCGGGGTGGAACGACGGTGGCGGATGGGGATCTTCTCGCGAAAGTCGACGATGAAGCCGGTGGCGACGGGGAGCCGTTGGTGACGATGTGGCCTAGGGATGGGGAGACGGTGATGACGCGGACGCCGAGGATTTCGGTCGATTTGTCGAAGCTGAGCGGTGTTTCGGCGGGGGGCATTGCCATGACAATCAGCGGTTTTGGACGCGTGCCCTGCGAGTATGATGCCGCGAGCGGCGAGGTCTATTATCAAATCGAGCAGCCCCTGCGCTCTGAGAACTGCCAGGTGACGGTCCGGGTGGACCGGGCGGGCGTCCGGGATGCGGAGTCGGTCAGTTGGTCGTTCAAAATCGACCGTGTGGCGCTGTATCTGCAGGAAGAAACGGTCCGGGCGCAGCCCATCGAGTCCGAACCGGGCCTGTAAATCGCTCGACTTTTTCGATCATGTTCCAGCAACTCAGCGACAATCTCGGAGGCGTTTTCAAGCAGCTTCGGGGGCACGGGAAGATCACGGAAAAGAACGTATCGGACGCGATGCGGGAGGTGCGGATGGCGCTTCTCGAGGCGGACGTCGAGTTCGGTGTGGCCAAAGAGTTTGTCGCGTCGGTGAAAGAGAAAGCGCTGGGGGAGGGCGTTCTCCGGAGCGTCACGCCGGGCCAGCAGATCGTCAAAATTTTCCAGGACGAGTTGGCGGTGCTCCTGGGTGGGGATGCCTCGCCGCTGGATTTGAATCCACCTGCCCGGATTTTGGTGGTGGGGCTGAACGGGGCGGGGAAAACGACGACGACCGCGAAGTTGGCGCTGCACCTGAAGAAGGAGGGGCGCCGGCCGGTGATGGTGGCATGTGATCTCGTCCGGCCGGCGGCGATCGAGCAACTCGTCAGTCTGGGCAAACAGATCGACGTGCCGGTTCACGCGCCCGAGCCGGGGGAGAAAGACGTGATCAAAGTGGCCCGGGACGGCATTCGATTCGCCGAAGAGCAGAACGCGACCGTGACCCTGTTCGACACGGCGGGCCGGCAAGAGGTGGATGGGGATTTGCTGGCCGAGCTGAAGGCGTTGGAGAAAGAGGTGGGCGGGAAAGAAGTGCTCCTGGTAGCGGATTCGGCAACCGGGCAGCAGGCGGTGAAGGTGGCCAGCGCGTTTCAGGAAACGGTGCCATTGACCGGCTTGGTCTTGACCCGGGTCGACGGGGATGCCCGCGGGGGCGCGGCGCTTTCGATGCGAAAGGTCACGGAACTGCCGATCAAGTTCACTGGCGAGGGCGAAAAGCTGAACATGCTGAGTCCCTTCCATCCGGACCGGATGGCGAGCCGGATTCTGGGAATGGGCGACGTCGTGAGCCTGGTGGAGACGGCAGCGGAGGCAATCGATGAGCAGGAGGCCCAGCGCATGGCCGACAAGATGCGCAAAGCGAAATTCGACTTCGACGACTTCCTCACCCAGATGCGGATGCTGCGAAAGATGGGTCCGCTGGAAAATGTGCTTGGCATGCTGCCCGGAATGGGTAAGATGTCCGCCCTTCCGGTCGACGAGAAGCAGATGCGGCGGACGGAGGCGATCGTTCTATCGATGACTCCGAAGGAGCGGAAGCATCCCGAGATCATCAAGGCCAGTCGCCGCAAGAGAATCGCGAAAGGGAGTGGGACCTCGATCACCCAAGTGAATCAGCTTCTGAAACAGTTCGCCATGATGCGCAAAATGATGGGCAGCAAGGGGAAGATGAAGAAGATGATGCAACAAATGGGTGGAGGAGGTTTTCCGGGTGGCAAAGGTTTCTAGGAACTGGAGCGATCGAGATTCCACCGTTTCCCGGGTTTAGGGGAGGATTCAGAGAAAGAGAGAACATGGCAGTAGCAATTCGACTTCGCAGAGAAGGCAATCGGAACCGGCCCTATTACCGGGTGGTGGTCACCGACAAGCGGCAACGGCGTGACGGGCGTTTCATCGAGACGATCGGTGCTTACGATCCCATGAAGGATGGTGAGAATGCCACCTTGGATTTGGCCCGGGTGGACCATTGGTTGAGCGTGGGGGCGCAGCCCTCCGAGACCGTGGCCAGCCTGATCAAGAAGGAGCGGAAGAAATCGAGCGCGCCAGCTGAGGCTTAAGGCCGTCTTGGCCGCAGCGGTTGGTTCAGATCGGCTGTCGTGGGGGTGAGTGCGTTTTCGAGCTTTTGCGGCTGGAAGGAATGGACGCAGGACTAGCGCTAAAGGAGTATCTCGAGTTTGTCGTGGGGCGCTTGGTGAAGCGTCCGGAGCAGGCCGGGGTCGTCCACGATCAAGACGAACGGGGGCATGTGTTCCTGATTCGCGCGGCGCCGGAGGACATGGGCGTGCTGATTGGACGGAGCGGGCAGACGATCGGGGCGATTCGGGGTTTGCTGGAGGCGGCGGCTGAGAAGCATGGGCTCCGAGTGAAGCTGAAGGTCGAGGAAGGGTGAGCGGGGAAACGGGGATGTGAGGCCGGGGGCGTGAGTTTTTTTGTAAATCGGCTTGATAGTTAAACTTGTTTAAGTAGTGTGGGTGTTAGGATGCATCCACCACGTCTCAATTTCCCGGCGCTCTTTCTATCTCTCTTGGTTCCTGTCTGGCTCAGCCAGTGTTCCTTGATCGATCTTCCGGACGATGCGGGCTCGGATTTGATGCCGGTTTCCGCTTCGACGGCCGGCGACCTGGAGCCGACCTCGCGATACGCGCCTCCGGCGGAGAGCTTGGCTGCGGCCCCACGAAGCATGGTGCCGGGGGAGGAGCGGCTCAGGCCGCTGACGGCTGCGGAGGAAACCGGAGATTTGGGGGCGACGGGGGTTTTCCCGCCTTACGCGACGGGCGATCTCGATCCGGCGACGCGGATTCTTCTGGTAGCGGGTGAAGCGGGTGATCCGAGTGCGCTGCAGGAGGTGATCGATCAGAGGCGGCACTGGATGGAGGTGGGGCACGGTGCGAAAACGATCGCCTGCTATTACGTGCGTCCCAGCCAAGAGCAATTCGAGGCGCACCGGTTTCGGTTTGTCGAATTGGCCACGGAGGCGGAGGGTTTTTATCTCGCAGCCCCTCACGTCATCTACCGGCATCTCACGAAATTGGCGGACGAGGGGCCGGACAAAATCCATGTTTATGTGACGGGCGACGGCCGGGCGCCGAGGGATCCCGGTGAAGCGGCTGACGATCCGGACCAGGCTTTTCTATGGGAGACGGTTCCGCAGTTGGTGAACCAGCACCGGCTTCGGCTGGATGGCGGGCCGAGCGGTCACATGAACGAACGCATGCGCTTGGAGGCGTTGCGCGATGGGATTCCGGCGGAGAAGCTTCTGTTTTCGCCGGCGTATCTGTCGGCGTCGCTTCGAGCGTTTCCGGCTTCATGCGAGAAGACGGTGGTGCTGAACGGGGATTTCACGGGAGGGTTCGTGGACGACGGGCGGGGAGGCGCCGGATTCCTGGCCGGGATTCCATCGATTCGTGTGTTGACGGCGGCGGGACCGTATCGGCGCAGTTTTGGCGACATGGAAGACGGGAGGCACTCGATGTTCGGTTCGCTTTATCTTCGCTCCCTTGGGGCGCATCCTTCGCAGTTGGCTTTGCAGGACTGGGACGAAGTGTTTGCGGATGTGCTGATCGACGTGGAGGAAATCGAGGGGGCGCGAGGGCTGACGGAGGAACAGCGTTCGGAGCCGGTCTATTTTCGAAGCGAAGGTTTGGGTGGTTCGGGGGAGAGAATGCCGGTGGCCGGGACGGGGCTTTGATCCAAGCCTGGAACCTAGTTTGCCCAGTTCGCCCAGTTCGAATTGCACGACGGGACACTTTTTGGGTGCATGTCAGGGTTTCCCGTGGTTGGCTGGGGGTGTGGGCATGGAATGCCGATTCGAGATTTTGAGCCGCTTCGAAGAGCCGTTTCCGGCTGGTAAGGTGCTGTATCAGGAGCCTGACCGGCCGTTGAGCTGCCGTTCGACGCGGGCGTATCGGTTTCGGTATCGGGGGGAGCGCGACGCCGTGGAGGCGTTCACCGTGCGCTGTTTGCTGGACGAGGTGAGCGAGGAGATACGCTCTGGGGAGAGCTGGGTCTGGCCCGAGGCGAGTCTGCGTTTGGAATATGGTTTCAAACCCGGAGCGCTCGATTTGGAGAAGGAGGCGATCCAGTCCTTTTACCGCCGGTTGCCCCAGCCCGAGTTCGAAGTGGAGGGGTTGGAACTACGGCGTTTGGTGTATGTGTTTGGAGAGGTCGACGAGGGCGTGGAAAAGCGATTCGTGCGGGACCTGGTGAACGAGGCGATTCACACCTATCGACTGACGAAACCCCATGCCTGAACCGGTTTACCGCACCCTTCCGATTCGCGATCTCAGCGAGGCATCGCTCGAAGCGTTGAGCGGTGAAATGAAGCTTTCGCTCTCTTTGGAAGATATGCTAGCCGTCCAGTCGGTTTACCGCGAGTGGGAGCGCGAGCCGACGGATGTCGAGCTGGAAGTGATTGCTCAGACGTGGTCGGAGCACTGCAAGCACCGGATTTTCAATGCGGAGATTCACCATGAGAGCGGTGGGCAGGTGGAGGTGGTGAACGGGCTCTTCAAGACCTATGTGGGCGACGTCACGGACAGGATTTGCGAGGAGAAGCCCGGGTTCGTCCTCTCGGCGTTCCACGACAACGCGGGATTCATCGCACTGGACGAGGAGCGGGCGGTTTGTCTGAAGGTGGAGACCCACAATCATCCGTCGGCCATTGAACCCTACGCGGGAGCGAACACTGGATTGGGCGGGGTGATCCGTGACATCCTAGGGGCCGGGAAAGGGGCAAAGCCGGTGGCTTCCCTCGATGTCTTCTGCTTTGGACCGCCGGACACCTTGGCGAAGGACTTGAAGGCGGAAGATGTGATTCATCCGTTGGGGATCATGCGCGGGGTGGTGCGTGGCGTGCGGGATTACGGGAACCGGATGGGCATTCCGACGGTTTCGGGGGCTATTCAGTTCGATCCGGCTTACATCTACAATCCCTTGGTCTTTTGCGGGACGGCAGGGGTGATTCCGGCAGGTGACATTGCGAAGGAAGTGCGTCCGGGGCATCGAATCGTGGCGGCTGGCGGAAGAACGGGCCGGGACGGCTTGAAAGGCGCAACGTTCTCGAGTGCGGCGCTGGATGCGGACAGTCACGAGGAGGACCGGTCGGCGGTGCAGATCGGGAACCCGATCGAGGAGAAGAAGCTCAGCGACTTCCTGCTGGTGGCGCGGGAGCGGGGTTTGTTGGAGAGCGTGACGGATTGTGGGGCTGGCGGGTTTTCGTCCGCGGCCGGCGAGATGTTGAGCGAATGCGGCGGCGATTTGGAACTGGCGAATGCGCCGTTGAAGGAGGAGGGCCTCGAGAGCTGGGAGGTCTTCATTTCGGAGAGCCAGGAGCGGATGGTCTTGGCGGTGAAAGAGGAGAACCTTGCGGCGCTCGAAGACTTGGCCGCGATGTATGGCTCCGAAACCGCCGTTTTGGGCGAGGCGACCGGCTCCGGGGTGCTGCGGGTCCGGCATTACGGACAGGTCGTGTGCGAGTTGGACAACCGCCGGCTTCACGACGCGCCCCGACAGCGGAGGCGCTCGAAATGGCAGCCGGTGGAACTGGATGACGAGCCGGTCTGGCCGGCCGGGGACTGGACCGAGGTCCTTCTGGAGGTGCTCGGGGATTTCGCGGTATGCAGCCGGGAACCAGTGATTCGAGAGTATGACCACGAGGTCCAAGGGCAGACGATCGTGAAGCCGTTAGCGGGGGCGAAGGGGGACGCGCCGCAGGATGGCGCGGTGTTAGCGGTGCCAGGGA
>CAZCRA010000150.1:0-9331 GCA_964500945.1 uncultured Verrucomicrobiales bacterium | reverse complement strand
CTGCAGTTGAACGCGGCGGCGGATTACGACGTGGAGGCGGCGGTCGCGATCTTGGAAGCGTTGGGCGAGCTGGAGACGCGCGTGATCGCCTTTGTGAAGCCTTCCGCGCTCGGCGCCGGGGCGCTGCTGGCCCTGGGGAGCGATGCCGTTTACATCTCCGACTACGGGGTGATTGGGGCCGCGGCGCCGCCTTTGGCCGCGGAGGAGGAGACGCCCGCGTATCGTCAGTCCATCTCGGTGTTGAAAGCCCGGGCGCGCGGGCTGGCACGCGTCCACGGGCATCCGTCCGAGTTAGCGGCGGCGATGATCGACGCGGAATTGAGTTATTCGGTTTCTTTGGACGGGGCCGGAGAAACGGTTTTGTCCAAATCGGGGGAAGTCCTGGCCCTGACGGCTGAGGAGGCTTTGGCCATGACGGGCGAAGGTCCGCTCCTGGCGAAGGGAGCTGCCGAATCGGTGGAAGAGGTCGTCCGAAGCGAAGGACTTTCGGGGGAATCGCTCGAATTGAGTCCGGCGAGATGGAACCGGCTGGTGGACCGTGCGGCGATGGGGGCAGCGACCACCGGCGCGGTGGATCAAACCGGCGAGGAAGCGGAGGACGAGGATGCCACGCCCAAGCCTTTGTTCGGGCGCAGTGAGCAGGTCGACTATGGCGGGAAGATCCTGGTGCTGAAGGTGGGCCGGGACGATTTGCTGACAAAGGCGCGGTTTCAGTTCATGCGCCGGGTGCTGGAAAAGGCGCGCGAGGACCGGCCTTCGGCGTTGATTCTCGACATGAACACGCCGGGCGGCATGGCGATGGAGACGTCCCAGCTCACGGTGCGTCCTTTCCAGGATCTGCCGTTTCCGACTTACACCTTCGTCAATCCCCACGCCGAATCGGCCGGAGCGATGATCGCGATCGCCACGGATCATATTTACATGTATCCGACCAGCACGATCGGGTCGGCCCTCTTGATTTTGTCCACCGGGCAGGATCCCCCGGAGAAGCTGGGCAAGAAGCTGGAGGCGATGACCCGGGCCGAGGTGAGGAACATCGCCATCGCCAAGGGGCACAACCCCGATGTGGCGGAAGCGTTTGTGACGACGGACACCGAGTTGGTCGTCGATGGGGTGAGGCTTTGCGAGAAGGGCGAGGTGCTGAACCTGAACGCGATCGAAGCGACGCGCACCTACGAGGGGCGCCCCCTGCTAGCGAAGGGGATGGCGCGGTCGATCGAGGAAATCATCGAGGCGGAGGGGCTGGAAGGAGGCCTCATGGAAGTCCAGCCGACGGGGTTGGAGATGTTCGCCGAGTGGGTCCAACTGGCGTCGATCGTGTTGATTGCCGTGGGATTGGCCGGGGCTTACACCGAGTTGAACTCTCCAGGATTCGGAGTTCCCGGGGCGATTTCGGTTGCCGCGTTCACCATCTTTTTCTTTGGGAACTATGCCGCGGGAAACATGGCGGGCTACGAAACGGCGTTCGTTTTCGGCCTTGGTTTATTACTGGTCGTCCTTGAGTTGCTGGTGATTCCGGGCACTTTTTTCGTTGGGGCGATCGGTGCGTTGATGATGGTGGGGTCGCTGGCGATGGCGCTGGTGGAGCGGGGTGCGTTCACTGATTTCCTCGAGGGAGGCGACTTCGCGCCGAGCCTGGGGGCGGTTTTTGGCGCTCCGATGACGACGGTGTCCCTGGGGCTGATCCTAGCCATGCTTCTGATTATGCTCATGATGCGGATGCTCCCCGGAATCCGTCCGATGCGCTGGATGATGTTGGAGGCGACAGTTCCCCAGGGAGCTTCGCTAGCGTTCACGGGCGAGGCGGACCCTGATCGGGGATCGGCTGAGAGGGAAGTGCTGGCTGGGAGGCAGGGGCTCGCTCTGACCGACTTGCGGCCTTCGGGCCGGGCCCGGCTGGGCGATGGCGTTTTCGACGTGAGCACGACCGGAGAGTATTTGCAGGCGGGTGCCCCCATTCGCGTGGTGAAGGTCCAGGGATCCTGGATCGTCGTCGAATCCGCCGGTGGGGCGTGAGGGCGGCTGGTCTCAGCCACCCGCGACCATGCGCAAAATCTCGAGACGATCGCCGTCGGAAAGGATTGTCTTTTCGAACTCGCGCGGAAAGAGGGCGGTGCCGTTCAGCTCGACGAGGACGGGGTAGTCGATTCGTGTCGCGCGAAGGAATTCTGAGACGGTGATGGCCGACGAGTTGAGAGGGGTGGGTTCTCCGTTGACGATGAGGGTCATGAGACGTTGCGGAGGTGAGAAGTTTGGAAAATCCTCACAGATTCCAAAAAGCGGGGACGATGGCTCAATTTTTGTTGCCAAAGCAAGGGTGCCCCTGTATGGCTACCCGAAAATTGGGATAGATCATGTCGGACAACATCCAGGATAAAGTCAAGGACATCATTGTCGAGCAACTCGGTGTGAATGCGGAACAGGTCGTGCCGGAAGCAAAGTTCATCGAGGATCTCGGGGCGGACTCCCTGGACACGGTTGAATTGGTGATGGCATTTGAAGAGGAGTTTGGCATCGAGGTGCCTGACGAGGACGCCGAGAAGCTTCAGACAGTCGGTGACGTGTTCCGATACGTCGAAGAGCGGCAGTCCGATTCCTGACTGGGCGGGCCGGGACGGCCTTGCCTCGGACGGGTTCATCGCCTCTTCGCGACTGGATGTGGACCGCCTTTCCGGCGGTTCCGTTGTTTCCAGGGCTTTTTGGTTGTTTTTGCGGCCGAAGAGGCGGGCAGGCGCGGACGCTTTCAAATCGGGGTGGATTCCAGCAGGCGCGTCGTCTAACGTCCCCCCCGGTAGGGCGAGGGGCGAACCCGCTCCGGCAAGGGCGTCCTCTGGGCGTCGTTGAGCGAATGGAGGGAGAACAAGAGCCATGGATCGACGGGATGACATACAATATGCGCTGGAGACGACTGAGGTTCTCCATGAGCCGGATCGGCGGATTGACACCTTTGGGTCGACGTCGTTCGAGTTCGTGCTGATCACGGAGTTGATGGACAGCGTCGACCGGGTGCGGGTCCGGGAGGGCCGGATCAATGCGGAGCGTCCGCGGATCATGACGCCGGATGCGATGCGTGAAATGAAATTCGAGGGTTTCGGCGAACAGGCGGAGCAGTTTGAAGACTGGGTTCGGGCGAACATCGAGCGATTCAAATTCCTTCAGTATGGCTTTCAAATCAGCCGGACGGATCTCTCTGAGACGATCGTCCACGAGCCGTTCGACACGGTTTCCGGGCGAGTGGTGGATGAGGTTTTCCGTTCCGGGAATCCGCTGAAGGCAGTGATCGGAGGGGTGGACGACGTGTGGGAAATCAGTCTTTTGCGCTTCACGCTGGAGATGGTGGCAAGTTCTCACGAGACGAATGCCTTCGATCTGAAGCGCCGGGGACTGCTTTAGGTCGAATTCATCAACGACAGGCGACGATGGCCCGGCAGCAGCAGTTCAAGATCCTGATCGCCGTGATCATTTTCGGCATCCTGGCCGGGGCATCGATCATCACGGCGTTCTACTGGGAGAAGGTGCTGAAGCCCGAGCGGATGGCGGTCAAAGAATTGAAGCGAACGTCCGCGGCACTGGAGGTTGAAGCGCCTGACCCCGGGCGCAAGGAGTTCGAATCGGCGATCGAGCTGATCCGTGCGGGGAATCTGGCGGCCGCACAGGAGCGGTTGGCCTACCTGATGCGGTTTTATCCCGACTCATCGAAGTATGCCGAGGCGCGGCGGATTGCAGGTGAGATCAATCTGGATCTGCTTCTCTCCGATTCGCCGGCCCCCTTCAAAGTGGAGTATACCGTACAAAGCGGAGATGCCCTTTCGAAGATCGCGTCCCGCTACCAGTGCACGCTGGATTTCATCATGCGTGCGAATGGCCGGACCGGGACGGTGATTCACATCGGCGACAAGCTTTGGGTGGCACCCTTGGTCTTCGTTCTGGAAGCCGACCTCTCCGCGAGGCGCCTGACCGTTCACCGGTTGAGCAAGGATGAAGCCAGCGGTGGAACCCTGGAATCATTTTTCAAGGATTACCCCATTCTCGACGCCAATCTCCCACCGACGATCCGTCTGCCGAGTTCTTATGAGATCGAGGACAAACCGGCCTGGCTCGGGACACGCCGCGCGCGATTCACCGATCCGCGCTATCACCTGGCGCATCGGTGGCTTCAAACGGGAAAACCCGGGCTGGTGATTCAGGCCATTCCCGAGAATCTCGAGGAAGCGTCGTTCGAGAAAAAGACGGGCATTTTATTGGATCCCGGGGATATGAAAGAGCTTTACACTTACATCCGCACCGGCACGACGCTGCGTCTCACGGGCTCGTGACCGGCTGGATGGTCAATCAACGCAACGTTCAGCCAAGCATTACCATGGATACCGAACCCCTCGACTTCGAAAAGCCCATCGTGGAAGTCCAGCGTCAGTTGGACCAGCTTCGGCGGCAGTCGAATGGCCAGCACTTAGAGTTGGATCCGGAGATCGAACAGATCGAAGCGAAGCTGAAGCGCACTCAGGCCGATGTGTATGAGAACCTGACGGCGGCGCAGCGGGTGCAGATTGCGCGTCATCCGCAGCGGCCATTCATGCTGGACTACGTGAACCGTTGTTTCTCGAATTTTGTCGAGTTACACGGCGACCGGCACATCGGCGACGATCCGTCGATGCCCTCGGGATTTGCCACGATCGGCGGGATTCGCTGTGCGGTGACGGGCCATCAGAAGGGCCGGAACACGAAAGAGAACCTGCATCGGAACTTTGGTAGCGCCCATCCCGAGGGGTACCGGAAAGCGCTGAGAATCATGCGGTTGGCAGATAAGTTCAAGCTGCCGATCGTCTCGCTCATCGACACCCCGGGAGCGTTTCCCGGCATCGGTGCGGAAGAGCGGAACATCGCGGAAGCGATCGCCTTCAACCTGCGGGAAATGGCCATGCTGCGAACACCCGTGATTTCGGTGGTCATCGGCGAGGGTGGATCGGGTGGAGCGCTTGGCGTGGGGATTTCCGACCGGATCCTGATGCTGGAGAACGCTTATTACTCGGTGATCAGTCCGGAGGGCTGTGCGGCGATTCTCTGGAAGGATCGCAAGAAGGCGCCCGAGGCCGCGGACGCTTTGCGGCTGACGGCGGGAGATCTGAAGGAGTTGGGGATCGTCGACGAGGTGATTCCGGAGCCGCTGGGTGGGGCTCAGTATGATCATGAGGCAATTGCGGGGGCCCTCGAACCCATTCTGGTTCGGCATTTGCAGGAACTCATGAAACTCTCCGGGGACGAGCTGGTGAGTCGTCGCTATGAACGCTGGCGGTCCTTCGGCCGGTTGCACGACGGAGCAGCTTAGCAGGCATGGCGGACCTGCCGGGTTTCCAGCTCAAGGTGAGCCCGTGACGTCTCTCACATGGGCGGCGATGGCTTCGCGCATGATCCCACTGAGATTGGCCCTGGGACGAATGAAGGGGGGGACGAACCAGGGATACATTCCCACGATATCGTGGACGACCGCAATTTGTCCGTCGCATGCCGGTCCGGATCCGATGCCGATGGTGGGAATGCGCGTGGTGCGGGTGATTTGTTTCGCGACCGGGGCGACGATGCTCTCCAACACGATGGCGAAGGCACCGGCCTCTTCCAGGAAGCGGGCGTCCTCCAGAAGGGCGGAGGCCTGCTCGGGACTCTTTCCTTTGCGCCGGTATCCTCCTTCATCGAGGACTTTTTGGGGGAGCATGCCGATGTGCCCCAGCAGCGGGTAGCCGGCCCGTGTGAGCGCCTCGACCTGTTCGCGGACCGCAAGGCCGCCTTCGAGTTTCACGGCGTCGGCCCCCGCGTCGGCCAGCCGACGGGCATTCGATAGAGCCAAATCGGGGGTGTCGTAGGTTCCAAAGGGGAGATCGGCCACCAACAAGGCTCGGTGAACGCCGCGGCGGACGACCGTGGTGTGGTACACCATTTGATCGATGGACACCGAAGTGGTGTCCGGTTGACCGGCAAACACCATGCCCAAGGAATCTCCCACCAGGATCAGGTCCACACCGCATTCGTCAATGATGCGCGCGCTCGGATAATCGTAGGCCGTGAGGGCCGCGAATCGTCCGGTGCGGAGTCGTTGGATTTTCTCGGCGGTGTCCATGGGAGTATCCAAAGTCAGACCCGGGCTCCTTTACCAGTGCGAAGAGAGCTTTTGCGGTTCGGGTTCCTCTCCGGGCGGGAGCTTCGCCAGGCACTCGGCCGCCGTCCAGCCCCGGTGAAGAGGCCGATCGGGACACAGTTCCAAGAGTGGCAGGAGCACGAAACGGCGGAGGTGCAAGCGGGGGTGAGGCAGGGTGAGCGAGGGACTTTCGACGGGGCCGGAATCACTGTAGAGAAGGTCGATGTCGAGCGGGCGAGGGGCGTTTGGCGGAGCCGGACGGCGGCGGCCGGCCTCGATTTCGATTTCGAGAGCGATGGGAAGAACGTCTTCCGGAGGCAGGGAGGTTTCGACTTCGATGGCAGTGTTGTAGAAGGAGGGTGAACCCGGCGGACACCCGACGGGTTCCGTTTCGTAAACGGAGGCACTCTGGATGATGCGCCCCTGCGCCAGACGCTCCGCCAGGCGCCGTCGAGCAAATCGGAGAAGGCTGAGCCGGTCGCCAAGATTGCTGCCGAGTCCAATGCCGATGCGTGCGGTCATCCGCGTTCCCGGAGGCCAAGGACGTCCTGCATGTCGTACAGGCCCGGTGAGGCGTTCTGCAGCCACTGGGCGGCGCGAACGGCTCCCAAAGCGAACGTCATCCGGCTGGAAGCTTTGTGCGTCAGTTCGACCCGTTCTCCGTCGCCGGCAAAGACGACCGTGTGGTCGCCGACGACATCCCCACCGCGCAGAGCGTGGACGCCGATTTCGTTCGACGAGCGTGCCCCGGTATCGCCAAGCCGGCCGTGGCGGGTGTCCTGATCGTAGTCGAGGTCCCGGACTTCAGCGAGGATTTCGGCCAGGCGGCGGGCGGTGCCACTGGGGGCATCGGTTTTGTGCCGGTGGTGCATCTCGACGACTTCGAGGTCGAAATCCGGGCCGAGGATTTCAGTGGCCTTTCGCGTGAGCCAGAAGAGCGTGTTGACTCCGACGCTGAAATTGGGGGCAAACACCGCGGGGATGGATTTTGCCGCTTCGGCGATGTGTTGTCGTTCCTCTTCGGAATGCCCCGTCGTGCCGCTGACCAGGCGGACGCCGTGCCGCACGGCGAGGTCAAGCAACTCGCTGGTGAAGCGATGGGTGGTGAAATCGATGATGGTGTCGCAGCCTTCAATGGCCGGTTCGAGGGGGTCGCCAGCTTCGACGCGGGCATGCACTTCGACGCCATCCGAGAGGGAGGCGGCTTCGAGGACCGCCTGGCCCATCCGGCCGCGGTAGCCGGTTACCAGCAGGTGAATTTTCGCCATGTCAGAGGATCTTCAGTGCGAGGAGGGTTTCCCGCAAGATGGCTTCCTTTTCGGCGGAAAGTTCAAGCAGGGGAAGCCGAACTTCCGAGGAGAGATCTCCGCGGAGGGCCAGGGCCGCTTTGATGGGGACGGGATTTGACTCCAGCTTCAGGAAATCCCGGAACAAAGCGTAGTGTTGCCGGTGGATGTCCGAGGCGCGCTTGAAGTCTCCCTCGAGGGCGGACTGGACGAGGTCGCTCATGACGCCGGGCACGAGATTGGCCGCCACGCTGATGACGCCGGAAGCGCCGACGGAGATGAAGGGGAGGGTCATCGAGTCGTCGCCGGAGAGGATCTCGAAGTGCCTGGGGCAAGCGTCACGGAGCTGGCTCACGCGTTCCGGGGTGCCACCGGCCTCTTTGATAGCCACGATGTTCGGGCAGGTTTCCGCAAGTGTGGCGACGGTTTCCACGCCGATCTCGATGCCGCACCGGCCGGGGATGCTGTAGAGCACGAGCTTCAGTTGGGTGGCTTCCGCGATTTGCCGAAAGTGGGCGATGAGACCTTCCTGGGAAGGCTTGTTGTAGTAGGGGCAGACGAGGAGAGCGGCATCGGCGCCCTCCTTTTCGGCGGCCTGGGTCAGGACAACGGCTTCCGAGGTCGAATTCGAACCGGTCCCCGCGATCACGAGGCCACGTCCACCGGTGTGCTCGACGGTGATGGCGATCACCCGCACATGTTCTTCGTGGTTCAGCGTCGGGGATTCCCCGGTCGTTCCGACTGGCACCACGCCTTGGACGCCAGCTTCGAATTGGGCGTCGATGAGCCGGCGCAGGGCGGTTTCGTCGACCTCTCCATTGAGGAAAGGGGTAACCAGGGCGGTGTGAACTCCAGCAAACATGATCGGTTTTTCCTCAAATTTCGATGCTGCCCTCGAAGACGAAATCGGCGGGTCCGGTCAGGAACACCTCCTCAAAGCCGTCCTGTCCACGGGAGAACTCCACCTCCAGGACATCGCCTCCCCGAACTTCGACGCGCACTGGGGAGGGGTGGCCGGTGAGTTCGTGGTAGACGATGGCGCACGCGGCCATGCCGGTGCCGCAGGCGAGGGTTTCGTCCTCCACGCCGCGCTCGTAAGTCCGGATGCGAATTCGTCCGGGCTCGACGACTTCCATGGCGTTCACGTTCGTGCCGGCGGGCTGAAAGATTTCATAGAAACGGATGGCCCGGCCCAGGGAACGAATGTCGCAACGTTCGACGTGCTCGTCCGGGATGACGGCGTGAGGCACCCCGGTGTTCACGGTGTGAACGGCGAGATGGTGGCCATCCAGGTGGAGGGAGCGGTTCATCTGCAGGTCCAGCGGTTTTCCCAGGGCGATGCGGACCTGCCCGCCGGGGAACGCAGCCTCAATCAGACCGGCCGGGGTCTCGAAGCGAAGGGATTCGCCGCGGCGCTCCGCAAGCCGGTCGACGAAGCGAGCAAAGCATCGTGCGCCATTTCCACACATTTCCGCCTCACCGCCGTCGGCGTTGTAATACCGCATCCGGTAGTCTCCTCCTTCAACCGCGGGTTCCACAGCCAGAAGGCCATCGGCGCCGACGCCGCGCTGGCGATGGCAGAGCCGCGCGATCTGTTCGCGGTCGAGGTCCAGGGCACCGGCGCGGTTGTCGATCACCACGAAGTCGTTCCCGGCGCCGTTCATCTTCCAGAAAGTCACTTTCATGCGTGCTCTGCGGCTGAGGCGGGTTCGAGGGCGTCGACGAGCGGTTTGACGACGTCGCAGACGGTGTCGACGAGGCCTGGCCCGGCGCCGTGCTCGGCGATGCGGCGGACGATCGCGCTGCCCACGACGATGCCGTCCGAAACGGAACCGATTTCACGAGCTTGAGCGGGGGTCGAAATTCCGAAGCCCACCACCACGGGAACGGGTGATGCTTCGCGGATGAGCGAGAC
>CAZCRA010000149.1:7383-9583 GCA_964500945.1 uncultured Verrucomicrobiales bacterium | reverse complement strand
CGGTTCGCGGTAGGGGCTGGCGGGAAGCTTGTCCGTGCCTAGCGAGGTGACGTAGGCGGCGAGCGCGTCGAGATCCGTGGATCGGCCGCCGTTGGGGGCGCCGAGGCTGGCGTTTGGCGAATCGCCGTCGTTCAGGAAGCCCCGGCCGCCGAAATGGTTCACGATATCGAGTTCGAAGTCCTGGATTTCGTCGAAGTTCCCAGACCAGTGGACGTTTCCGTGACCCGTTCCGGCGCGGCCGAGGAGGTCAGTTGTGTTCCGGAGGCCTTCGTCGCGCTGGGTGAAATCCCAGGTCCGGCCGTCGTGCATGCCGTCGGCATGGCAGGTGGCGCAGGAGATGTAGGCTTCCCGGCTCATGGGGCTGTCGAGATCGTCTTCGGCATCGCCGATGGCGCTGTAGAAGATTTGTTTCCCGAGGAGCACCTCGGCGGTGAGGGTTTCACTGGCTACGGTGGGGATTTCGACCGCTCCCGCAGCGGATAGAAGACCGGAGGCTTGGAAGGCGCCGAGGTCGAACCGCGTCACCGAGCGGCTCATGAAATTCTTCACGAAGAGCTGGCTGCCGGCGGGATCGAAGACCACGCCCTGGGGGGCTTTGCCGACGCCCAACCCGCCGATGCTGGCGTCGACGGCGCCGTCGAGCAGGGCGATGCGATCGATCAGAACCACGGTTTCATTTCCCTGCTTCGTGATAAAGGCGTAGTCGCCCGCGTCGTTGAAGGCGATGGCGGTCGGCGATTCGCTGTTGTCGAGATCGATTCGTCCGCTGACGCCGCCGGGCAGGAGCACATCCGGTTCGGTGTTCGTAACCAAATCGATCCGCCCGACCATGGCGCGTAGGCCGATGTCCGGAGCCATCTCGCCGGAGGCCGGGTTATCGCCGTTCTGGCCGAAGAGGCGGCCGCGGTGGGTATTCGCTTTGACGGCGGTGTACCAGGCGGTGGTGCCGTCCGGGGTGATGGCGATGGACGAGACGTAGTTCGGCAAACCGCGCCCGCTGGAACTGTCGTCCACACTGGTGTCGCGATGGAGGAGGATGGTGTCGTGGAGGGTCAATCCGCCGGCATCCGAGCGGACGTCCCAGACTTCTCCGGCGGCTTCGGGTGAAATGAAGCGGGTGACGAGGACGCGGTGGCCGTCCGCTGAGACGGCGATGGCGCGGGCGGTGGGGCCCAGTTCCAGGCGAGCGGTTTCCTGGCGGGTGGCGGCATCGAAGCGAAGGAGTTGACCATTCTTCGGGTTGGTGGTGCCGCGGGCTTCGAGGGTGACGAACACCGTATCGCCTGCGCAGTTGACCGCCGCGCCAACGGGCAGGCTGCCGTAGCCGGTGTCGATTCGCTGCACCAGCGCACCGGAGGTGGCGTCGAGGACGAGGATGGCGTCGGCGTCGTAGCAGGGAACCCAGAGTTGGCCGCTGGCGTCGAGGGCGACGGAGCGGGGATCGATGGACGGCCGGCCCGGCACCAGTGGGCGGAGGTCGATTTCTTGCTCGGCGGTGGTGGCGTCGTCGAGGATGGAAGCGATCGAATCGTTGTCGGGGTTCACGACCCAGAGCCGTGCGTTGGCGGCGTCGTGGACCATCTGGCTCGAATGGGTGGGACGGGGGCCGTCCGGGGCGTCGAAAATCGTCAAAACCCGCCGGGCGCTTCCCGAGGGCAAGGGATTCGGCGTGCCGTCGATGACGTCGCGGACCTGGACGAAAACCTCGATATGGCCGCGCTCGGCGAAGACGTGCGTGACCTGAGCGTCGGAGGTCCAGTCGATGACGGTGCCGTCGCCGAATTCGTAGCGGTATTCGATGGGGTCCCCGTCCGGATCCGTGGCGGTGAGCTGGATGGTGACTTCCGAGCCGGGATCGACGGGGGTGGTCGGCGCCGAGATCGAATCGACGACGGGGCCCTGGTTTGCGTCGTCCAGGACCGAGCCGGTGGAGAAGCGGAAGGACATGCCTTCGATGCCGTTTCCGACAGCGTCCTTGATCCCGCCTTCGGCGACCACGACTTCGTAGGTGGTGTTGTCCTCCAGAGGTTGGCGCGGGGTCAGGGTCAGGACGTCGTTCCAGGAGAAGACGGGCAGGCAGTCGACGGGGGAGCCCGGGACGCCATCGACGATGGGACGGAGCGTGATGGTGACGCCGTTGATGATCGTGTAGGACTCGAGGGTCTCGTTGATGACCAGGCTGATGGGGGCGTTCACCGGG
>CAZCRA010000149.1:0-7283 GCA_964500945.1 uncultured Verrucomicrobiales bacterium | reverse complement strand
CCGGGTGGCGAACACGATGTAATTCTTCCAAATGCCGGGCAGGTAGGCGCCAAGCGGTTCACCCCGGGGGTTGTGGGTGATTTTATCGAGGATGACGGGATTCCCGGTGCCGTTGAAGGCCGGGGTCAGGTCGAGGGCCACGATGCCGTCCCGCCGTTCGTCGGAGACGAGGAACATAAGATTCCCGAGGAGGTAGGCGTAGCCCATGATGCCGGTTTGCGCCTCGACATCCCAACTGGCGATCTCCACACCGTCGCGCAGGACGATGCCCCAGCCGCGCTGGTCGTTGTATTGCTGCCAGTTGAAGGTGGTGTGGTAGGGGAAGAAATCGGACGTGAAGGAGCGGCCGACTTCCTCGAGCTGGCCGTTGACCTCGCGGCGTGTGGGGAGGGCGCTCCAGGGATTGGGGCCGTGCAGGTTCTGTTCGGGCCAGGTGCCGGCGCCGTAGCCTGGGTTGAACTCATTCACGCCCGGGCTGATGCGGCGGATTCGATTCGGTGCCCAGTCGCCGGACTTGTAGCTGCCGTGGGTGCCGGTGGTGACGACGATGTTCCCTCGATTGGAGTTGTCGACGAGGGTGAGGCTGGACGGGTCGGTGATGTCGCTGAAACGCCAGACCCGGTGCCCGCCACCACCGACGTTGAAGCTGAAGATTTCGCCGTTGTGGTATTCGATGAGGGTGACGCGGCCGAGCCCGACCTGGCGGAAGTAGAGCTGGCCTGGGACGAGCGTTTGGTCGTGGGGGAATTGAGGGACGACTTCGGGGACCTGGGCGAAGGCGGTCGACGAGGCCAAGGCCAGCAAAACGAGGAGACCGGGGAGCGATCTGGTGGAGGCACGCCGGATGAAGCGGCGCAGGGCGGTGCGTGGTCGATGCATCAGGGTCTGAGGGACTTGGCTGGAAAGGCTATCAAGCCAAGAGAACTTTGGCCAGCAAGATTCGTGGTGACCATGTGTCTACATTCGAGCCTGAGTGAAAGGCTGCTTTGGTGGGCGTCAGGAGCGCGCTCGCCCCGCTTTGATGAAGGGCGGGATCGCGACCAGCATGAGCAGGGCTGCGATGAGGTAGGGGGCGCCTGGGAAATAGATCCCGGCTTCACGATCTGAGAACCAGGCAAAGACTTGGGTGAGGAAAGGGGGGCTGAAGATGGCGGTGAATCCCGCGATGGCGGCGAGGGCACCCTGGAGTTCGCCTTGGGCGTCGGCTGGGATTTCGTTTGAGAGCATTCCATCGATGGCGGGTCCGGCGATATTTCCCAGGGCCATGGGAATGAAGCAGAGGTAGAGGAACCAGCCGTGCGGAGCGAATGCGACCCCGACGAAATTGATCGTGATGAGCGCGAGACCGATGATGCCCGCGCGGCGGGAGCCGAGTAACGGCATCAGGACGCGGATGAGACCGCCTTCGACGATGGCGATGCAGATGCCGACGGCGCCCAGGGAGAGTCCGATTTCGCGTTGAGACCACTCGAACTTCTCGATCGTGTAGTAGGACCAGGTGGCCGGGTAGACGTGGTGGGAGAGTTCAAAGAGGGTGACCACGACCAGGAGCCAGCGGACGACGGGGAAACGGACGAGCGAGGCGATGGCGCCGAAGGGATTCGCGCGTTTGATCGAAAAGGGCCGCCGCTTTTCTTTGGGGAGGGTTTCGGGGAAAATGAGGGCGCCGTAGAGGAGGTTCAGGCCGGCCAGGACGGCGGCGCCATAGAACGGGACTCGTGGACCGAGTTCGCCAAGGAAGCCGCCCATCACGGGTCCGACGATGAAGCCCAAGCCGAAGGCCGCGCCGGTGAGGCCGAAATTTTGGGCGCGTTTGTGGGCGGGCGTGACGTCGGCGATGCAGGCGTTGGCGACGCTGTAGGTCGAGCCCGCGAAGCCTGCGATGAAGCGGCCGACGAAGAGCCAACCGAGAGTGGGTGCCAAGCCCATCAACACGTAGTCGAGGGCCAGCGCCGCCAAGGCGAAGAGCAGGACGGGGCGCCGACCGAAGCGGTCGCTCAGGTTCCCCGTGATGGGGGCCCCGAGGAACTGCATGAGGGCGTAGACGAACATCAGCCAGCCGCCGAAGCGGGCTGCGTCCTGGAGTCCTCCGCCGGTGAGCTCCATGATGAGCGTCGGCATGACCGGGATGATGATGCCCAGCCCGATCGTATCGATGAGGACCGTGACGAAAACGAAGACGAGGGTGTGTTTCCCGGGCCCCTGGCTCACCCGGTCCCATCCGCTAGTGGGAGCGCTCTGTCAATCCAGACGGCGTCGTCGTCCGGCTACTGCAGGCGCGGAGGTTTGGGCACCGTTTGCGGACGGAAAGTCTGCTCGGGGTGAAACAGGAAGCCGGGATTCGAGGAGATGAGTTCGTATCGGGTCAGGAGGAATTCGGGGAGGACCTGGTTGCTGTTTGGATCATACACGCGTTCCCCGGTGAAGCGGCCGTAGAGACGGTATTCGTGATTGTGATCGAACCCCATCTTGGCACTGCCATCGATCTGGCGCTGACGGTCCGGCGTGAATTTCTGATCCTCGTTGATGACGGAGAGCTTGGCCTGTTGCCAGGGTTGCCCGGGTTTGCGGATGAAGCCCCAGAACCGCGTGCCGTCGATGAAATAGCGGCGCCCGATGTAGAAATCTCCCCTTGGTTCGGCAGCGATTTGGGCGTTTCGCGCGACGAGGGCGGGATGATCCCGAGTAAAGCGTTGCCCGGTGTAGTAGGTCGAATCCGAAGGAGTGGCGCAGGCGCCGAGGAAGAGGGAGGCCACCGCGAGGGGCAGCGCTAGGAGGCGGAGGGAGGTCATTGAGCGAGTTGGATTTCAGTAAGCCGCGGATGACGATTTGGTCAAGCGTGGAGAAGGGGGTGCGCTCTTCGAACGAGCGCACCCCACTCCTCGCTCAGGGAGGCAGCTCCCTTCGTTCATCGTTTCGCGCTCTGACGCCTTAGAATGCTTTCTGCCATCCCGCCATGATCCAGTATTCGGTTTGAAGCAGCGGCCCTCCGATGTGTTCGTAAAGGGGCATGCCCGCTTCCACGGCGAAGCGGTGGCCGCGCAGGAAACCGCCGGGGATGAAGAGGTTCAAGCCGATGGCCGCATCGAGGCGGTGGCGGTCGAAATTCGAGGGGACAGCCGTTGGGACGAGGCCGGGGTTGAGCCGGGGATCAGCTCCCTCGATTTCGCCCTGGTAGAGCCATTCCAGGCGGCCGGAGACGCAGATGGCGTCGGTGAGGTTCAACGCGGTCCATCCGGTCACGCTCCACTGGTTCCCGAGCGTGTAATCGCGGTGGTTTTCTCCGAGGCGAACGCGGCCATTGGCCTGTGCGCCCCAAGACCACTGGTCGTATTGTTTGAGGTAGGTCGGGCCGAAAAGGAGATCCCAGGTGCCGGAACCCGTCTGCATGGGGTAAGGCAATGGGCCGGGGTCTTCTTGGTCGATCGACCCGGTCGGCGCCGAGAAACCGAATTTCGTGTGAAGCCGAGCGCAGTTTCGGTCGAGGATTTTGTAAAGGGCAACCAGCGACGTATCGCCCCAGGCCTCACTGGAGGTGGTGAAGCGTTCGCCGCGGAGTCTGCGGGGCATCGTGCCGGCTCGCGTGACGTGGTCCATCGTCATGGACTGGTAGTTCGTCATGGCCATCAGGGTGAGGCGGTCCGTCGGGGCGAACATGAGGCCGAGCATGTGCATTTCCATGTCCATGCTGGTTGGTGTGACCGGGAACCCGAGCGCGAAAACGTCGTCGGACGAGAGTTCGCTGGTGCCATCGCGCATGCCGTCCATGCTCATGAACATGTAGCGGTAGGAGAGCATGAACTCGCCGGCTTCGTGGTTGTGGTCGCCCATCACGCCGATGGGCGCATGGCCGTCCGGGCGGTCGGGATCCCAGAGGCATTCGAGGAGGGGGTTTTTCGGGTCTAGAACGAGGGGAGCCTCACCGGCTAGGCAGAGGCTGTGACTGGCGCAGGCCAGGAAGGCGAGGAGACAGGATAAAGAAGTTGGTTTCATCGAGACAAAAGGTGAAGATTGATCGGTTTATTGGTTTGGCCGGAGGCGTCTGGACGCCGGCTTCGTTCAAAGGTGGAAGCGAACCCGCGGTGGCGAAGCTGCCGTGAACCACGAGGCGATCCGGCCGATTGGACGCCTGGCAGTGAGAGGGTGCGAGAAGTGGAAGGTCCGCCCTTGGCTCAGGTGAGGCGTGGAGGGGGAACGGGGATGTCCAGTTGGAACGAATCGGGTGCCTTCGCGCCGGTGGGGTGGGGACGGGTCTCGGCCTTCGGCGAGAAGAGAAGGCGATGGGAAGTGATGGCGGAAACGATTTCGGGAGGTTTGCCATTGAGCGCGACCTCTCCGGGGCTTCGATCCCGTTCCCGTTCCTGCTCGCGCTGGATGAACTGGCACCGGGCACAAGGGTTCTCTCCGCTCAGCACGGATCCGATCGAGGTGGTGAAGCTTTGCGTGGCTACGCGGTCCTGCAGCATTTGAGCCCAAGCGAGCACCTGCCACGCCTGCCAACCGCCACCGATGCTCCAGAGGAGCGCGGCGATGATCAGGGCGCGGCCAGCTTTGAGAAGCATCGGTTTTGGTGCTATTGCTTCTTCGGGAAGAAGTCAAGAACCAAGCGGAACGCGGTTGGCGGTTGAGGGCGGGTGGTGTTAGGGTGGGGGTGTGATGAAGACGAAAGGGGTGCTTTTCCTGGCCGGGCTTCTAGTTCCCGGGCACCTGGTTTGGGCTGAATTGGATTCTTTGACGGCGGTCGAGGCCGTTCAGGAGGCGCGGGAGGTGCTGGAACGCACTGGAACAGGCGAAGTGGTGGAGGTGCTGGGACGCCGGGGCATTCCGCAACCCCAGACGTGGCGGATCGTGGTGTTCGATCCCGAGGTGCCGGGGACATTAAGAAGTCTTTCCGTGGACCGGGAGCGGATTGTGGACGACGGAGCGGAAACGCGGCGTTACCCGGACGACCTGCCGGGTGGGCGCATCGATTTCGGTCGGGTCCTGGTCGATTCGAGCGATGCCTTCGATCTCCTGAATGCGGCGGCGAGCCGGGCGAGGGTGGCTTTCGACGAGGTGCGGTATGCGCTGCGGGGCAGTCATTTGCTTGGCAAACCGGTGTGGTATGTGGACGCGGTCGACCGCCGGGGCCGGCCGATGGGGCATGTGCAAGTCTCGGCTTCGGACGGGAAGATGCTGCGTTCGGTCTGGTATTATTGGGGGGATGACTCATGGGCCGAACCGAGGATCGTGGATTCCGCGCTGATGGGGCGGGCGGCCGTGGACCTGGGTGCGAGCGGAGGGAGCCGGTTCGGGGCCCCCGATCTGAACGAGCGTTCCTATCCTCCCGCCGCCACGCGTCCCGGCCTCTCTAAGACGCCGGCCGAGGCGCTTCGGCCGCCGGTTGCTCCCGTCGTCGAAGTGTCGCCAGCGGATCCGGACGATGGAGCCTCCGAGCGGCCGTCTTCTCCCGTCGCGCCTTCGGAAAGACCGCGGCCATCCGCTCCTGTATCGCCCGACGACGCTATTTTTCCGCCGAACGTCCCGGAGGACCTGCGATCGCGTTTTGGTCGCGATGGCCGCCCTTAGATTGCCGTTTGGGCAGGGCCGGGACGTCGTCCGGATCGAAATTTACCGGTCTTTCCCGCCATGGACGTCCTTCGGTCTTCGCCACGGTGGTTTGTTTGGGTGTTCGGCTGTTTTGCAGGGGCAGTGCTCCTGGGAGCGGTCACTTTTCAGAATCGCGCCGCGCAGTATTCCTCATCGCAAGCCCGGGACTACGAGCTCTTCCGGCGTTACGCGGCTCAATTGCTGGAGCTTCGCGATTACTATGGCCGCGACGGCGGTCTTCCGGTTTGGGAACGGTTCATTCTGGGGTATTGGACCCCGGAGGAGATCGAGCGTGATTTGGAACAGGCCTACCGGGGGGCGGCGGAGGGTGGATTTCTCACCGGGCACGGCCACGTGGAGCATGCGATGGTGCTTCACGCCCTGGGAAATCCCGGATGGGACGAGACGCTCGCGGGGGTGGGCGATGCACCCGGCGAGGCACCGGAGGAATCGTATTTCGACCTCGTGTTTCTGGCGCTGAGTGGGGGGGCTCTTCCGGGGCCGTGGGTGGAGTGGGCGGTCAAGTGGGATCTCGAAGCGCAGGATTGGTGGTCGGGATACCTGAGACGTCAGGCTGCGGACGACCTAGCTGAGAATGCTTTGGTGGTGGGCGGCGGAAGCGGGGTTTGGCTGGACCGGTATCTGAGTGCGGGGCGAATCGGCGGGGTGCTCTGGGTCGCCAGCATGTTCGCAATGGGTGGATCGGTGTGGTTTCTGGTAAGGCGCGGGAAGGTGAAGCGATCCCGTTTGTTGTCGCGCTGGGAACCCTCGGCGGGTTTGAGCGTGACGTTTTGGGGGCTGCTCCTGGGAACGATGGCATGCGGCGTATTGGTTGAATTGAGCGAGGCGACGGCGCCGGGGATTTGGGAGGATCAACGCTACTATTTGGCGGTTTTGGGGCTCTATGTGGTTTCGCAGGGGGTGCCGGCGGTGGTGGGGCTCGCTCTGATGCTGCCGGACTCGGGTGGAATTCGGCGCGCGTTCCGGTTGGAGATTCGTGAATTGGTTCGTCCCTGGCACCTCGTTTTGGTCCTGGGGCTGTATGGATTCTATTCCTTGGCCGGGTGGGGGCTGTATGAGATCCAGAGCCGGTGGGTGGCGCTGGACACGCGGGACTTTTTGCGACCGGGATTGATCGATTCGGGGTGGACGGGTTTGGCGAGTGAGCTGGCGGCGGCGGCGGTGGTGGCACCGTTAGGGGAGGAACTGCTGTTTCGCGGCATTCTCTATTCGTCGCTCCGAAACGCCTGGCCGGCCTGGGTTGCGGCGGTGGTGTCGAGCCTGATCTTTGCGGGGCTCCACTATTATTCGTGGTTCGGCGTGCTGACGATCGCGGGATTTGGTGTGCTGATGTGTTGGGTCTACGAGCGAACCGGCAGTCTATGGCCTCCGATCGCTTTTCATGCGCTCCTGAACCTAACCCTGACCTTGTCGGGGTGGTATGTGTTTTCGGAGCCGGTGTAGGGGGAATGGTCTCGGCTTCCCGGCAGACAACGATGAGCAGGCTGTTGAAAAACCCTGCACAGGAGGGGTTTGGAAGTCAGCGTCTGGCGACGGGAGGGGCGGAGCCGAATGGGCAGGTCCCGCTCAAGGTAGGACAAAGGCCGCCCTACCGGAGGGATGCGAAACTCTTGGCGAGTTCCGCGTTTAACCTGGCAATGAGCCATGACCAAGAGAGAAAAGAAACAACTTGA
>CAZCRA010000148.1:0-9693 GCA_964500945.1 uncultured Verrucomicrobiales bacterium | reverse complement strand
CGCAGAGTTCCGCAGCTCGGAAGAAGGCCGTCGTGGCCGTGGCGCGGCAGTTGGCAGTCGATCTCTGGAGGCTATTTACTGGGCAGACCACGGCGGAAAACCTCGGTCTGATCTACCTGCCGGAGCCAGCCTAATGCTGGTCCATAACGATAACCTACCAAGCCAAGCATATGCTGATCAAATCCTGAATCTGAGCTAACCAACTATTTCGTGACCAACGAAAGTCGCGCGTCTGGTGATTTCCGTGGGCGCTGTTTCCAAGACAACGTCCGGCTGATAGATGAGACCGCTTTTTCTTTCCTGCGACCCGTATCGGGCAACTGGCGCTTTGCCGATAACGAACAAAGAGCAAACGCGCGGAAGTGCAGGCTGTGCCGCCGGAAACCGGCGAGACCACAACGACGGAAAGAGAGACTTTCGTTACCCATTCAAACTTCCAACCTCTTCAAGACAGAATGAACCCCTAACCCTGGCGGAAAATTCACGCTCGCACTTGACCAACCCCATAGCAGGATACCGGGTGAGTGGGACTGGGCGCATGCGCCTTCTGATGGCGGAGCGTGACCGCAGGTCCTGACGGAGGAAGGGCAAGTGAGGAGCCTGAGTGCCCCTCCGTCATTCAGGGAACGGTTTTCTCCCGGTCTATCCGGCGGCATTCCTCCTAGGGAAGCTTCTCGCGGAGGCTAGCACGCACCATTTCATTTGGTTCACCGACGATGCCGGCGAAGGGAGACCAGAGCGATAGCGAGAACGATGAGGTGCAGCGCCGATGGCTCGGGAATGGTGGTCGCGGTAGCCGTCCAATTCCGCACCCAGACGTCTCCTTGATTGCTGCCGCCGCTCGGCCAATCGCTTTGGATGAAAAAGCCGATGCCTTGGACGTCGGAGAAGGTGTGTGGAGTTCCCGAGATCGAGGTCGGGTCAATCCCGCCGAAATTCGTAGCCGGATCGATGTTGAAAGACGCCCAATTGGCGCTGTCGGGGTTGGTGATCGTCAAGGAAGACGGCGAGTTGATGAAGGATTCGGAAATGTAGTAGCTCCCGCCATCGTTGACGACGAAGTTGAGAGAAACCGGTTGTCCGTTGGAACCCGAGAGAATTTCCAGGCTGATCGTGCTAGCCGGGTCGAAAAAGACAGGCTGAGACGCCAAATCGAGGAAGTCATTCTTCTGGACTTCCAGGAAGATGCGCTGCCGGTTGATGAATCCCGTTCCGCGTTCTCCCCGGATCCTCAACCGCTCCGGTTGAGGCTGGGTCCCGCCCGTGGCCAAGGTGAAACTGGTCGTGGGCTCGACGTTCGTGGCCGCGCCGCCAAGGGAAGCCTGGTAGGCGCTCCCGGCAAGAACGGGCAGTCCGTTGGCCTGACTGGGTGCGGCATTGAGGTCTGAAGCGTAAGCGGCTGTGCGGACATTATTACCGCTTCCATCGTCGGCATAGGCGCCGAAGGGCAGACTCGGAGCGCTTGACCCGTTTGAGCCGTCACCCGTGAAATCGATAAGGGTCGCAGCCGGTGCTGGCAAAACGGCTCCCACGCAGAAGGTCGAGATTAGAAGGAAGCGATGGTGGTTCATGACGGGTTAAATTGGATTGATTGTGGCACCTGTGCCGCGCCAGAAATCCGGATGATGCACGATGACCTCATCGCAAAACAGTTTCACGAGCGGGTCAAGCGGCGATTTTGAAAAAAGAGGGTCGCTCCGGGCTAACGAGGGATTGTCCTTTTGGTGCGAGTGGAGGCTGGCGAACGGGTTTGATCGCCGCGTTTGAGGACAATCAGGCTCTCCGTTTGCCGCGCCGGGCGAAAGCTGCGCCTTACCCCGGCCGGAGACTCTGCTCGATGAGGGCCCAAGCGGCGCCGGCGTCGGAGGTGACGTCGGCGTAGTGGCCGCTGAAGCGACCGCAGAAGGAGGATTTCAGAACTTCCGGGAGGTGAGTGTTTTGCTGGTTCTCCATGAGTGGGTGGCTGAGGTAGATGCAGGCTTCCTGGGTGGCGCGGAGAGAGAGGCCGCCATCGAGGTCGGGGCTTTTGCGGATGGCGTCGGCGATGCCCACGATTTTCTGGATGAGCGCCTTTGAAAGTTCGGGATGGCGCTGGTGCAGGATTTTGACTTCCTCCGGGACGGGAGGGTAGGTGACTTGAAGCGGCGCGAAACGGTCGAGCTGGGCGGCATCGATGCCGAAGGTGCCGGAGAACTGGTTTCCGCGGTTTACGGCGGCGATGAATTGGACGTTGTCGGGGATATCGACAAAGGCGTTCGTGATGGGATTGAAGATGCGGCGGGTCGAATCGAGGGCCGGCATGAAGACGTTCCGCGCGCTTTCCTGGCAGCGGTTGAATTCGTCGAGAAAGATCAAGTAAGCGCGGGCGGGGTTTTCGTGCGCGGCCAGCAGGGACTCGAGGATTTCGGTTTGGACGAAGTCGGTGACGGGTTGGCCCGACTCCGAGGCACGGACTTGGATGGTGGCGAGGAAATCGGTGGACTCGACGACGGCACCGCAGTTGAAGAAGACGAACTCGAAGCCAAGGGTCTCCGCGATGCTCCGGGCCAGCGCGGTTTTGCCACAGCCTTGTGGTCCGTCGAGTAGGATGTTGAGGCCGCTCTCGAGGAGGATTTGGAGTTTTTTCTCGATGATGGGATCGAGATAGAGGCCTCGGATCTTTAGTTCGTAGTTTTGAACGAACTCGACCTCGATGCTGCCACGGTCGCTGCGGTCCGGTTTTTGGACCGATTTGATCCGGACGGCGCAGGGGGTTCCAGGCCGGATCCGGGGGTCATCGCAGAGAACGACCTTCGGCGCCCGTTTCCCGTCGAGGTGGGTGGCGCGGAAGCGGAAGCCGGATTCCTTGACTGGGTTCGGCCAGAAGGTGGTTTCCAGTTCTTTACCGGTCTTCAGGTCATTGATGTCCCATTTGAGGCTCATTTTGGAGAAGTGAGGAGTGGGGAGTGAGGAGTGAGGAGGTATGAAGAAAGGTCAGGCGGGGCCGAGGGTGCGGTTGACGAGCTTGGCGACGATTTGGCCGAAGCGTTTGACCCGCTGGTTTTCCTCGAGACCGACGATCTCTACATAGTGCGGGAAACAGATTTCCGAAAGGCTTTGGACGGCGACCTGGGCACAGCACATGCCGTGGCGCTTGGAGAGCTGCACCACCAGGGAGCGGAGGGAAGTGGTGCTGCATTCCGTGGGGAGGCCGTCGCTGATCATGACGAGGACCTTCGTCCTGCGACGGCTGTGTTTGGCCACCTGGGCTGCGTGCCAGAGCGCCGCGGCGTCGTTGTTCCCGCCGGAGGCTTCCAGTCCATGAACGGCGCAGCGATTGGCGTCGCCGGCGTCGTAGATGACCGAGTCGGTGAAGCCGAAGAAGCGGGCGTCGACACCGCGCATGCCTCGGGTGGCTTCGGCGAGGAGGGCGCCGAACTGCTTGGCTTCATCGAGGTGTTCTCCGTAGGCCATCGAACCTGAGCAATCGATAATGACCGCCAGAAAGAGATCCGCGCTGATCTGGAGTTTGCGGGCGGTCATGATGCGGGGTTCCCCGTAAATGAGCAGCGGGCGGAGTCGCTGACGAGCCAGGGTGCGGCCACTCGTTCTGGGGCCGGTGGGGTGGAAGTTCAGGCCCAGGGTTTCGAAGACCTCACGTAGCTTTCGTGCGGGCCGGGCGACGGGGCGGGCGTATTCGTCTGCCGCTGCCGGGTCGTAGGCGACCGGGATGACGGTGGTGATCTTCGTGAACGTTTCCTCGGAGCCATCGTTGAGCAGGCGAATGCCGCCGCTGGTGCCGCGACTGGCGGGGTGGGTTCCGTCCGAAGCCGGCGCGTTTTGCCCCCGGAGGACGCGCTCGATTTCGGACTGGAGTTCGTCGCCGGTCAGGCCACCGGTCCGGATGATGGCCTCGGACTGATCGCTGCCGGCGTCGTGGGCTTCGCCCATCAGGGAAAGCACTTCCGTCTCGTCCCCGAAGATTTCGCGGAGTTTCAGGGTAATCTCGTAAAGGCTCGCCATGTTGAGCAGGCGGAACCGTCCTTTGAAGAGTTCAAGGGCCTCGGCCACTTTCGGATCGCCGTGGCGATTGCCCAAACCGAGACGCAGGGCGCGGAAGAATCGGGCGAAGCTCATGCCGCAGCGTTCCATCTCACGCAAGATGCGGCCGCTCTCGATGATCACGCTGGCCGGGCGGCGGGCGACGCGCAGAGGGGTGCGGTTCAGGACGGAGAAGGAAAAGGAGCCCAGGGTGCCGAGCAGATCCCGGATTCGGACGGTGCGGTCGGCGTGCTGGAACGCGTAAGCGCCCAGCGCCTTCAGATCATCGCCGAACTCGGCTCGTTCGGAGCGAAGCCGCCGTTCGAGGTGTTCGTCAGTGACGATATTCAGGAGGCGTCCGAGGCCCTCTTCATCGGCGCGCTTCCAGATGCGGTCGGCCTTCGGACCTTTATGATAGAGGTGGTGACCGAACTCGTGAACGATGAGCCCCCGGGTGGCTTCCACGCTGCGAGGTTCGGAGCGCATGATGAGGAGCGGCGTAATCCAGATCCGGTTTTCGTTGAGCCGGGTGTAGCCGAGCGCTTCGTCGCCGGGCATGTCGATCCGGAAAAGGGTGCCAGTGAGTTCCCTGCCTGTTTTGACGCCCCAGGCGAAGGTGTCCGCCAGGCGGGCAAGGCGTGGGTTTCGCCCCATCTGCCGCCGCAGTGTCCCCAGGAAATGCTGGCGGACATCATCCCGCTGCACGTTTTCGAAGACGTAGGGCACCAACTCGTTCCGGACGTCCATCGACACGGAGGGGCGCTTGAGCCAATCGACGAGCAATCGCTCGCTGGCTCGGACCGGTCCGGCGACGAGCACGGCATCGACGGCCATTCGCGCCTCCGCCAGGGGCAAGTCATCGAGGAGTTCTTCGGGTTTCAGCTCCAGGAAATGCTCGCCCGCCTTCTCCTCGAAGCAGGCCCGCAGTAGAACCGGCAGGCCATCAAAGTGGGCGTCGCGGTGCAGGCGTTCGGCGGCCCAAATCCGGACTCCGCGAGCGCGTTCGCCATCGGCCTGGATGAAATCGCGAAGGGCGCTGACGGCGTCGTCATCCAGGGCGGGTTCCAAAGCCAGGCTTTCGACGGCGGGCCGGTAAGCGTGGGGCTGCGGGCTCCGCGCGAGTTTCCGTGCGAGATCGCGTTCGGGAATGAGGTTTGCCAGGCGGGTCCATTCCTCGGGTCGGAACCAATGCGGTGGGGACGAATCCACGAGCAGGTCGAGCGCCAGAGGTAAGAAGGCGGATTCGCCCCGTTCGACGAAGCCGCGGCTCAGGAAATACCGGACGCCGGGATCGATTTTCAGGTCCCGCGCCGCCTCCCTCAATTTTTCGAGGTAGGGTTCGTGGCGCCAGGCGGCCAAGCGGTCCGCCACGGCCTGCGCGATGAGCCTGCAAGGGTGTTCGATGAGTGTCCTGGCCAGGTGCTCCTCGGCACCCAGCTCGAGCAGGCGTTGTGCCGCGGCTTCGATTTCCTCGGCCTGGCCGGAAAGAAGACGGGAACGAAGGTCCTCAAGCCCGCCGTCACCGGAGTCGACATGGGACAAGTCCGGCTTTGGGCGGGCCGGTTTGGCGGTCGCCGGTGAGGAGGCCGGCAAGCCCTCACTGCTGACGATGGGATCGAGACGGCGGCGCAGTTCCTCATCGAGGTCGGGAAGCAATCGGCTGATCACGCCACGAGCACTCCGCATGGATCCGGGATGCTGACCGAAGCGATGGAGCGTGACCAAGATGTCCGCCGCGGATCGGGCCCAGGGTCGACGCAAACCATCGAGGGCCACCTCGAATACCGCGTCATCGATGTGGTTCCAGAGCCGGTCTTTGTCGCGCAGCCGCCAGATGGCGAAAAGGCGGGCCACCGTGCGCCAAATTGCTTCGCCGAGGGTGCGGGAATCGAGTTGGGGAGGGATGCCCAGGGTATTGGCGAAGCCTTGAGCGTCCGCTTCGACCCAATCGCCAAAGGCGAAGACGTGCCACTCCCAGAGATGGAGCCAGGCGTGGCCGAAGGGGTGGATGGTTTTGCGTTGGAGATGCCGGCGGGCATCCTGGTCCAGGCGTTTGAGGAAATCGGAGGTGTCACTGCTCCAGCGGGCCATTTCCCGGTCGACGGCGTCGAGGGGATCGGCGCTGCTCAACAGCGCGATGCAAACCGGCACGGATGGGAACGGCCTGCGCTTTTCGAGGGCCTGGCAGATGCCCGGGGCGTGGCGGCCGATGAAGGGTTCGACGGCCGACTCGAGGTCCCGGTCGGAACAGGTTTCGACGCGGCGCGTTTCCGAACCGCTGGCTTTGGCGGCGAGGCGCGACAGGAGGGACGGCATCTTCGACGGGGAGGCGTCCGCGGGAGGCAACCTCGATTTCGCCCACTTTCGCAGGCCGGGTTCGATGGCTTTCGCCAAGCGATTGGCGAGGGCCATCTCCTTGCCGTAGGGGATGCCGGAGCAGTAGGGGAAAAGATTGAGGAGGCGAACGCTTTTCGGCGTCCGGAAGCCGAGGACGAGGTCGACGAAAGCGTCCGTCTCGAGGCGCCGAGCGCTTTCCGTGAAGAGCGCGCGCGCCAGGCGGTTTTGCTCGGGTGCCGTGTGGTCCAACCACCACGTGATCCATTTCGGATGGTCCTGAGATTCGAGCCGGGAGAGCAGCCGCTCGGCGAGGGTCGTGAGCTTCTTTTCCGACCCGGCATTCGGCAACTTCTCGAGCCGGTCAAACAGGTGCTGAATCAGGTTCAAGGTTTGACGACGGCTGAGGTCGCCTAGCATCGCCAATTCATTGGCCGGGAGGCGGAGCACCAACGCGGACAGCAGGACGCCGCGATGTTGACCCCGGCGATCGGCGATTTTCCGGATGAGCCATGCCTGGCCCTTCTTTCCGGCGTCGGAATGGCAAAGGAATTTCAGGGTGGCATCGAGGTCCTCCAACGCGGCGGCGACGACGGCCTCTTCGCCGAAGCGGTTCACGAGGCAGTGATACGGGCGGTCCCGGATGTAGTAGAGAAGTCCGCCGATGACTTCCAGGTCGAGGGCGCCGGATTTGGTCCGGCGACAGATGTCGGTGTCGGCGATGAGTTCCATGACCCAAGGGGGCTGTTTCGTGGGCAGCCGGTTTCCCTCTTCGTAATGCACCTCGGACGCCTCGCGGCGGGCGTCGCGGTCGATGTCGACGAACGCAATGGTCTCGGGGAGAAAGAGAAGCAAGGCGCGAAGGAGGGCGGGCGATCGGTCGAACCCGGCCGTTTTGAGAACGGCGATGGCGAGCAGAGGCCGGTATCGAAGGTCCCAGGCGAGGTAGTGTTTCCGAATGGACTGGATGAGCGGTTCGGAATCGGCGGGCGGGGCGTTGAGGGCGATGGTGAAGACGCCGGTGAGAACCTGGATTTCTGGGGAATCGAGCGCCTGGAGGGGCTTTGTGGAACGATTCGCGCGCGCTTGCTTGATCGCTTCGGCGATGGTGTCGTTGTAAAAGGAAGACGGCAGGTGGGCCAGGCTTGGAAGCAGTTCGAGCGGATTGACCCAACTCGCCTGAGCGAGCAAGCGAACGGCATTGGAAGGGGAAAGCCGGCCGTCTCGTGCAAAATCGAGAAGCGGGCGCAGGAGGATGCCGGGAATGGGTTTCCCGGTGAGGACTTCGAGGAGATTGGCCGGGTCGGCGCCTGGATCGTCGAAGAGGTAGGCGGCTTGCCAGGCGGATGGCAGGTGTTCTGTCAGAGCAAGGGCGATTTCTCGCACGTCGGAGTGGCGGTGGAACAGCGCGTGAAGGAAGCGGTCGGGATCCCTGCGGATGGAATGGACAAACGTGCTGGTGGCGGAGGAGCGGACGTCGGGGATTTCATCGTCGAGAGCACGGGCGGCCTCGGTTCGAGCAAAATGGCCGTCAGCTCCGGTGAGGAAGCGAATCGCGCCTCGGCGGACGTTAGCGCTTTCGTGCTGCAGGAGCGGCAGGACGGCGCCGAAGAGGGGTGCGCGAGGGGCGATGGGAGCCTCCGCCAAAGCATCCAGCATGGCGGCCACCTCGTCTCCCGTTGAACCGGCACGGAGCCGATTCCATAGAACGACATCGTTCACGGGGAAGCATTCAATGGGGATGAGGGGGAATCAACGCGGTTGCACGTCCCGGTCGAAAAACGGTCGAGATCACCTGAAGCTGGTCACGTGCCCGGGCAGGTCATTATCGCCTGGGCAGCGAATCGTTTCAGGGGAAGTTGATCGCTTTTCGGGGGTTGCCGGGATTGAACCGGCGGGTTCCGGATGCCGTCATTTATCGGCCACGCAGGAGAATGGGGTCGAGGTCCAAAGGCCGCCAAGGTGGTCTGAGGCGGCCGGACTCGTATCCAATCGCTCCCACCCGAGAGATTGCTGCGTCGATACGATCCCGTCGCGGAGCCGTCAATTGTTCCTGGAGGAACCGGGGACGGTCACCGCGTCTTCGCCACGCCTGCGAAGTTGTATGGCCAAATGACAGCTCCCGCCGGAAACGGGGGCGTCTTGATATTCACGTGCGTTCCGCGCTTCGCCTGAAGGTCAATAGGGCGAGCCCTCAGGCGGGGAAAAGAAAGATTCCCGTGAGGCTGTATCCTCGTTCCCGGAGGAGAACGGCCGCGGAGTTCACATCACTCCACGACATCACCAGCCTTAACCCTTGCGCTGTATCATGCGCTATATCGCATGAGCGGCGGTCGATGCCTCGTTGTGGAGTTCGTGTTTTCATGGGGACCGTGTAGACCAGGTTATATAATGGATTTGCGCGGAAAAAAGGCAACTGGTGGTTTTACCTTTTTTCGATAGCGAAGCGGAGCGGACAGAGGGTGCCGAAGGCTGAGCGAAGCGTTCAATTTCGGCGGGTTTTTCTGGAAAAGTTGGTTCGGACGAAATTCTTACGAATTCCGCTACGCCGGAAAGGGCTAGGGCATGGCCGGGGTTGGGGTCGGCGGCGGACATAGGCTGCCAAGGCCGAGCGAAGCGTCCAATTCGGACCTTCCATCTCCTGCGTCACCCCCCCCCCGCTTGAGTGCTGTCGAAGAGCCTGTCATTGGACCCGGGGCCTGGCGTCGAGAGCTTTCTCGATGGCGCTGACGTAGGGGTTGGGTGGGCGCAGGGTTGCCGGGATGGGGGCGCGGCGGTAGTTGCCCGGGTCGGGCGCATAGTGGGTTGTCAGGTAATCGACGATGCGCCGTTCGGTTTCGGGATCGGTCAGCCAGACGAGACCGTGATCTTTCTGCATCCAATCGACGACGGATTGCCAGGTTTGGCGGGTGCCGCGTTGGCGGAGGAACTGTTGAGGCGAATGGCAGGCGATGCAGTGAGCGCGCACGAGCTCCCAATCCTTGGCGATGATCATGCCGGTCAGTGGATCCACCTGCGGGGCCGGCGGTTTGGATTCCTCCGACAGAGTGAGACCCGCGATGGCCAGGATGAGGGCAATGGTTTGCAAGAAGCGAATCATCAGTCAGATGGCTTGGACGGCGATGCGGTGGCAGGCGTTATTCAGGTAGCCCTTCGGATTCCAACCCGGGATGACCATGGGCTGGCTGACGCCGTGGTCGTCGACGGCGCGGGCCCAGATTTCGTAGTAACCGGGGAGGGGAAGACGGATGCCGTCGAGGCTCCAGCGCTGCCAGGCCAGGCGATTGGCGGGTTGGCCGAGATCGGCCTGACGCCAGGTGGCGCCGAAGTCGATCGATA
>CAZCRA010000147.1:0-9788 GCA_964500945.1 uncultured Verrucomicrobiales bacterium | reverse complement strand
GCCGACATGGAGTGGGACCTCGGCATGCCGTGGTATCGCCCCACCCGGATCTGCCACGTGGTCAGTGGGTCGGACTTCGGGTGGCGCAGCGGCACCGGCAAATGGCCCGCCTACTACGAGGACAGCCTGCCGCCCGTCGTCGACATCGGCCCGGGCTCCCCAACCGGCCTGCTAACAGGTCAGGATCTCGAATTCCCCGGCCACTACCAGAACGCCCTCTTCGCCCTCGACTGGACTTTCGGAACACTCTACGCCATCCACCTGGAGCCCAACGGTGCCAGTTACACTGGCCGCGCCGAGCCATTCTGCTACGGTTCACCCCTCCCATTCACCGATGCAGCCGCAGGCCCCGACGGCGCTCTTTACTTCACGACAGGCGGTCGAAATACTCAGTCCGCCCTTTATCGCATCCGATACACCGGCACGAAATCCACCGACCCCATTCCGGCCGCCGATACACCCGAAGCCGCGAAGGCACGTCTGCTCCGCCGCAAACTCGAGTCCTTCCACGGTCGCACCCACGCGTCCGCGCTTCGCGTGGTGTGGCCGCATCTCTCATCACCCGACCGTTTCATCCGTCACGCGGCGCGAATCGCCATCGAATCCCAACCCGTGGATCAGTGGGCCGAAAAGGTCACCAAGACCGTCAATCCGCAAACACGCATCACGGGCACCGTGGCTCTGGCACGCGTCGGTGATGAATCCCTCCGGGAAGAACTCATCGATGGACTCCTCCAGATCGATCTCGATTCTCTGACCGACGATCAGTTCCTCGGCCTTCTCCGAGCCTATGCCCTCGTTTTCATTCGGCTCGGTGAGCTTTCGGACGTCCAGCGCCTGGCGATCATCGATGCTCTCGATTTCCACCTCCCTCACACGAACCGCGACGTGAACACCGAACTGCTTCGTGTCCTCGTCCATCTCCGCGCTCCCAACGTCATCGCGAAAGGGATGGATCTCATCGAAAACCGGGGCAAACCCGAGATCCCAAACTGGTCCGAGCTGGCCAGCCGGAACGAAAACTACGGACGTGTCATTCAGGCCATGCTGGCCGAACATCCTCCTTCCCGGGAAATCGGCTACGCCTTCATGCTGCGGAATCTCAAGGACGGCTGGACCCTCGGGCAGCGCCGCGCCTACTTCCAGTTCCTAAACGAAGCCGCAAAATTCAAGGGAGGCGCCAGCTACACGAATTTCCTGGCCAACCTCCGCGCTGAAGCCCTCGGCTATTGCGATAACGAGACCCGCGAAGCACTTGCCGACGTCACGGGCGAAAATTTCAATCCCGCCCCCGACTTCGCTATCAAGCCCCCAAAGGGACCTGCCCAGATCTGGACCATGGAAGGCCTCTCCGCGGCCACGAGCAGCGGACGTCTTCGGAAGGCTTCCTTCGAAAACGGTCGCAGCCTCTTCCACGCCATCGGTTGCGCTTCATGCCACCGCTTCGCCGGACTAGGCGGTGACATCGGCCCGGACCTCACCAGCGTCCGTGCCAAGTTCGATGTGAACTACCTGCTCGAATCCATCGTCGAGCCCAGCAAAGTCATCTCCGATCAATACAGCACCAAAACCCTCCAAATGGTCGACGGCTCCGTGATGACCGGCCTTGTCGTCGATCGCGGAGAAACCCTTGAGGTTTACCCTCCAGCCGCCGAAGCGGAGCTGATCGAAGTGAACCGCGCCAATGTCGCCAAAATCGAAGACACCCCCGTCTCTCAAATGCCCCCGGGTCTCTTCAACGCTCTCAACGCCGATGAAGTCCGGGACGTCGTCGCCTACATCATGTCCGGCGGCAATCCAAAGGACCGCATCTACCGCTGAAAGCGGCGAAAAACGTTCAAACGGCCCCACGCGTCCAATCCCCTCCGGGTGCACAGCGCCTACCGCTGTTCAGGTCGTCCGTCCTTCTGCAGAAGGGGTGGCGTTCTCCCGGAAAGTCGCTTCCTGGCGCCCGGCTTCAGCCTGTCCACCTTTTCCGCCATCTCGAACCACCACGCCGACAACTCGTCCACCCGCTCGGGATGGCGCGCCGCCAAGTCGTTCATCTCCGTCCCGTCGTCCGCCAGATGATACAGCTCCCAGGACGACGCACTGTGCGTCACCAGTTTCCAATCGCCATCGATAACCGCCCGGTTTTGACCAAAATAGAAATACAATCGCTCGTGCCCCTCGCGCTCTTTACCCTGGAAAACCGGCACCAGCGATTTTCCCTGCAAGGGTTCGAGATCGATCCCCGGCCATGATTCCGGATACTCGGTGCCCGCCACCTCGATCGCCGTTGCCATGAAATCGATGAGGTGCGCTCGCTGCGCCGTGACCGATCCCGGTTCGACCGTGATTCCCGAGGGCCAGTGGGCAATCAGCGGCGACGAAATCCCGCCTCCGTGCTGATTTTGCTTATGCAATCGGAACGGCGTGTTTCCCACATGCGACCATCCGGTATCGTAACACCAATAAGAGCGCGGATCCCAGGGCTCGAACTCAGCGCCCCGGGTCCGGTCGAAGGGGCAGGCCCCGTTATCTGAACAAATCAGGATCAGGGTGTTCTCGAAAACTCCACGCTCTTTCAGAAACGCCACCAACTCGCCAGTCGTCTGATCGATCCGGTCCACCATGCCCGCGAAGGCCGTCATCCGCCGCGACTCCCATGCCTTTCCCTCCTCCGTCAATTCATCCCATGCCGGAACATTCACCGGCCGGGGAGAAAGCGCCCAACTCTCCGGAATCAATCCCGACTCGATCTGTCGCCGATATCGGGCCTGACGAACCACGTCCCAGCCCGCGTCATAGCGTCCCTCATACTTCCGGTAATCCTCCTCCCGAACGTGCAGCGGGTAGTGAGGCGCGTTGTGAGCCACGTAAAGAAAGAACGGTTGTTCAGGAGACGCATCCAGGTGGTTACTCAAAAACCCCTTGGCGTAATCGATGAAAGCATCCGTGGTGTAGAAATCGTCATCGAACGCGTCCCACGGCTCTCCATTCAACCGGAACGTGTCGTCGCCCGTGAAGAAATTCGTCGCCCCTGACAAATGCCCGAAATACCGCTGAAACCCACGGTCCGTGGGCTCACGATGCAAATGCCATTTACCGGCCATCATCGTGGCGTAACCGGCCTTCCCTAACACCTCGGCAATCGTGACGCCGCGGTTCAGGGCTTCGCTTCCCGCCTGATCACAGTACAGGCCGGTCAAGAGTGACACCCGCGACGAATGACATTTCGCGGTGTTGTAGAAATTTCGAAACCGCAGCCCGTTGGCGGCCAACGCGTCGATGTTCGGCGTTTCGATTTCCGCGCCGTAACAGCCGAAATCCGAATACCCCAGATCATCGACCATCATGATGACAATATTCGGCTGCCCCGCAGCCCAACCGCCGGCGGCAAAAAGCAGCCAGCCAAAAAAGAGAACGAGAGAACGCTTCATCCCTAAAAACTGTCGCACTGATTTTGACATCTTGTTCCTTTCACCGACGCCCTTCTTCAATCTTTCTCAAACACCATGAAATGCTGGCTGGGCAGAAAATCCCGCGTTTCCTTCCACGTCAGCCCGACTGCGTCCATCTCTTTCTTCACCTGCGCCTGCGTCATTTTGTGCAGAGGCTTGATCGGCACATTGGGATCCTCTCCGCGATACTCGATCAGCACGACGCGTCCGCCCGGCTTCAACCCCTCAACGATCGACTCCATCATCTCGCGCGGATGGGAAAACTCGTGATAGGCATCCACCATCAGAACCACGTCCACTTCCCCTTCAGGCAGCCGCGTGTCGTCCACCTCGCCCTTGAGCGTCTCGACATTCTCCACGCCCTTCGACTTTGCCCGGAGCCCGATGAAATTCAGCATCGCTTCCTGGATGTCCACCGCGATCACCCGTCCCTCCGGAACCTTCTCGGCCATCCGGAAGGTGAAATAGCCACTCCCGGCTCCCACATCCGCCACCGTGTCGCCCGGTCTCAGCTCCAGATTCGTCACCACCTTGTCTGGCAATTCCTCCCGCTCCCGCTCGGGCCGCTCCAGCCACCGGATCGCCGCATGCCCCACCACCTGGGAGATTTCTCTCCCCATGTAGAATTTCCCAATGCCGTCCCGGGAACGTTTCCCTAGGGTGTAGTGATCGGGTAGAGTCGCCTCCTCAGCGGCAGGGGCAGAACCGGCAAAGAGAAAGAGGGAGCAGACAAACAGGACCGGGTTTCGCATGCCCCCATCAAATCATGGGGAGTTCTCCGAATCAACGCCGCCCTTCTCGCGCAACGTCATTTGAAAACAACTCCCGCCCCCTCAGCGCCTGCGCCGGCGAAGGGCTAGGCCGCTCAACGCGAGGACCAGGAAACCCACGGCTCCAGGCTCCGGAATCACCGTCGCCGTCAACCGAACGGCGATGTCACTGTTCCCCAGGTAGTCGTAGTCGATCCCGCCCGTCCCAAACGTCGTGTCCAGCGACAACCCCGTGTGGTTCACGATTTGATCGAAGGTTCCCTGCAGCGTGTCGTAGCTGGCGATCACATACTCGAAATCCGCCGTCGCTCCACTCCCGAAATTCTCCAGCCGCAGCACCGAATCCAGCCCTTGGTCTAGAATGAGCGTGCCGTAAACTTCGACGAAATCACTCGTCGCACCGTCCAGTTCGATCTCCAAGGTCCCACCGTAATCCGTGGTCCCGTCGTTGCCACCAATCGTGAGAACGTCGTCGAGGTCCGTCGAATTCCCGATCGTCAGGTCACCGATGCTTTCACCCGGCGCCAGTGTCCCGCCAAAAATGGCCACGGCATCGTCGTCCGTGCCCGTAGAGTTGTTGGGATCGATGACGCTACCTGTCCGCGAGTTTAGCGTCGCTCCCGTCATGATCCGGGTGTAACCGTTGCCAGTGGCCGAACCCGAAGTGTTAGCCACCACGAGCGTCCCGGCGTCGACCCGAACGCCGCCCGTTCCGGTCTCGACCGGCATGGTGGAGCCGCCAGCTCGCTCGAGGACAAAGATGCCGTCGCCCTTCTTAACGAAGATTGGTCGTCGCCCGTTTGAGTTACCTCCACCCTGCTGATTGAGATCCCCTGTCAGCGTGAAGGTGACTCCGCTGGCCACTTCGAGGTGCGACTCGTTGTTCCCCGAAAGACGCTCCGCAATGAAGTCGCCCTCATAGGTCGAGGTTCCACTGACCAACAGTCTCTGCGAGCCACTGCCCCCCTCCCACTCGACTTTCGTGTTCGAGTCCCCTAGCGCCGCCGCATTGGCAACGTCCAAGGTGATACCGCTTTGAATCTCGGTTGTTCCAGAGGTCGGCGCACCAAGGACATCAGTCATTTCGATCGTCCCACCGGACACATTCCCTCCAAAAGCCCGAACAACACCGGACAGCAGAGAGGCATCGTCGATCGTGATCGTGTTGCCCGTCGTCGCCGTGAGCGTCCCACCGCTGAAACTCACCGTGTGAGCCAGCGTGAGATCTGCTTCGGCAGCCAAATGCGTCTTGCTGTTGACAATCACGGTGTTCGACGTGTCGCCCAGGGCGGAAACGCTATTGAAACGAACCACCGTCCGTGAGTTGGTCTTGTCGTTGGTCGGAGAGTTCAGCGTCAGATCCCCGCTCCGCGTGTTCGCGCCGGTGAGATTCAGGGTCCCCGTAAACGGAGTGTTCGCCGCATCATAACTCCACTCCCAGGCTCCCGTGCCCCCGATTGTCCCACTGATCGTGGTCGTCGTTCCCGAACCTGAGGGAGCCACCAGCGATAGCGTTCCACCGTCGTCGTCAAGTGATCCTCCACCCGAACTCGCAATCTCATACCCACCAACCGTGAACGTCACGCTGTCTGTCTGAATGGCCTCGGTCATCGTCACCGTGCCGGCCGTCCCACCAAACTGCGCGGTGTTTCCCCCGTTGCTCCACGCCTGATCCGTCAATCCGTTGAACCAGTTCACCGTGGCGGTGTCCCAATCCCCACTTCCGCCGGCGCCACCGCTGCCAAATTCGAGAAGTGCGGCCCTGCCAATCCCACCCACGGCGAGCCAGATAAGACTAACAACAAATGCGCGTTGAATTTTTGCATGCATTAGCCCGACCCCACCATGCTGAACCCATCGTGTCAATGTAAATCATTCGTGGCGATTGATTTCTCCTCCACCCGTTGAATCCCGCCTTTGTCCTTGCCCCACCGCCATCCTTCAGACAAGGTGGCCAGCCTCCGGACCTGACCCTGAACTCATGCGTTTCGTCATGCGAAAAATCCTACCCCTTCTCCTTGTCTGCCTGAGCCTCGGAGCCGTCCATGGCCAGGCCCTCTCCGTCGATAACCTCCCCAACCCTTCCGCTGCCGTGAAAAAAGCCATGGATGACCTCCAGAAAACCGGCGATGTCGCCGCCGCGCGGGCCGAGTTTGAAAAACTCAGCTCTGGAGGCGACCTGAACGCCACCTTTGCCCTCGGATTCTGGTCCGAATTCGGCGTCGGCGCCGAGTCCGACCCCGAAAAGGCGGAAGCACTCTATCGCGAAGCGGCCGCAAAGAACCACCCGAACGCCATGAACAACCTCGGCACCCTCCTGATCCGCACCGCCCAAGGGGACCAGTCGAAGATCGACGAGGGCCTCTCCTGGCTGGAGAAAGCTAAAGTCCAGGATTTCGCTCCTGCTCGCCGGAACCTCGCTTCTCTCTACACGCGCGGGGTGGGTGTCGAGCAGGATCTCGACAAGGCCGTCGCCCTTCTCGAAGAAGGCAGCAAAGCCGGCGATGCCGAAGCCGCTTTCACCCTGGCGAAACTCTGGGCCGCCGACAACGGACCGGGTCCCGACAAAGCCAAATCCGACCGCATCCTCGAACAGGCCGCTGGCCTGGGTTCCCTCGGAGCCATCGAAACGCTTGGACAGCGGGCGATGAGCCAGCCGGACCAGGATCTCGAAACCGCCCGAACCTGGTTCGAGAAGGGGGCCGAAAAAGGCGGAGCCCTCTCCAACCGGAACCTTGCCGCGATGTATGAGAACGGCATGGGCGTCGATCAAGATCTGACGAAAGCCGTCACCTACTACCAAGCCGCCGCGAAGGCCAAAGACGCGGTGTCGATGAGCAAACTCGGAAATTTCTACGAGAAGGGCACCGGCGTGGACCAGGACGATGCGAAGGCACTCGAATACTACCAGTCCGCAGCCGCCAACGGCTTCTCCGTCGCCGCCTTCAACGTGGGCATCTTCTTCGAGCAGGGCAGGGTTGTCGAAAAAGATATCTCGAAGGCCTTTGCCTATTTCCTTCAGGCCGCGGGCGCCGATTTAGCCGTCGCGATGCAGAAGGTTGGAGTCTACTACCAGAGTGGCGCGGGCACCCTTCGCGATCTCGTCGCCGCCGGAGCCTGGTTCCAACGCGGCGCAAACGCCGGTGACCCGGGCTGCCAATACCACCTGGGCACCCTCATCGAACAGGGCGCGGGCCTGCGCCAGGACTACCGCACGGCCGCGAAGCTTTACGCCATGTCCGCCGGTCAGGGCCATCTCAGGGCACACACCCGGCTTGCCTCCCTCTTCGCTCAGGGAGCAGGCGTGCGCCAGAGTCCCGTTCGCGCCTACGCTCTGGCCCAATTCGCGCTGAGCCAGGGCTACGAACCCGCCAAGCAGCTCACCACCGCGCTCGAAAACCAGCTCGACGCATCGCAGCTGGCCCAGGCCAAGAAAATGGCCGAGGCCCCGACGCCGGCCGCCTGGATCGAAGACTGACCCTTCGGGCCGTCCCTCACCCGTCATTTTGCGCGTTCCAAACCGGTTGCCCCTCGTAGAGCACCGCTTGGAATCCTTTCTCACGCCCCATCGCCACGTTTTCCGGTTTGTCGTCCAGGTAAAACGTCTCCTCCGGCGATAGACCCAGCGTTTCCACGGCCAGATCGTAAATTTCCGGCTCCGGCTTGGCATACCCGGCCTCGTGGCTGAACACATGCCCGTCGAATCGGTCGAACGTCTCGGCATACGTCGGCAGAAAGTGGTCCACGTGCAGTTGGTTGGTGTTCGAAAGCAGACACAAGCGATGCCCGGCCTCGTCCAAACGACGAATCCAGTCCATGACCGGAAGGTTCGGCGTGAAGATCTCCTGCCAGGACTTCACGAAAAACGCCGGGTCGCCCCGGTAACCCGTCAGTTCGAACGCCTTTTCCAAAAAGTGGTCCTTCGGTAGCGAACGCGCTTCCATCTCGTGCGTCGGATCACGGAGCAGACCCATCAACCCCTCCTCGTCGCACTCGCAATATGGCGCGACCGCACGCGCGAAAATCCTGAAGTCGAAAAACAGAATCACGTTTCCGATGTCGAAAAGGTAGTCGGGTTTCGGACGATCACTCATCGGACTTAAGCGGGGATTCCAAATCGTCGAGTCGGCTTCGCAACCACGCGGGCACCGGACCATCGTCGAAAGTCTCTTCCAGAAAACGCTCATACTGCTCCCGTGCCTCGGCCCGCCGACCGGCACTCTCCAGCATCTCGGCCAGAATGAACCGGCTGCTCGGCGGCGCCGTCCCGGCATCGCAGGCCTCCAGAACCTCGGCCACGAAACCATCCAGCTGCCCGCTCGATTTCGCGTAGAGCCCCTCGTAGCGCAGGCGTTCCGGTTCAGCCAACGTCCCCGGCTCCACGGCAATCCGCGCCGGCGCGGCCTCCAAGTCCGGCCCCGCCATCCTCCCGATCTCATACCGGCCCGCCGGCAGGCCGCCCGGCAAAACCCAGACCGCCACCGCCTCCTCACTCTCCTTCAACACCTTTGGCAGCGCTTGAACCGTCTGCCCTGGCTCACCTTCGAACGCCCAAGCCCCGCTTGGAAAGCGGTCCACCGGCACCCGGACGCTTCCCCCTCGCTCGTTCGCCAGCACCATGGTAACGACCAACGGCACCCTTTCGCCCACCTTGATCTCAGGTTCGTCGAACACCAGCCACGTCGCCTTCAGATCCCCAGGCTCGGGCTCGGAAGCCAAGAATTGACAACCGTCTAGAAAGGCAACGCCAGCCAGCAACACCGCCAGCGAAATCGTGGTCAAAACATTCATGGCGATTCCCTGCTCGCGTCTCCCACGCCAAGCACCCTCATGAGGTCCTGGGTCAGCGACGCCACCTGCTCGTCCTCCGGGACAAAGAGGGTCTGCAGGCCCGGGCCTGGCCGGAGCGATCTCCAAGCCTCCGCTTGCAAGGCCGGATCCTCAATTTTCAGAAGGGCCGGCCAAGCCGAGTCCTCGAAACGTTCGATGACCAAAACCGGCACGATTTCCCGAATCCGCTCCCCTAGGTGCTCGCCGTCTTCCAGGAAGTGGATCGTGATTCCCTCGAGCGCGAGCGCCTCAACCAGGCCTTCCCGTTCTTCCGCATCGAGCTCGGAAGCGTGGTCCAGCAGAAACACATCCCGACGGCCAGACGAAAGCCGCCGGTGCCTCCCGCCCACGATCAAACCGCGATACTCCTCGAAGGCCACTAACTCATCCCCGTCATCCTCCTCATCGCGTCCCGCAAAGGCATCCCCTATGCCGTCTCCGTTCAGATCCGCCGGGAGGGAAAGCGCCGTCCCGTCGTCCACCACTCCGGCTCCCTCCGCACGCAGGTCCTCCCATTCACCATCGATCCGCACCTGCGCCCGAACCCACCCCGATGCCGCCCAATCCGCCACCCCCACGCTCACCGTCGTATCCGGTTCCGCCGGGCTCGCCAGCAGCGACAACCCGAGTGGCCCGTCCCTGCCCGCACCCTCGATGAGGGACTCGAGAATGTAATCCGGATGATCCGCGCCACGAAAAAAGAGATCAGGCCACACATCCCGAGGGTCGTCCTGAGGCTGCGCAT
>CAZCRA010000146.1:0-9838 GCA_964500945.1 uncultured Verrucomicrobiales bacterium | reverse complement strand
CCTCCGGCTCGTCAATGACCAGCACCTTCGCGCCCCGCACCGCCTCGTGTTTCAGCTCCCGTAGTGCCCGGTTAGCGTCCTCGAGCCGGTAACGCTGCACAGCCGGCCGCAACGGAATCTCCGCCGAATCAGAGAAAGACTCGAGCCGTTTCGGGACGTCGCGGGTTGGCATTGCCCCAAAAACGTCAGGACTCGCCAGTCCCGGCCGTCGACTCCCGTTCGGCCAGGAAACGCTGCCGGTTGAGCATTTGAAGGTGCTCCGTCAGCGATCGCTCCTTGCGCTGGAGATCCTCCACCTCGGCCCGGTGCGCCGCGACCTTGGCATCGGCCTGACTGAGTTCATCGCGAGCTGCGACGATTTGCCTCTTCTGCTCATCGTTCTCGGCCGTCGTCTTTCGGAGTTCGGCCTGCATTTCATCCAGCTTCCGTTTCAGCTCTGCCGAGGCTTCGGCCTCCTCTTTCCGCGCGGCTGCGACGGCCCCTTTGAGCTTCTCCAATTCGCTGCGCTGCGTCCCGAGGTCCGTTTCGACCTTCTGCAGCGCCGCCTTTTGCTTCTCCTCCTGCTCCAAGATCGACTTCCGGCGTGTCTCCGCCTCGCGAATTTCGCCCTGAGTCTTGGCCAGTTTTTCTGCCGCTTCCTTGCGTTCCGCTTCGACCTTGTCGCGCGAGGCCGTCAATTCCAGGGCCTCGGCCTTTTCCTTTCGGAGCTTCTCGAGCTCGCTGCGGAGGTCCTTGAGCTCGGTCTGCACCTTCTCCAGATCGCCCTTTCGCTCCTTCAACGCCAGCACGGTCTTCTCCTCCTCGACCAGCGTCTTCATGTGGCTCTTGAGATCACTGGCGGCCTTGGCCAAGCTGGGGTGCAGACGAATCAGTTGGGTCGCGTCGGTCACTTCCTCTTTCGAACCCGTGCCGCTCGAAGGCTTCGTCTTCGATGGGGCCACGGCACCGGCCGGTTCGACCGTCGCAAACCGGCTCTCGAGCATCCCGAACACGATCCGGTCGCCATCCCCCAAAAAACACTTCTGCACGAGCTTCCCGTTCACGATCGTCCCGTTGTGCGAACCCAGGTCGACCACCTCGTAGCGGCCGTCCGGCCCCCGGCGAAGCTCCGCGTGATAACCCGACACGTAACTGTCCCGCAGCGGGATGTCGTTGCGCGGGTTCCTTCCCAACGTCAGCTTCTCCTGCGCCAAGGAGAACGCTTTCTCTTCACCATCGGACATTTGGACGATCAGAGCCGGCATGGGGACATGGAAATAGAGGTTTCGAGTAAGCTTGAAGTGCGGCATTCCCGCCCGGAAACCAGCCGGGCGAAGCATGCCAAACACAATCTTGCACGGAAAGCCTTTTTTACCACATCTCTGCCGCGTTGCCACTCATGAGCCGATTCTGCGGAAAAAGTCGCCGGCAAACCCATAGCCCGCGCGAACGCGACCTTTCGCGCTTAGCAGGCTGTTGAAAAATCCGGTGCCGTGCCGCGCAAAGGCCCTGGAGTCCAGGGCAAGGCGGAAGGAGCGATCTGGGCGAGCCCAGTGAGCGACGAGCAACGCCGCCCTGCACTTCAGGGACTTGCGCCCGCCAGGGAAGAGATCCTCGCCACCCTGCGCAGCCTGACTTCTTCCGAACCAAACGAGTCTCTTCGGCGCGGTGCAGGGTTTTTCAACAGCCTGTTAACTCGAAGCGTGGGCACCAGACGATCAGGCACCCACGGGTTGAAGGCCTCCCGGCAACTCCCCATCGGCTTCCGGATCTGCCGGACCTTCGGGAGTTGTCGTCGTTTCGGCCGGTAGCGCCGGTGGACGTGGGCTGCGAGGCGGATTCTGGAGCCGTCCCGTCTCCATGATCTCGCGGATGTGATGGCCCTCCAGCGTCTCGTATTCCAGCAACGCCTGAGCGATCGCATCCAGCTTGTCCCGGTGCGTGGTGATCAGGTGCGTCGCCTTCTGATAGGAGGTGTCGATGATCGATTTCACCTCCTGATCGATCATTTGCGCTGTGGCTTCGCTATAATTACGCCCGGAACCGACATCCCTGCCGAGAAAGAGATGCTCGTGGTGCTCACCATATTCCACCATGCCCAACTCATCGCTCATTCCCCATTCGCAGACCATCTTCCGCGCTTGGTTTGTCGCCATCCGGATATCGCCGCTGGCCCCGCTCGTGACGTCGCCAAACACGAGTTCCTCCGCCACGCGCCCCCCCATGGCCACGACCAGGTTGTCCAGCACCTCGAGCTTCCGAAGGTTGTATTTGTCCTCTTCCGGCAGCCACATGGTCGATCCCAACGATGGCCCGCGCGGAATGATGGTCACCTTGTGCAGCGGTTCGGTGTGCTCGAGAAGCTCCAGAAGAATCGCGTGCCCCGCCTCGTGGTAGGCCGTCGTTTCCTTCTCCTTTTCGCTCATCACCAAACTCCGCCGCTCCCGGCCCCAGCGGACCTTGTCACGCGCCTCCTCCAAATCCTGGGTGGTCACCGCCTTCTGCCCGCGACGCGCCGCCAGCAGTGCCGCTTCGTTGATCACGTTCGCCAATTCGGCCCCGGAATAGCCTGGAGTGCCTCTCGCGATCACACCCATGTCGACGCCGCTCGCCAGTTTGATCTTTTTCGCGTGGACGTGCAGAATCTCCTCCCGCCCCTTCACATCCGGCAGATTGACCGTGATTTGCCGGTCAAAACGACCCGGTCGCAGAAGCGCAGGGTCCAGGACGTCCGGCCGGTTCGTGGCCGCGATGATGATGACGCCCTCGGTTGCATCGAACCCATCCATTTCGACGAGGAGCGCGTTCAGGGTCTGCTCACGTTCGTCGTGACCCCCACCCAACCCGTGGCCTCGGTGCCGGCCGACGGCGTCGATCTCATCGATGAAAATGATGCAGGGTGCGTTTTTCTTCCCCTGCTCGAACATGTCGCGGACCCGTGAGGCCCCCACACCAACGAACATCTCCACGAAATCCGACCCCGAAATGCTGAAGAACGGCACATCCGCTTCCCCCGCAATCGCCCGGGCAAGCAATGTCTTCCCCGTTCCCGGAGGCCCGACCATCAACACCCCCTTCGGAATGCGGCCGCCCAAACGCTGGAATTTCTTCGGGTCCTTCAAGAAATCGACGATTTCCCACACCTCTTCCTTGGCTTCCTCGACGCCGGCGACCGACTTGAACGTGATCTTCTTCTTGTCGAGCGACATCATTTTGGCTCGGCTCTTGCCGAAACTCATGGCGCCGCGGCCCGCCATCTTCATCTGGTGGCGAAAGAGGACATAAATGATGGCCAGCAGCAGAAGAATCGGCAAGAGGCTGATCATCAGCGTCGGAAGGACGTTGTTTTCGACCTCGAAATTGACGTAGTCAGCCAGCTTCTCTCCTTGGGAAGTGAGAATCGCTTCTCCAGCTGGTCCAGCGCCAGCGGCACTCTGGTTCGTGAGGTTGTTCCAGAGATCGTCTTTCACGAAGGCGAGATTCACGACGGTCTGAAAACGGGCCATCCCGTCGCCCTCGGGGCCGTCCTCCGCCAAGTGATAGCCAGTGATCACCGTCCGCTTCTTGCCTTCGGACTCCACGATGGTTAGCGGACGCCGCTCGTCCGCCACGATCTCGCCATTCTGAAGCAGCTTCCGAAACTCCGGGTAGCTCACCCGCGCTCCTCCGACGGCTTGCCGGCTCATGGACGGCAGGAACGCCAGCCCGAAGAGCATCAGCGCGATCATCAGCAGAAGCATGCCGCGCCAGTTGAAATTTCCTTCCCCTTTGTTCCGGGGATCCTCGGGACCTTGGTTGTTGTCTTGTGACATGATCTGGTTTTCGAAAGAGAAACGCACCCTACAGCAGTCCGCAGACCGCAGCAAACGCGCCGTTTCCGCATCAATAGACGGTCACGCGACCGCATTCTTTCCAACGGACCGCCAACCCCTTCTTACGATTGCCCCGCCGTCGCGGGTCGAGCCCCATCAATTCAAAGACAAATCATCGGGCATGTCGGCTGCCAGCCGGTGGAGCGGACTCACGTCCCGGATCAGCTTGCCCCAGATCTCTTCCCCGGTCTTTCCGCCCACCAAAAGATCCGGCACCGGTGGTTTCACAATCCACGCGCTCTCCTCCAGTTCCCGCTCGAGCTGTCCCTCGGCCCATCCCGAGTAGCCGACGAAGGCCCGGACGACCACTCCTTCCTGCTTGAGCTGCTGTGCCTCCACCGCTGAGAGATGCGTCTGGTAACGAAGACGCCGGGATTTCGAATCCCAGGCCAGTGACGCGAAGGTCAAGTGCTCCTGGCTGACTGGCCCGCCCAAATACACCGGCACGTCGGCGAGCAGCGGGAAGTCGGCCTCGGGAAGCAAATCGACGACGGTTTTTCCCAAAGGCCGGTTCATCACGTATCCCAACGCCCCTTCGTCCGCGCCGTGGTTCGTAATCAAGAGCACCGTCCTCCGGAACGTGGGTTCGAGCAGATCGGGCGCCGCCAGCAGCAAATGACCACTGAGCAAAGGTGCGTCTGAATCGTGAGGCGGCATGAGAAAAGCGGTTTACAGGCCCTGGCGAGGCGATGTAGTCAGCCTAGTGTGGTGAAAGCCAAGTTCATTGTAAAAGTACGCGAGTCATTTTTTTCAACCTCAAGGCGCGAAGCGGGAGCTGAGCGAGCTCAGTGACCAATGAGCAACGCAGAAGTTGAAGAAAAGGGCCGCGCAATCCAAAAATTCTGACCGCAGGGAGGTAAATCCCAAAAAGTTCCTTTCTTCAATTTTGTGACGAACTTGGCTTCCTCCACACTAGGTTCTGCCGTCAGCCACCGCAAGCTTTCGAGCCGCGCCCGCAGAGAAATCAACCGCCTTGCCATTTTGAAATGATCGAACTCTCCACCCTCGCCCAATCCGGCGCCGAACTCGACGCTTCCCAGATCCGATCGGCCGCTGATGCCCTTCTCGACGAATCCGTCTCCACCCAGGCGAAAGCCGCCTTCCTCACCGCTCTGGCTCAGCGCGGGGAGTCCCCGGCGGAAATCGCGGGCTTCGCGCAGGCCTTCCTCGGCCACGCCCGCGACCCAATGATCGACCTCGACTCTCTCCCAGGACCTGCCATCGACGTCTGTGGCACCGGCGGCGATCAGCTCCACCTCTTCAACGTCTCGACCACCGCCATGTTCATGGTCGCTGCCGCCGGAGCCGTCGTCGTGAAACACGGAAACCGGGGTATCACCTCGAAAAGCGGCGGAGCCGACGTCCTGGAAGCGCTCGGCGTCCGCATCGACCTGCCGCCCGGAGAAATCGGCGACTGCCTGCGCCAAACCGGAGTGGGTTTCCTCTTTGCGCCGCTCTACCACCCAGCCTTCAAGACGGTGGCGCCCGTTCGAAAGGAACTCGCCGCTCAGGGGCAGCGCACCATGTTCAATCTCCTCGGACCGCTCCTCAATCCGGCCCAGCCCCGCTATCAGCTCGTCGGCGTCTTCGGACCGAAACTTCCCCCCGTCCTCGCCGAAATCCTCGGCCGGATGGGCCGGACACGCGCATGGGCCGTCCACGGGACCACCGCCGACGGCCAGCCCATGGATGAACTCTCCACCCTCGGCCCCACCTGCGTCTGCCGCATCGAAAACGGTCAGCTCAGCCCGCCCGAAACCATCGAACCGGCCCAGCTCGGCTTGCCGGCCGCGATGATCGATGACTTGGAGGGCGGCGACGCGGAGGAAAACGCTCGCATCCTTTTGGCGATCCTGTCGGGCGAAGAGACCGGCCCGAAGAGCGACCTGGCCGTGCTGAACGCATCCGCTGCCCTGGTGATCACCGGTTTGGCCGAAAGTTTGGGGGAGGGCCTCTCGATGGCCCGGGAAACCGTCCGGAACGGCAAGGCCCTCGAGAAGCTCCAGGCGCTCCAGGCGTGGTCTTCTTGAATCGGCCAAAGGCCAAAAATCGGCGCGAAGATCCCCGGCGCCGACGCATTGTTCGGAGCTGCTCTCCGAGGCGCTGACCTCTCCTGCTCGATCGCCGGAATGCTTCGGCGACGGTTTGCGTCCTACCAGGCGCTCCGCCCCATGAACGTGACGCCCGTTGCGCCAACGACTTGCTATCCTCGACTTTCACCGCCCTGTCCGGCGATCGCGACTTGCGATTTGCCAGGGGATGCGCGTGCTTTTGAAGAGTTGGGGTTGCCGGTAGGGGAGCGGCGCGCTAACGGAAACGTCATCCGGTTCGCGCGCCCGGGTGCCTCCCGAAGTTTGAGTCGATGAGTCTCCCACAGATCCCAGGCTACGAGTTCCGCGAACTACTCGGCGAAGGCGGGTGCGGCGCTTCTTATCTCTGCGAGCATGCCGGTGGCGCCCCGCGCGTCGTGAAGGTGCTCAACGGCTTGGCGGTGAATCCCCACCTGCTCGGTCACGCCCTGAACACCGTGGCCCGTCTGGGACCCAATCCGCCGCACCTCGTCCCGGTCCACGATTTCAACCTCGACTCGGTCCCCTACTGGTATGCCACCGATTACTACGGTACCCAGGCGGGTCAGCCCGACACCCTGCGCTCCCTGATGGGCCAGCTCAAACGCGACAGCGCCTGGCTCCTCATCGAACAGCTCGTCGGTGCCCTCGCCATCCTTCACCGCTACGACGTCGTCCATACCAACATCAAACCCGAGAACATCTTCGTTGCCCCGCGGACCGAGTCCGGCCGCTACGATCTCCGCCTCGGCGATTTCGGCCAGGGTCTCGTCGCCGGAATTCACTACTTCGAGATGGGCGACACCGGTTTCTACGCCAGCCCTGAACAACTCCGGACCGGCGATTTCTCCCACGGCAAAGGCAAGCGCTGGGACGTCTACAGCTTCGGCGTCGTCGCCTTCCAGCTCCTCACCGGACACCTCCCGCGGCTCGACAAGGCCTCCCGCGATTTCCAACGGAATCGCAACCAGCGTGAAGGCAGCCCCACCGCCGCCCTTCAGCAGGACGATCCGGTCGAATTCGCGACCGCGCTCGAACAGCAGCCGGACGTCACCTGGCCGAACGGCCCGAAGAATGAGTATGAGCAGCAGCTCCGGACCGTCGTGGATCGCTGCCTGGCCCTGGATCCGGAAGACCGGCCCGTCGATCTCCGCGAAGTCGCCCGCGCCATGGAAACCGTCCGCCACAACGCGGACGTCCAGCTGCTCAAACGCCAGCACAAAGCCCAGGTGCGAAGCAAGGTCATCAAGCTGCGGACCTTCATGGGGACCACCGCCATCTTCCTCCTGGCGTCGATCCTCCTCCTCGTCAGCGCCCTCATGGGATTCTCGAAATTCGGCATGGCTCTCGTCGAAATCGATCAGGCCGAGCGCCGCCGTAAGGCAGATCTCGCCCGCCTCCAGGCCGCTTCCGACGAAGAACTCGGACGCGAAAAAAACCTGCGCCTCGCCGCCGAGGCGGAAATCGATGTGCTGCGCCGAAACGCCGATGCCGATATCCGCGAACTCCTCCAAAAGGAAAGCCGCGCCCGCTCGTTCCTGAAATATTCTCAGGACCAGGCCGACCGGTTTTTCGCCGCCGTTCTCGCCGCCGGAGACATCGATTTCCCCGGATTCCAAGAAGAACGCCGCGCGAGCCTCCGGGAAGCTGCCCGCTACTTCGAACGCTTCCGGGAGACCTACCACGGCGACCCCGACTACGCCCGCGAACTGGCACGCGCTCACCGCTTCATGGGTCAAATCAAGATGACTCAGGGCCGCCTCACCAGCGCCCTTGAGGACTTCGCCCTCGCCAAGGACACGATCAACGGCCTCAAACTCGCCCCTGAGGAGGCCCCACGCTACACCCGCGAAGTCGCCGAAATCGACCAGTTGATCGCCGAAATCGAGATCCTGCGCGGAAACTTCGAGGTCGCCTCGGACGCTCTCGACCAGTCCACCGCGCGATTCCAGAACCTCCGCGAAATCCCGGGCTACAGCGGCGACGACCTCCAAGTCGTGAAAAACCGGCACCGCCAAGCAGAACTATTGAAACGGACCGGGGAAGCGGACCTCGCGCTCGAGACCTTCGCCGGCCTTGCCGACGAACTCACCGCTCAACTCGAGGACGCCGAAGGCGGCGGCGAAGCCATCGAAGACCTGCTGGGCACCACCTATCTCCACATCGCCTCCATTCAGCTCGGCCGGAAAAACATCGACATGGCTCGCCAGTTTTACCAAAAGGCCGCCGAAGTTTTCGCCGGACTCGTGTCCCGCAATGGTCAGGTCGAGGATTATCAATACCACCTCGCAATCTGCCTGAATCAACAGGGCCGCATCGATCGGAAGACCGAAATGATCACGGACGCCCACGCCCTTCTCCAACGCATCGTCCGGCTCAGCCCCGCCGACCATCGCTACCGGCTCGAATTGGCGGAGAGCTACGGGCACCTCGCCGCGCTTCAACGCGACGCCGGCGAAACCGAGCAGGCGCTGCGGCTCATCGACGTCTCGATCGAGGTTCTCCGCCAGCTCCTCGAAGAAGAACCGGGCATCGACCGCTACAAATTCGCCCTCGCCCGCCACAACATGGCCCTCGCCAAACTCCTCGGCGATCAGGAGAAATACCGCGACGCTGCCAGCCGGCTCGAACAGACCGTCGCCGTCTGTCAGGAGCTGATCCGGGAGGAATCGGGGAACGGGGAATACCTGACGACCCTGGCCAAGGCCAGCGGAAACGCCGGTTTCGTCCGCCAAAAGCTGGGAGATAAGAGCAAGGCCATCGAGCACTTCGAATTCGCCAAGGCTGCCTGGGAAAAGCTGCTGGACGAGGATCCGGACGACACGGAAGCCGAACAGGGGCTCGCCTGGGTGAAGGACCAGCTCCGGCGCGCCTGATTCTCCTCCGCCACCGCTCCCCCCACAAGCGGCTTGTGTTCCCGGCCGCCTCTGCTTTGCTCCGCCCATGAACGCCGATCTGTCAGCCGTCGCCGAGGTCGCCCGCGAAGCCGGGGCCGCCATCCTGGAAATCTACCGCCGCGACTTCTCGGTCGAAGAAAAAGAGGACAAATCCCCACTGACCGAGGCCGACCGCCGCGCGAACGAAATCATCCTCGCCGGTCTCGAGCGCGTCGCCCCCGGCATCCCCTTCATCACCGAGGAAACCAAGGCCCGCCCCTATTCCGAGCGCGCCTCCTGGCCGGAACTCTGGCTCATCGACCCGCTCGACGGCACCAAGGAATTCATCAAAAAGAATGGCGAGTTCACCGTCAATATCGCCTTGGTCCGCGACGGCGTCCCCGTCCTCGGCGTCGTCTTTCAGCCCGCCACAGGCACCTTTTACCTGGCCGAATCCGGGCGCGGAGCGCGGAAAATCACCGCCGATGGCAGTGAATCGGCGCTGAACGGCGGCCCGCACTACACCTCGAAGGACACCATCCACGTCGTCGCCAGCCGCTCGCACATGTCCCCCGAAACCGAGGCCTTTGTCGACGATCTCCGCCAGCAGGGCAAACAGATCGAGCTGGCCTCGGCCGGCAGTTCCCTCAAAATCTGTCTCGTCGCCGAGGGAACCGCGGACGTCTATCCCCGCTTCGCCCCGACCATGGAGTGGGACACCGCTGCCGCGCACGCCGTGGCACTCGAGGCCGGCCGCTCCGTCTTCAATCGGGAGACCGGAGAGCCGCTCCAATACAACAAGGAGAACCTCCTCAATCCCTGGTTCATCGTGGAGTGACCTGGACCTGGCAACCGGCTGGACGGAAACTGCGCACCATCGCCGGTGCCGCCTCCGCCCTCGCCCTCGTCCTCGTCCTGCTCTTCCGTTTCGTCCCAGCCCTGACGCCCTTCCTCCTGGCGCGCCCGCCTCTTTGCTCGATGAAAGTCGTGACGGGTGTCCCCTGCCTGGCCTGCCGCGGCACCCGCTCCTTCGTGGCGCTCG
>CAZCRA010000145.1:0-9985 GCA_964500945.1 uncultured Verrucomicrobiales bacterium | reverse complement strand
GAGCATAGCGGAGTCGAACCGCTGACCTCTTCAATGCCATTGAAGCGCTCTACCAGCTGAGCTAATGCCCCGATCGGCAAGGCAGGGGGTATCACCGCCGCCGCGAATTGGTGAATGTGCGTCCTCCCGATCGGGATGCAACTCCTTTTCGATCGCGTATCAGGGCGCGGTCGCCGGATTCGCCAAGGCCTGAATCGCTTCGCGGATGGCAGCCACCGCCGCGCTGAGGCGTTCGAAATCGAGGGTATCGATCCGGTCGGTGGGCCGGTGGTAATGCGGATTCCTGAAGGGGGCGGTCCCGGTGATCATCACGGCGGGGGTATCCGTTTGCCAAAACGACCAGTGATCCGACCATCCGACTCCCGGCACGATGCCCGGGAAGACACCTTTTTCCACCGGGATCCGGTTCGCGATTCGCATGGACCGGTGCACATGGTCCACCAGGACCTGTGACGCGGGGTTGCCCACCACGGCGACGAAGTTCCCTCGGTCCGGGTAGTCTCCGGCGATCGGGTCGGGATACTTCTGGCTGCCGGGTTCATCGCAGTAGTAGCCGAGCGATTCGAGCGAAATCATCGCCACGACGTCGACACCTTCCCGTTCGAGGAGCCGGGCGTAGCGTAGGCTGCCCATATCATCGGTCTGGAACCATGGCGGTTCCTCGTTGACGAATCCCACAAATCGAATCGAGCGGGCCTGCGGTTGCGCCTGGAAGGCCTCGGCGAGTGCCAGCAGGGCCGCCACGCCCGAAGCGTTGTCATCGGCCCCGACCGTCCCTGGAGCGGAGTCGTAGTGAGCGCCAATCACAATGACCTCCGTGGCGAGCTTTCGCCCCGGCAGCTCGGCCTCGACGTTTGCAAAGGTTTGGCCGCCGGCCTCGAAACTCCTTTGGCGCACCCGGTAACCAAGATTACTGGGACCAAGCGTGGATTCGAGATAGAAACGCGTGGATTCGAGATTCGCAAACTTCTGCGAGTGCCGCTCCCCGATGCGTTTGGTCAACACGTCGACGTGTTCCCGCAGATTCTCCGGTGTTAGCGCTTTCACGCTGGACGCCCGCCAACCCGGACGAGCCAAGGGCGCGGCCGTTTCCGTCCCTTCCTCCGCCATGACGAACTCGGTCACGTAAACCGAGCCGGCGCCAAGGAGGATGATTCCGATCGGCAAGCCGAGGAGACAAACACGAACGATGAGGCCCGACGACGGTTTTCCCATGGTGCTAGTGGAATCTAAATCGTCGTCCCGACTCTCACAAATGGGATCGGTGGTTTTCACTTCTAATTTATTCAATTTTCCGTATATTCCATATGATCATGAGCGTCGCTGCGTGTCCATCCATCGTCCCTGATGCGGTCCTCTCGACCCACTCACGGGCTCGCGTCAGCGGCCCAGTCATGCTGCACATGCTTACGTCCCTCGATGATATCTCGGCGTTTGGATCCCGATGGAATCGCTGGAGCTTCATGGCCGGCGGTGCTGAAGCTCCGTCATTCGATGAAGTCGTCGCTTTCTACGAATTGCCCGAAGTGAAAGGGGGTATCCGGTTCTTTGTCCTGGAGGTGGGAAACCAGGCGGTGGCGGCAGGGCCATTCTGGCAGCGAGGATGCGAGCTCAAAGTGACCGGGGACGGAGCGAGAACAGGCCGGCCGGTCGCAATTCATCCGGCGGGACGCTCTCCCACTTCCGTCGAGCGACTCTTGGACGGCGTCCTGGCATGGTGCCGGTGTCATTTGGTTCATCTGAACCTGCGCGACTCAAATCCCGGTGGAGCCCTCGCGATCTGGGATTCGAGTGATCATCGCGGATTCCTGCGATTGGCGGACACGACCGAAGACCGCCTCTACCTGTTCCCGGCCAATGCGTGGAACACCTTGCTATGGTCCTGCGCGCACATGCGAGTTTTCTCACGCGCCGGAAGGCGGCACCTCTTCGAGGCATGCCGCTGTTTCCCTGCGCTCTGATTTCAAGGGGACCTCTATAAAGGCCGCCCATCGTCCTGGACCGCGGCGTGCGCTTCCGTCACGTCACCACCTCGGTGTCCGCGTCCGGGAGAGCAGCAAGGAACGTTTTGCCGTAGCGTTTTCCGAGAATGCGGTTGTCGAGGATGACGGCGATGCCCTCGTCTTTTTTCGAGCGAATCAACCGGCCGATGCCTTGGCGAAGCTTCAACACCGCTTCCGGGACCGAGTAGTCGAAAAACGCGTTTCCCCCGCGCTGCTGGATCTGTTCGAGCCGGGCCTCGATGAGAGGGTGATCCGGCACCGCAAAAGGGAGTCTGGTGATGATCACGTTTGAGAGTGAGGTTCCTGGAACGTCCACTCCCGTCCAGAAACTGTCGGTGCCGAAGAGGACGGCCGACTCGGCCTTCTTGAACCGTTCGAGAATTGCCGATCGCGAGCCGCTTTGTCCTTGGACGAGGCATTCCCAGCCCTGTTTCTCGATGTGGGCCCGCAACGCCTGAGCGATCCGGTCGAGGAGACGGTAGCTGGTGAAAAGGACGAAAGCCCGGCCCTTCGACAGATTCAGGAAGTGCTCGATCCAGTCCTTCAGCTGCGCCTCATACTTCGCGTCCCGGGGATCGGCAATCGAACGGACCAGATAGAGTTTCATCTGGCGTTCGTAGTCGAAAGGGCTGCCGATCTGGAGGGTCCGGACGTCGTTGGCCCCGACCCGGCGCCGGAAGTAACCGAGGTCGCGGTCCCCTACCCCCAGCGTGGCGCTGGTCAGCACACAACGAGCGTCCTCGCGGAAAAAGAGGTCGCTGAGCCGTTCGGAGATGTCGAGAGGGGCAGCGCGCAGGCTGATGTTCGGCGGCCGGCCGTCCATTCCGCCAGTGCGTTCGACCCAGTAGACGTGCTCTTCAGCCGCCACATCCAGGAAGGTGGAGATCGCGATTCGCGCATCGCGAAGTCGCCTTCCGACATCGCCCAGTTCCAGCTTCGCGCTTTCGCTTTCGGCCCGGTCGGCGGCTTCGGCGACGAGTTTCTGCACGTGCTGAAGCGGTTCAAAGAGGTCGTCTTCGACGAGTCCACCCTCGCGGACGCGAAACTCGCGCGTGGCCCCCCGGAAATGCGCGGCATGCTCGACGCGTTCAAAAAAGACGTCCATGCGCTCCAGCAGTTCGGACGCAGCCTGGACCCCATCGATGGACCGGGCCAGCTGGAACAGGCCTTTACGGGTGCGAGGATGGTAGAGCCGATGAACGAGAAAGCGCAGACTGGACTGGGTGACGCTGAGGCCCAGTTGCTTCGCGGCCACGTCCTCCAGAGTGTGCGCCTCGTCGATGATCGCCAGATCGTTGGGGAAAAGCAGGCCCGTCTCCGCCCCGTCATCGAGCTCCTCCTGAGAGCTCAGCAGGGTGAACAGCAGGGTATGATTCACCACCACGACATTGGCCTCCAAGACCGCACGACGCATCCGCTGATAGAAGCAGGAAGCCGGCGGACACTTTTTCCCGGTGCAGACGTGCGGTTCGCTGCAAACCTGAGCCCAGACACGGGGCGCCGGGCTGAAATCGAGATCCGCCAGGCTGCCGTCCTTCGTGCTCTTACTCCAAGCCTCGAGCTGCTGGAGCTCCGCGAAATCGGTGGAGGTGAACAGGTCGGCGCCCTGAGCCAGCGCCACCGCCAGCCGCTGTGGGCAGAGGTAGTTGGCCCGCCCCTTGAAAAGCACCGAGTTGAAATCCCGGTCCAGGAGTTTTCGAACGATCGGCAGGTCCTTCCGAATCAGCTGCTCCTGCAAATTGATGGTGTGAGTCGAAACCACGACTTTCCGTCCCTGTTCCAAGCCGTAGGTGAGGGCCGGCATGAGGTAAGCCAGGGATTTGCCCACGCCCGTCCCGGCTTCAACGATGAGCGGATGGCCTTCCTCGAACGCCGCGGCCACCGCCATCGCCATCTGCTGCTGCTCGGGCCGGAACTCGAAATCGGACGAGCGGGACAGCTTTCCCCGCTCCGAGAAAAGGACCTCCATCTCGGTCGCCAGCGTTCCGGATAAGGCGGAGTCACGCAAAGAAATCATGGTCAGGGCCGGATTCTCAGCATTAAGCGAGCCCTGACCGCGTCTCAACGGGAAAGCTCAACTTGACCAAGTATTTTGCCCCTGTAAGAGTGGGCGGCATTCGCAGGGATGGCCTCACTGAAGGATTCCCGCCTCCGAATTGTCCTCCTCTCCCCGGAATGACTCCATGCTGAAACGCCTTTTCGCCGTCCTCCCGGAAAACGGCCCGGTGCACTTTCTGCGCATTTTCACGCTGGCCGCAATGCTGGTGCTGGGATTCCGCGCCTTGGTCTTGAATGGGGACTACGTGGAGGATCAGCGCCTCTTGAATCTCAGCGTGGAACCTGGCGAAGAAGCGCTGGCGGAGGGAACGCTGACCCCGCTCTGGCTGGTCATTGTGTATGGCATTTCCACCGCCATCGCCGGGGTGGGATTCGTTCTCTCCCTCATCACCGGGACGCGGCGTTCCGGGCAAATCCTGGCGTTGATCCTGACCTGCGCCGCGATGGCCGTCGCGTGGCTGCTTTCGGACTTGCATGCGAGTGTCGATGCCCTGGGCGTGAGCCGGGTCGGGGAGAATCCGGCTCCTTGGACCTATTTTGTTCAGCTCCTGCTGACGACGCTGCTGATGTTGAGCCCGCCGCTGCTGCTCATCCTCTACTACCGCAGCTCCCTGATGGATCAGTATCTAGTGCGAGCAGTGGTGACCCCGGTCGTTTTCTGTTTCATCGGCTTCATCGCGATCTGGCTGATCATCGACTTGACCGACAACGGCCGCGCGTTCATCAGCTCCGGCTCGGGCCTGGGACTTCTGGCCTACTATTACCTCGTCCAGCTCCCGCAGATGATCATGCTGGTGCTGCCGATCACGATCCTGCTGTCCCTGCTCTATTCCCTGGGTCAGATGTCGCGTTCGAACGAGATCATCTCCATGCTCGGCTCGGGGCGAAGCCTCCTGCGCGTCCTCCGCCCCGTCACGTTCGCCGGCCTCTATTTTTCATTCGTCTGCACGGTCCTGAACTACGAGTGGGCGCCGCAGGCTGAAGCCCGGCGTCAAGGCATTATCGACCGCCTGGAAGAGGTCGCCAATGACCGCGGCAAAAAGGAATCCCGGAAACGACGCCAGCGCGACGAATATGCGTCTCAGGGCTGGATGTACCGGAATTCTCTCGATGGACGGACTTGGTTCGTCGGACGGGTTCCTGTCGATTTGGCCGACGACCCCATGGAATTCGTCGCCATCTGGTGGCAATGGGATAATGACCAGGTTTTCCGAAGTTACCGGGCGGACAAAGCCTACTGGAATCACGAGACTCAGGTCTGGACCCTTCGGAAGGTCAAAATCTGGGCCTACGACGAATTCGGCACGGCCTCGATCACTTATCTGCCGGTCCACGAGGTCCCGGACTGGCGCGAGACTCCCTGGCACGTGGTGAGTTCGTCCTACAACGCCGAGTATCTGGGCGTCCCCCAGCTCACCACCTACCTCCGCACCAACGCCGCGCTTCCGGATCACAAATTGGCCCCCTACCGCACGCAGTGGTGGTACAGTTTCGCCGAACCTCTACGCTGCTTTTTCATCGTCCTGATGGCCGCGCCTCTCGGAGTCGTGCATTCCCGGCGCGGGGTGTTGGGAGGCGTCGCCGCTTCGATCGGCATCTTCTTCTCTCTGATGTTCTTCGATAGCCTTTTCCTAGGGCTGGGTCAGGGTGGCCGAATGCCAGCTGTTCTCGGCGCTTGGATCCCCAACCTGGTCCTGGCGGCTCTGGGAGCGCTTCTCCTCTACCAGCGCTCTGAAAACAAGGAGATGCCCAAGCTGCGCTTCTGGGCCAAAGCCTGACGAGCTTTCCCTGCGCTCCCGTGACGCCAACCTGGAAAATTCGACCTCGCGCGACCCACTGTGCCGAGACCGGGCGACCGTTTGTTGACGATGATCCAGTCCAAACCTGTATCTTCGAGGGAGCCGAGGACGGAACCTTCGAGCGCCGGGATTACTCGGTCGAAGCCTGGGCGCAGGCAAAGAATTCCGTCCACCCCTTCTCGACGTGGCGATCGACGTTCAAGTCCCCTCCGCCCAAAGAGGAAAGCGAAGATCGAAAGCTTCAGCGCGGCGGCGCCGAGGGTCTCCTCCGCCGGCTGATCGAGGAAGACGATCCGGAAACGATCAAGGCGCGCTTTGTCCTCGCCGTGATGCTGGAACGCCGCAAGATCCTGCGTCCGGCGGGCTCGGAACGGCCGGAAGAACACCGGGTGTTGTTCTATGAACATGGAGAGACCGGCGAGATCTTCCTGATCATCGATCCCGGCATTCGGCTCGACGAGGTCGAGGCGGTTCAGGCCTCGGTCGTTGAGCTGTTAGACCGTGAACAAAACCCGGGGAACGAATCCGATTCGAACGAAGCGGGGAGCTGAGGAGCAGCCGGATCGAATCGTGGACGGGCTGGGCATTCAAGCCACCGCCGCCTGACTCCACCGTCGATGGGCGCGAACGGCCGTGTCGTAGAAATTCAGCAACTGTTCGGTCGACGCTCGCCAGCTGCAGGCCTCCATGTCGGCGCGTGCCTGACGTGCCAGACGTTCCCGGTAAGGACCGTCCTCCAAGAGCTGGCGGATCTGGTCGACGAACGCTTCGCGATCCTCCGCCGGAAACATCAAACCGTTCTTTTCGTGCTGGATCACGTCCGGAATGCCGCCCGCACGTGCCCCGACGACGGGAACCCCGCTGGCCATCGATTCCATCGCCACAAAGCCCAACGTCTCGGTATCCGAAGGAAACGCGAAAACATCGGCACTGGCGTAGGCCTTGGCCAGTTCCTTGCCACGCATGTAGCCCGGAAAAAACACGGGCAGCCCCTGGAAGGCCTCCTTCAGTTCGTCCTCCGCCGGACCACCGCCGATGATGGCGAAGCGCGCGTTCGGAAGCTTTTTCGCAGGTTCGAGCAGCCAGCTCACCCGCTTTTCGTGGGAGAGGCGCCCTACGCAGAGAATCAGCGGCTTCTCGGGTTCGCCTCGCGTCAGGAAATGCCGCATCTGATCGGAGCGGTTCGATGGGTGGAAGGACTCGGTATCGACGGCCTTTGGCCAGACGCGAATGCGTTTGATGCCCAAGCCTGCGGCCACCTCGACCATGGGCTCGCTAGTGGTGAGGTTGAGTTGGGCCGTGTTGTGGATGCTGCGGACGTGGATTCGTCCCGGGTGAATGAGGAATTCGACCTTGAGCCGTTCGGCATACTGGCGCAGATCGGTGTGGTAGGACGCCACCATGGGAACATCGAGCTGCCGAGAGGCGATCGTTCCCCACGCTCCCAGCACGAAGGGGTTTACGAGGTGGACCAAATCCGGTTCGGTGTCCTTCAGGCCGGAATAAATCTTGGTGCTCGGGAAGCCCAGCCGCAGTTCGGGATACCAGGGCTTGAACGGGATCGATTTGATTCGGATGACCGGGAACCCGAGGTAATCCGTGATGTTGTCCGCATGCCGGTATTCGGGGGCAAAGACGACCGCGTCATGCCCCGAGGCCTTGAGCTGGTCCAGCGTCCGGACAATGCGCGTCACGATCCCGTCGATCTTCGGGAGGAAGGTCTCCGTGAAGAAAGCGATGCGCATCGTTGAGCAGCGTAACGATTTTAGACGGCGTGAGACTCACTTTCCAGTTTGGGCCGGCGCCTGGTCGGGCACTCCGGCCTTCTGCGACTGGGTCCACGTCGAGTAACAGGGAATTTTCGCTAAATCGCAGCGGTGCGCGAATTTTTTCGCGATCTCGGAAACCTCTTCCAAAAGCCCTTGACTGAGGGTCGTGGGCTCCAAGCCCAGATCGAGGAAGGTGTCGTTCTTCACGTGCAATTCGTTCTCGGGCGCCTCGTTGCGGGGATTGCTGACCCTGGCGACTTCGGCCCCGGTCATTTCAGAAATCATCTCCGCGAGTTCGCGCACGCGATGAGTCTCGGTCATCTGGTTGATGATGCGGACGCGCTCGCCGTGGTCCGGGGGATTCTCGAGGGCCAACTCGATGCAGCGAACGGTGTCGCGAATGTGGATGAAAGCGCGGGTTTGCCCCCCCGTTCCGTGAACGGTGAGCGGGTAGCCGATGGCCGCCTGCATCAGAAAGCGGTTCAAAACGGTCCCGTAATCACCATCGTAGTCGAAGCGGTTGATCAGGCGGTCGTCCTTGGCGGTCTCGGAGGTGTTCGTTCCCCACACCACGCCCTGGTGGAGATCCGTCAACCGCAGCCGGTCGTTTTTGGCGTAATAGGCAAACAGGAGCTGATCCAGGCACTTCGTCATGTGGTAGATGCTGCCCGGATTGGCCGGATAGAGCAGTTCCTGCCGGAGGCGGTCTCCTCCCTCGGTCGCGACCTCGACCTCGAGGTAGCCCTCGGGGATTTTCATGCCGGCGGTGCCGTAGCCGTAGACGCCCATGGTGCCGAGGTGACTGAGGTGGATGTCCAAACCCGACTCGACGATCGCGCAGAGGGTGTTGTGAGTCGCGTTGACGTTGTTGTCCACCGTGTAGCGCTTGTGCCGTGGCGACTTCATCGAATACGGCGCCGCGCGCTGCTCGGCGAAATGCACGATCGCGTCGGGCTTTTCCTCGAGGATGATGTCGAGAAAACGAACATACTCCTGAGCGATGTCGACATTGTAAAAGCCGATGTCTTTGCCCGACACCTCTCGCCAAGCGGCCAAACGGGTGCCCATCGGTGAGATCGGCGTCAGCGAGTCGGCCTCCAATTCGGTGTCGATGTTCCGGCGCGACAGGTTGTCCAGAATGACGACGTCATGTCCCTGGTTCGAGAGGTGGAGCGACGTGGGCCAGCCACAAAAACCGTCACCACCGAGGACCATTACTTTCATGCGTGTTCTTCGTTAGAGCTAGATGAACGTCCCGGAGTCGAGACTGGTGCCTCGTCAAGGCCCGGAGGATGACCCCTAGCGAGTTTCTCACACGAAGCCAATGAAAATTCCGCATTTCTGAAAAACCCCACGGCCGAAACCAAGAGCCGCAAGACCCGTCCCGCCCGGGCGAATTTGGAAGACGCCAGGCCTGGTTGCTGCCAGACTCCTGAATGATCATCGGCGTTCCCCGTGAAATCAAGGAACAGGAAAACCGGGTCGCCCTGCTGCCCTCGGGCGTGAAGGCCCTCGTGAAGCGGGGGCACACCGTTTTGGTCGAATCGGGAGCCGGCGAGGGCGCGGACTATCGGGACGATGAATACGTGGGTGCCGGAGCCCAGCTGATCGAGCGGCACAAGGAAGTCTTCGATCGCGCCGAACTCGTCGTGAAAGTGAAGGAACCGATCGACGGGGAGATCGCTCTGCTTCGCGACGACCACCTGCTTTTCACCTACCTCCATCTCGCCGCCCAGCCCGGGCTGACCCGGGCGCTCCTGGACCAGAAGGTGACCGCGATTGCCTACGAAACCGTGAGCCTCGGAGGCCGTCTTCCCCTGCTCGAACCCATGAGCGAGGTGGCGGGGCGAATGTCGGTCCTGGTGGCCGCCTACTTCCTCGCCAAACACGCCGGAGGCCGGGGCACTCTCATGGGCGGCGTTCCAGGCGTCTTGCCCGGACGGGTCACGATCGTGGGTGGCGGCACCTGCGGCGTGAACGCGGCCAAAATCGCCTGCGGAATCGGTGCTCAAACGACCATTTTGGAGATCGACCACGAACGGATGCGTTTCCTGGACGACACCCTCCCGGTGAACACGCTTTATTCGAGCGAAGCCGCGCTCCTCGAACTCCTGCCCAGGACCGATATCCTCGTCGGAGCCGTCCTCGTCCCCGGCGCGAAGGCTCCAAAGCTGATCAGCCGCGAAATGCTCGCGCTGATGCGAAACGGAACGGTTCTCGTCGATATCGCCGTCGACCAGGGCGGCTGCGTGGAGACCACCCGCCCCACCACGCACGAAGATCCCATTTTCGTCGAGGAAGGTGTCATCCACTACTGCGTGGCCAACATGCCCGGCGCCTTCGCCCGGACCGCGAC
>CAZCRA010000144.1:0-10140 GCA_964500945.1 uncultured Verrucomicrobiales bacterium | reverse complement strand
CCGCCTCGAACTGATCCATGAGTCAATCTGCCGCCGATACGATTCCCGTCCGCGATTTCTCCGACCGCGTCAGCCCGATGCTGGTCAAAGAACTGCGTCAGGGACTGCGGACGCGTGTCTTCACGTTCGCGTTCATCTTCGTCCAGGGATTCATGATTCTCTTCATGCTCGCGGGGTTGGGTCCGAACGCGAACCCCGACGAACTCTCGGGCTTGTTTTGGTCCCTCCTGCTCGTCGTCCTCTTCGTCGTCATCCCGCTCCGCGGACTCGGCGCTTTAAGCAGCGAGATCCGGCTCAAGACCATGGATTTGATCTCCCTCACCTCCATGACGCCCTGGCGCATCGTCACCGGAAAGTGGGCCTCCGTCGTCAGCCAGGCCGTTCTCCTGATCGTGGCGATCCTCCCTTACATCGTTCTCCGCTACTTCTTCGGCGGCGTCGACATCATCTCGGAGCTGACGGGCCTCTTCGTGGGCCTGATGGGATGCATGGTCATGTGCGCTTTCACCGTCGGCGTCAGCGCGTTCCCCAATGCCCTCGTTCGCACCCTCGTCAGCGCCGGCATCGTCATCCTCACGCTCAGCGTCTTCCTGCGTATGTTCCTCATGGCCTTCAGCGGCTCGGCATCGTTTTCCGTCATCAATGACTGGCGCGCGTGGACCGCCATCGTCGCCCTGGCGGTCTTCCTCATCCTCTATTTCTTCGATATGGCCGCTACCCGGATCGCGCCCGAAGCTTTCAATTACAGCCTTCGAAAACGCATCCTCGGCCTCATCGCCATCCTCACGCTCGTCGCCCTCTATTTCTTCGCCGGTGAATCCTACCTGCCCTTCGCATTCATCCTCACCAGCCTCGTCGCGGCCGATGCGCTGACCGAGAAATTGTCGAGCGTTCGGCGGCTTCACCTCGGTTTCTTCCGAAGGGGCCCCTTTGGAAACCTCGCCCACGCTTTCTTCACTCCGGGCTGGCCCAGCGGCGTCTGCTATACCCTACTCCTCAGTGTGCTCCTGGCCGGGGCGGCCGTGGCGGGCTCATTGGATTGGGGCGGGGATTTCGAGGACGCAGGTGAACTCGCCATCCTGACGCTCGCCTTCGTGAACATGCTGCTGTTCCCGCTGATCTTCGTGCCGATGGTCACGAAGGACGCCGCCAACAGCTTCCCCGTCTACCTCCTCATCCAGTTGGCCACCTGGGCGGTCAGCGGGTTCATCCGCGCCATTGGTGAAAACGCCAGCCTCGACGTGTTCATGTTCGTCGGCCTTCCCCTGCCCCCGCTCTGCATGATTCTGATCGGCGATTCCTACGGCGACGAACTCGGAATCGTGTTCATCGTGAGCCTCGTCGTCCTCCTCTTCCTCCTGCAGCTCCTCTGGCGCCGCGCCAGGCCCTATCGCCGCTTCCTGACCGAGATCCGGCGCGAGGCCGCCGAATCCCCGGACACCTCCTCGAGTTCGTCCGGTCCCTCCCTCCCCGCCGCCGCGTCATGACCCTGTCCGACGTTTCGACCGAAGAACTCGACCGCCACCGGGGCGTCGCAGAAGCGGCCTCCGAACGCGTCGCCATCCCCCTCGCTCAGCGCGTCTGGAAAGGTCAGGCCGGCGATTTTCACGGCAGCGGTGTCGGTTCCTCCCTCGATTTCCAGGATCACCGGACCTACATCCCAGGCGATGACCCCAGGCACATCAACTGGCAGGCTTACGCACGCAGCGGCGTGTACACAATGAAGCTCTATCGCGAGGAGGTTCGTCCCATCGTCGATGTCCTCTGGGATGTGTCCGCCTCCATGTTCTTTGATCCTGGCAAAGCCCGCCGCTCCCTGGAACTCTTCTATCTCAGCCTGTTCGCCGTGTTGAAAAGCGGCGCCAGCGGTCGTTTCCACCTGGTTTCACCCAGGGGAGACGAATCCCTGCCCATCGAAGCCTTCCTCGATCACACCTGGATCTCCCACGTTCCGGTCCCACCGAAAAACGCACCCAGCTCCGAGCCGCCCGACCTCGGAGGCGTTCCCCTTCGCCCCCAGGCCATGCGCCTCCTCATCAGCGATCTTCTCTTCGATGGCGATGCCGATCCCATCCTCCGCCGCCTGGGTGATCACCGCGGCTTCGGCCTGATCCTCTCACCCTATTGCCAGCTCGAAGCGCAGCCCGATTGGGAGGGGAACTACGAGTTCGTCGATTCCGAATCGCAGACGCGTCACGCCCACCGCGTGCAAGCCAGCGTCTTGAAACGCTACCGCCAGGCCTACGCGGCCCACTTCGCTCACTGGAAACAGTTGGGCCGGAAATACGACATCTCCATCGCCCGCGTCCCGGCCGAACCACCACTCGAGGAAGCCTTGGCCTCGGAAGCCCTCGCCGAAGGCGCCCTCACCCTCACCCGCTGAGCCCTCGCTCCTCGACGCGCCTCTCCCTTTCTAAATCTCAATTTTTCAGCCTCCGCTGTGATCCTCGGTAACCCGCTCGGCCTCCTCGCGCTTCTCGGCATCCCCGCCGTCCTGCTCATCCATTTCCTCCAGCGCCAAAGCCGGACGGTGACCGTCTCCACCCTTTTCCTTCTCGATCAACTCCGCCGCCAGAGCGACCAGGGGCGGCGCATCGAGCGACTCCGGAATTCGGTCCCGCTTTGGCTCCAGCTCCTCATGGTCCTCCTCCTTACCTGGCTTCTCGTCCAGCCCCGATGGCTCCGGCAAGAGTCCGTCCAACCCATCGCGGTCGTCCTCGACAATTCCGCCTCCATGAGCGCTTACCGCGACGAAGCCGTTCGCGTCCTGCCCGGCCGCCTCCGCGATCTCGCCCGCCTCGCCGCCATCACGGAATTCAGCGTCCTCACTTCCGATGGCTCGCAGCCGAACCTCTACCGCGGTCGCGACATCGACGCCCTCACACTCGCCCTCCAGCAGTGGCGCCCTCGCGCAGCACTCCACGACTTCGAACCCGCCCTCCGCGTCGCTCGAAGCACCGTCGGTCACCAGGGCGTCGCCCTTCTGGTCACCGATCACGTCCCCCCCCGGGCCCTGCCCTACGGCGCCCGCCACCTGGCCGTCGGATCCCCTCAGCCAAACGCCGGATTTGCCGGCCTGCGCATCGAAGAAAAGGAAGAGGGACCACCCACCTGGAATGCCACCGTCCGGAATTACTCGGACGAACCTCAAACCCGGACGTGGAGGCTCGTCTCCGGCACTTCCCGCTCCCCGGAACAAACCCTCCAGCTCGGCCCAGGCCAAATCCGCCGTCTCTCCGGCAGCTTCCCGCCCGGGACCGAGCGATGCCGGCTGGAACTCGCTTCCGACGATTTTCCGATCGATGACGTCCTGCCCATGATTCAGCCCCAGACGCGCGCGCTGAACTTCACCGTTTTTGTCCCGCCCGGCCTCGAATCGACCGCCGACGCGCTTCTCAAAGCCGTCCCTCGAAGCTTCCGCATCGGCTTGGCAAACAGCGACCAGGCCGACCTCTTTATCCGCGCCTACGACCCGCTCAACCCCGGCCTGCCACCCGGTCCAGGCGTCGTGTTCCTCGCTCGCCCACCGCGCGATCTGCAGGAACTCGAGGGCTTCCTCGCCGCCGACGACTCCCACCCGCTCATGACCGACTTGAACTGGATGCCGCTCCGCGCCTCCGTCGACCTTGGCATGCCGCTCCGCTCCACCGACCGCGTCCTGCTCTGGGCCGGCGACGCCCCGCTCATCTTCCTGCGCCGCAACGAAAACGGCGACCAGCGCCTGGTCTTCAACTTTTACCTCCCAACCTCCAACGCCGATCGCCTCCCGGCCTTCGTCCTCCTCGTGAACCGGTTCGCCGAAGCCGTCCGGGCCACGAAACCCACCCTCGAACGCCGGATTCTCGAAACGAACCAGCGCCTCCCGGAACGCGCCCTCGGACCTGCCGGCACGTCGCTCACCGTCTCCTTCGAGGCCTGGGACGGCAGCCTCACCTTCGAGGATCGTCCCATCACCGATCAACCGTCAGCCCCAGCCGTCCCTGGTTTTCTCACGGTGAAACGCGACGGCGAACCCGTGCTCGAAGGCTCCACTTACTTCGCCGACACCCGCGAAGCCGACCTTCGCAAAGCCGCCACGGGTTCGGGCATCGACGACCTCTCCGTCGACCTCGTCGAACGCAACACCGAGGCCGACATCAACTGGACCCTCTGGCTCCTCATCCTCGGCTTCGTCCTCATCGCCAGTTGGGCCTGGCACACCCGCCGCCCCACCCAAACGCTCTCTCCACGAGCTTCATGACTGACCGAGCAACGCCGAGCCCGGGCAAAAGATCCGCGATCGACGCAAATTGCGAGCAATGCGAGCCACTCTCATTCTCACCCTTCTTTGGAATTCGATGTCCTGGATAATTTCCGGATGATACACGAGCCGCCCAGTCCTGATCCCCTTTGAACGCACACCGAACGAATCCCCAAAAACGCCTCGCCCTCCTCGCCAAGATCATGGCCATGGTGGGCGTGCTCGTCCTCACCTGGGCGCTCCTCCCCAAACCCACCCTCTTCCCGCCAGGCACCACATTCTCCCGCCAAGTCATCGACCGCGAGGGGCGTCTCCTGCGCTGGACCCTCACCAGCGACGACAAGCTGCGCTTCTTCACTCCTCTCGAACAAATCGCTCCCGAAGTCCAGCACGCCACCCTCCTCCATGAGGATCGCCACTTCTACCGGCACCCCGGCTTCAACCCGGTCTCCATCCTCCGCTCCGCCGGAAATCTCGTCTTCCGCGGCTCCAGCGCCAGCGGCGGCTCCACCATCACGATGCAACTCGCCCGTCTCCGCTGGCGGCTCCACACCCGCTCCATCCCGGGTAAACTCGTTCAAATCGGCCGTGCCATCCAAATCGAACGGCATTACGCCAAATCCGAAATCCTCGAGGCCTACCTGAACCTCGCCCCTTACGGCGGCAATCTCGAGGGCATCGACGCCGCCAGCCGCTTCTATCTCGGCAAATCCGCGAAGGAACTCACCCGGCGGGAAGCCGTCGCCCTCAGCGTCATCCCCCAGAGCCCAGCTCGCCGCACCCCGCCCCGCGATGGCGCCCACAACCCCCATCTCGCCGCCGCTCAGGCCCGGCTCTTCGCCCGGCTCAGGGAGGCGGAGGGCTCCGAACCCGGCCCGCTCGACGCCCAATTCACCATCGCTCGACAGGCCGAGCGCCCCTTCCACGCGCCCCACCTCGCTCGTCGCCTTCTGCGGGACCAGCCCGGCCGCACCTCCATCCAAACCACGCTGGATCTCGACCTCCAACGCCTCGTCGACCGCTCGATCCGCGCCCACGTCACGGAACGCGCCTCTGACGGCATCCAAAACGCCGCAGCCCTCTTGATCGATCACCGCTCCATGGAGGTTCTGGCCTACGCCGGATCGGCCGATTTCTGGAACGTCCCCATTCGCGGTCAGGTCGATGGCATCACGATGCGACGGTCTCCCGGATCGGCTCTGAAACCCTTCGTCTACGCGCTCGCCATCGAGGAAGGCCTCATCCACCCCCTCAGCCTCCTGAAGGACGCCAAACTCAGCTACGGCGATGGCTATTCGCCCGAGAACTTCGACCGGGGATACACCGGCCCGCTCTCCGCCACTGAGGCCCTCCAGCGCAGCCGCAACGTTCCAGCCGTCGCCCTGGCCTCCATGCTCCGCCGCCAGAATTTTCACACCTTCCTTCGAAACGGCGGCATCGACCTGCCTGAGCCCGCTTCACACTACGGCGTGACCCTCGTCCTCGGCGGCGCCGAAGTCAGCCTCGAAGAACTCGTTCGCCTCTACGCCGCCCTCCCAAACGCCGGACAGCTTCGGCCCCTGGCCCTGACCCCGGATCAGCGCTCCACTCAGCCGCTTCGCCACCTTCTCACGCCCGAAAGCGCCTTCCTTGCCCTCGAAATGATCCGCGATATCCCCGCCCCGGGCCTCTCCCGCCAGCTCGGCACCAGCGCCGGACGGGCGGTTCACTGGAAAACCGGCACCTCCCACGGCTTCCGCGATGCCTGGGCCATGGCCGTGTTCGATCGCTTTGTCCTCGGCATCTGGGTCGGCGATTTCCAGGGCCGCTCGAATGCGGCGTTCGTCGCGCGCGAGGCCGCGGCACCCCTCCTCTTCAACCTCATCGAATCCATCCGACATCTCGAGCGCAGCCACTCCGACACCCGCTCCCCATGGATCGCCCGGCCCGGCGGACGGAACCTCCGCCGCGTCGCCGTCTGCCCCACCTCCGGTCGCCACCCGAACCCACACTGCCCTTCAACCACCCAAACCTGGTTCATCCCAGGCGTCTCTCCTATCCACACCTGCCGGATCCATCGCGAAATCCTCGTCGATACTCACACCGGCCTTCGCCTCCGCCCAAACAGCGCTATCCCCCCAGAACAAGTCCGCCTAGAGGTGTATGAGTTCTGGCCATCCGATCTCAGAGCCCTTCTCCAGGACGCCGGAATCGCCATCCGCCAACCTCCCCCTTTCGCCGGCGAAATTCCAAACCGCGAAGCCGCCGGACCCGCTCGAGATCCCCTTCGGATCGTCTCGCCAAGGCCCGGAGCTATCTACCAACTCCAGCTCACCCGCACCGAGATCCCCCTCCAAGTCGCCACCGGCGCCGACAGCCGCCAAATCTACTGGTTCGCAGGCAAACGCTACCTCGGCTCGACCGAACCCGGCCACGCTTTCCTTTGGACCGATGTGGCCCCAGGCGCCCACACACTCCGCGCCATCGATGACCGCGGCCGCCAAAACAAACGCCGCATCGAGGTCCGCGCCTCGCCTTGACCGGCTATCGAAAAAACAGCCGGCGCCAATGGCCTCCGGCCGCCCCCCTCACCCGCCCAGGTAACTCCGCAGCATCCAAGCCGCCTTCTGGTGCTCCTGGTTCCGGGCGATGATCAGGTCCTCCGTCTCGGCGTCCCCTGCCTCAGCCGCGATCTCCCGGGCCGCAAATCCCAGCTCCAGGAGCTTCTCATGCCCCGCGAGCACCGAGCCAACGAATTCCTTCGCCGAAACCTTGGCCTCCGCGGGCCCTTCAGGCACCTGACTCATCTCGGCCATCCGCTTGATCCCGCCCACCGAGTAATGTCCCAGTGCACGAACCCGTTCCGCCAGATCGTCCACGCCTTCAAACAGCTCTTTGTATTGCTCCTCCAACGCTTCGTGAAGCTGAAAGAAATCGCTCCCCTCCACGTTCCAATGCGCCAAATGCAACTGCGCCATCAGCCCATAGGTGTTCGCGACGAGCCCATTCAAGTGCTCGACGATTTGGGGTAGTTTCGCCGGATCGACCGGATCATTGGGAATCGTTCTGCTCATGTTGTCTTTCTTTTCTAACAACCGGAGATTACGGCCAAGCGCCGCCACTGTCTCTCAAAACCTCATCTCCCCTTCCCCTGCCTCTTCCCCCACCCCATGCGTCCCGTCATCACCCGCTTGCTCCTCTTCGCCGGTCTTGCCATCGTGGCCCTCGTCGTGATCGCCGCCCTCCAGCGCAAACTCATCTACTACCCCGAGCGAGCTGCCGAGTCCCATCTCCTCAGCCTGGCCGAACGCCAGGAAATCCTGCCCTGGCGCGATGCCGGCGGCGAACTCATCGGTTGGCGTTTCGGCTCGCCCGACCCCTCCCACCGCCTCCTCATTTTCCACGGGAACGCCGGTTACGCCCTCTACCGCGTCTACTACGAAAAAATCCTCCCACCTTCCTGGGAAGCCTTCGTGATGGAATACCCCGGCTACGGGGCCCGGCCAGGGTCACCCACCGAGACCTCCCTGAAAAAGGCGGCCCAAGACGCCCTCGATCTTCTGCGCCAGGACGCCTCTGAAGTCCCTCTCCATCTCGCCGGTGAATCCCTCGGAACCGGTGTCGCAGCCTGGCTGGCCGGCCAAAACCCCAAAGCCGTGAAAGGCGTCCTCCTCATCACGCCCATGACCAGCCTCGTCGATGTCGGCGCCCACCATTACCCTTTCCTCCCCGTTCGCTGGCTCATGGCCGATCGCTTCGACTCCGTCACCGCCCTCGCCTCATACGACGGCCCAGCCGCCTTCGTCCTCGCCGGCCGCGATGAAGTCATCCCCGTCGAACTCGGCCGCCGACTCCACGAAACCTACCCGGGACCCAAACGGCTCCTCGAACAACCCGGCGCAGGCCACAACACCCTCGAACTCGACCCCACCTGGTGGCGCCCCGCCTTCGAGTTCCTCGATTCGACCCCACATGGCGGCTGACGCCCTCGACCTCCTGCGCCGCCTCATGGCCGAAAACGGAGGCACCCTCCCCTTCGAACGCTTCATGGCCGCGGCGCTCGCCGACCCTGAGTTCGGCTACTACAGCTGCCACATTCGGGACGTCGGGCGCCGCGGCGACTTCGCCACCTCCCCCACACTCGACACGGCCTTGGGCCATGCGATCGCCCATTGGCTCGAAACCGCACGGCGGCGCCATGTCCCCTCCGGCCCGTGGCACATCATTGAAATCGGGGCCGGCAACGGCGAACTCGCCACCCAGGTCCTGAAAACGCTGGGATGGTGGAATCGCCGCCGCCTCCGCTTCCACATCGTGGATTCGTCTGAACCCCTGCGCCGCCTCCAGCGCGACCGCCTCCGCCGTTTCCCGGTCCAGTGGCACGACTCCATGCCGGCCGCGCTCCACGCCTGCGACGGCCGTGCCCTCCTCTATTCGAACGAACTCGTCGATGCTTTCCCCTGCCAGATCCTCGTCTGGGACGCGGCCGAAGCGGCCTGGAACGAGCTCCATCTCACGTTCGAAAACGACCGGCTCACCGAAATCTTCCGGCCGTTCCAAAACGACGGAATCCCGTCCACGCTCGATCGCCTCACCAGCTCCGGCGCCCTTCCCGACGGCCAACGCGTCGAGCGACACCCCTCCTATTTTCGCTGGCTAAAGGATTGGCGACCTCACTGGACGGCCGGCGCCATGTTGACTCTCGACTATGGGGGTTCGCCCGAAACCATCTACCATCGCCGCCCGGCCGGGACCCTGCGCGCCTACGCCCACCACCAGACCTTCACAGGCGGCCAGGTCTATCATCGTTTCGGGCGCCAAGACCTCACAGCCGACGTGAACTTCGACGACCTCCAGCTCTGGGAAGCATCGCTCGGCCTGCGCACCGTCCTCCGCCAGTCCCAGACCGCCTTCATCGCCGCCAACAGCAGCCAAGCCAGCCCCGCCCAGCTCCATCCCGCCAACAAAGCCTTCCAAGCCCTCGCCCAAATCCCAAAGTAGCGAAGGCCCGCTCCGCCGACTCTCTCCACCCCCCCACCCATTTTCTCCGTGAAATCCGCTCCGTCCGCGTTAGCGTGCGACATCATGGATTCGGCCTCGAACGATCGCACCACCCGCCTCGCCTGGACTCCCATCGTCTTCTTCGCGGTCACCGCCCTGTTCCTCCTGACCAAATCCCGCATCGATGGCCTCTCGAATTTCACGCCCGTCATCGCCCTTGCCTTTACCGGGGCTCTCCTGCTTCCGCGCCGTTACCAAATCTGGGCGCCGCTCGCCCTCGTGCTGCTCACCGACCTCGCCCTTGGTCTCCTCACGCCGCATTGGGGAGTCGTCATGAAATACGCCGCGTTGACCGGCATCGCGTTCTGGGGCTCCGCCCTATCGCGCTCGAACGCCAGCGTTCCCGGGGTCCTCCTCCGCGTCCTGACCTGCAGCATCGGCTTCTACCTCCTCGGAAACACCGCCGCGTGGATCGGAAGCCCCGGCTATGAAAAGTCCTTCGCGGGCTGGATTCAGGCCAACACCACCGGCCTCCCCGGCTTCCCCCCCTCATGGCTTTTCCTCCGAAACGCCATCCTCAGCGACCAAATCTTCAGCCTCGCCATCCTCCTCGCCTACAACTGGGAATCCGCCGCCCGCCACCTCCCCGCCATCCACTGGCGCCCCGCCCCAGGAGCCTGCTAAGGGCGGCCCGCTCCAGAATCTCTGTTGGGCGCACCCGAATTCGTAAGAACGGGAGCGAAGCGGACATAGGTTGCCAAAGGCAGAGCAACGCGTCCAATTCGGACCTTCTTCCCAACTCCCGCGTCACCCACCCTCTCTGAAGCATCACCACTTCAGCTGCTCCCCGAAGCGGAAGACGAAGCAGCCTCCAGCCTCCAGCCTCCAGCCTCCAGCCTCCAGCCTCCAGCCTCCAGCCT
>CAZCRA010000143.1:0-10166 GCA_964500945.1 uncultured Verrucomicrobiales bacterium | reverse complement strand
TGAGAACTTCGTCCGGGCAAACCTTCCGAGCACAAAATTCGAAATTGGACGCTTCCCTCTGCCTTTGGCAGCCGATGTCCGCTCCGCTCCCATTCTCACGAATTCGACTACACCCAACAAAGATGATCGACCAAGGAGCTTGGGCGAGTACCATTCGCGCTAAGTCCCCTTGACGCCCTCACCGGTGCCGGTTCAGGATGGTGTCCTTCGCCATCCCATCGATCCGCTCTCCCACTTTGATTTTCCGGCAGCGCTCAGGTCCCAGGAACTACGTCATTTGCGCCTCTCATCGCAGCGGCAGCACGCTGCTTTGTGAAGGTCTCCGGCGAACCTGGCATTGCGGCGATCCCAGAGAGTACCTTTCCCCCACCCGAAGCGTGGCGGTTTTCGAGAAAGGCGAGGTGAAAATCGACCCGCGTGAGGACTTTCCCGGCTACCTGTGCGACGTGCTCACCACCATGCGCACGCCCAACGGTGTTTTCGGACTCAAGGTGATGTGGAAGCACGTCCGGCAGTTCCCTCGCCGCATGGATTTGCCGATTGCGATGAAAGATCACCGCCGGATCGCACGTAGCCTGCGCCAAACCTTCCAACCCGCGGTTTTCATCTGGTGCCGGCGGGAAGACAAAATCCGCCAGGCCGTTTCCCTGGTGAAAGCGAAGAAGACCAGGCTGTTCACTCACCAACAGAGAATCGGCCTCCCCGACAAAGAGCCGGACGAACCTCCCCCCTTCAACTTTGATGAGATCGATGCCGCCGTGAAACGGTTCGAGGACGAGGAACGCGAATGGCAAACCTTCTTCGAAGCCGGTCGCATCGACCCGCTCGTGTTTACCTATGAAACCTTCACGGCCGATTTCGTCCACCATATCGAAAAGGCTCTCCACCACATCGGACTCGACCCAGCCGGGCTCACCGTCGAATCCCCAAAGCACAATCAGCCCCTCGCCGACGAAACGAACGAAGCTTGGCGCCGCCGCTATCTACAGGAACGCGGAACCGCTGGGACCGAGGCGTCCTGATCCATGAATGAGCATTGACTGTGATCTTTCCGCTCCCATCGTCCGTCACAAAACACCCCCTGGCCGTCTGGCGCGCCACGCCTATCCCCATCGCCTGCCTTGCCGCGCTCATGCTCCTCGCCGGTGCCTGGTTGGAAGTCATCCCGATGGCGCTTCGCTGGCCAGCCCGGCTGGCAGGAGCCGGAATTCTTCTCGGCGTCCACGCACGAATCCTTCGCACCTTGGACCTTCCGCCGCGCCGCTGGTTGCGGTTTCACCTGACCCATCCCGTCGCCGCGCTCGTCGCCCTGATCGCCGTGAACCTGGCGATCCAGGAGTTCTTTCCGTTCTCCCACTTCCCGATGTATTCGCAGCCCGACTCGGAGAAGCTCTACTATTACTTGGCCGGCTCATCCGCCGAAGGCGCCGTGGAGCCGCTGCCCGTCCTCGATCTCACAGGCTTCACCTCCGGAAAGATCGGTAAGATGTATCGAAGCGCCCGGATGGATTATTGCGCTGAAATGGGAATCGACCGGGACGATCTTACACGGGCCGACCGGGAGGCGATTGGTCGCAGCGTTCTCGAGTTCATTTACAGCGAGGAAACCGCGTATTCGGAGCGGCCCGCGACCTGGCACCTCATGGAAGGATCGGTCGCCTTCAAAGACGGAGCGCTACGGGAAACCTCCAAAATCATCGCCAGCCAGCGCTTTCCATGAACGTTCTCCGTCCATTCTATCAGTTGTGCCCTTTCCGGATGGCTCCGTGGGAAGCCACCGGGATGCGCCTCCTGTTTGCACTCGTCATTTTCGATCGGCTCCCGCTCAGAATTCCGCCCGACTCACCATTTCGGGGGTTGCCAGCCTGGCTTCCGCCCGGTGGATTTGTGCCCTTCGACACGCAGCCCGTGCCAAACGGCATCGCTCAGTGGTTTGACCTGACGGCTTTGTCGAATCCGGATTGGCAACCGCTGCTGTGGACCGTGTCGCTTCTGGCGCTGGCGGCCTATGTCGCCGGGCGGGGGCTCATCCTGGCCCTCCCGCTTCTCACCGGACTTTTGTGGGCTTCCGGCACACTCAATAACTCGCAGGGATACATCGGTCACTCCGGGCAATTGCTGGTCCTGATCCTCTTGATGCAAACCGTCGTCGTCTGGTTTCACCCGCTGGCCCGATGGATGAATCGCGAGCCGGTCCACGAGGGACATTCCCGCACCGGTGACGCGATGTTCTATTACAGCATCGTCGCTCTCGTGGCGGTCTACATGACCGCCGGCATTTCCAAACTAGCCGAATCGAACGGTCGCTGGGTTCGCGACAGCCATTACGTCGCTATCTATGTCATCAAGACGCAGCGCCAGAAGTTCCACAACGAACTCGACGAAGCATACGCCGCCGAACGCGTTCCCTACGCCACGGCGATGCTGGAGCATCCAAATCTCACCCGGGCGGCCATGGCCGGCGGCTTGTTCCTCGAACTGTTCTGCTTCGTGGCACTGCTCGGGCGCCCGTGGGCCGTCGTGACGGGACTCGCCATCATCGGGTTCCACGTCACGTGCGGCCTGGTCATGCACCTGCCCTTCGTCTTGAACCAGAAGATCGCTTTTGTCCTCCTCGTGAATCCGGCTTTCCTGGCAGGCTCCGCGTGGCTCTTCGTCCGTCATCGTCTTCGGCCATCCCCATCTTCCCGATAGCGTGGGGCGCCCGCAGAACTCTCCTCACCCAGAAACCTAAAAACCATGAGGTGCAGGATGTTGGGCGACGAACAACGCAGAGGTCGGGGAAGAAGACCGCGACATCTGTAATGTGCGAGCCTTGGCGAGCCTCACTGAACAGGTTCCAAACCCCAAACCCGTATACTGGGTAGTTTCCGGATGATGCACTAGCACTCCGCGCAAACCGGTTTAAAGTTCAGTCATGGCCAGCCCACCCATGACCCAACCGGCCCCACCCGCAAAAAAAGGACTGCCCGCTCTCGCCTGGGTCGGCATCGGATGCGGTGGGCTTCTCCTCCTCACTATCATCGCCGTCACCATCATCAGCATCGTCTTCTTCCGCTGGATGGGGACCTTCATGGCGGACGACCCCATGCAGTTCGAAGAGGTCACCGCCTCGCAAGAGGAGGTCCAGACGCTTCTCGACCGGTTCGATGGCTTCAAAACCGCGCTCGAAGGCAATCAAGACGCCGAACCCCTTCGCCTGACCGGACGCGACCTCAACCTGCTCGTCGCACACCACCCCGATTGGCTTCCCTTCCAGGACATCGTCTTCTTCGAAATCTCCGATGGCCAACTCGGCGGAATGCTCAGTCTCCCACTCGGAGAGTTCATCCCTAATCTGCAGGGCAAATACCTCAACGGAAGCGGCCAGTTCAAGATCGGTCTCCATCAGGGCGACCTCGATATTTTCCTACAGGAACTCGAGGTGAACGGCCAATCGCTCCCCGAAGAGTTCATGCGCGACCTCCGCCGGGAAGACTTCTACGACGCGAACTCCACCGATCCCGAAGTCGACCGCCTGATCCAGCAACTCGACACGATCGAGGTCGAGGGAAACGAAATCATCATCACCCCACTCCCGGCCGACCAGCGTCCTTAGCGCACCGCCCCGGCCTTCGCCTCGATCCGTCCGGTCCGAATGATGCCGGGGGAAACCGGGTCGAACCCGGCTCAGCATCTGCCGCCTCATCATGGGTCCTTACCGCTTCATCTCCCTTCTCTGCGCGCTCTGGATCACGCTGGCTCTGCCGCTCCCAGCCGCCCCAAACACCGTCCCCGCAGGCGTCGATCAGTTGCTCGTCGCCATCGCCAAGGACTGGGACAGCGACCGGGCCCTGCTCTGGGCCTTCGAGCGACGGGGTAACGACTGGACACCTGCCTTGGGCAAAGCCAAACCCGTCATGCTCGGTCACGCCGGCCTGGCCTGGGGTCTCGGCGTCATTCCCGCACCCGGCGGCGCGAAACTCAAAGTCGAGGGCGATGGTCGAACCCCAGCCGGCCTCTTCAGAATCGGAAAAATCTACGGCTACCCTCGCCGGCTCCCCCGCGGTTCCCGCTATCCCTACCATCAAATCGGTCCACGCGACGCCTGGATTGACGATCCCGCCAATCCCTTCTATAACCAGCACTTCGTCGCGAAGCCCGGACAAAAACCCGATTGGTTCGAATCCCAACGCATGCGGCTTGGCGATCCTGCCTACACCTACCGCGTCGAAGTGCGCCACAACGCCGACCCGCCGAAGCCGGGTTTCGGCAGCGCGATCTTCTTCCACTACCGGCGCGGCCCGAATACCGCTTCGGCCGGATGCACGACGATGAAACAGGAAGACCTTCACGATGTCATTCGTTGGCTTCGTGCCTCCAAAAATCCACATTACGTCATTCTCCCGCAATCCGAATACGACCGCCTGCAGTCCGCCTGGAAACTGCCTCTGTTCCGCTAAAGGCTGCCGCAGAAATTGGCTGGGATCAAGGTGCCCCAGAGCGGATGCCGTTCCCCTTCAAACTCGCCGTCGTCCAGGCCATTCGGACGCTGCCTTCCGCACCCCTCCCCCCCCTGACGGCGGGAACACGGGGTTTTTAGAGATCCTCTGAACACCCAAACGACCGCCCCCGCACTTGCCGCGACGGTGAACGCTATGTTAGATCTCTTTCCGTCGCAGCTCCGCGCAAACGCCTTCTATTTCAAAATATTTGAAAATAAGAATATTTATTATATTTTAAGAAAATCGCGCCAATCCTGATTGTCTCAAGGCTCTTCGTTTCCCATGACCGCTCTCCCGGAACCCCTCCAGCTCGCCATCGCCGTTGACCGCTGTTTCGAGGCCAACGAGCCCTTCATCCTCAACGATCCCGAACTACTCGGTGAACGCGCCGCGCTCCAACGCCGGATCGCCAACCTCCTCGAGATCGGGAAACCTCATCACGCCGAAGCCGCTTGTTACGCCCGAGTCCGCCGGTCTTTGGAACGCTCCTTCATCTTCATCACCGGCCAATTGGAAACCTGGATCGAGACGGATCGCATCGACGATGTTCCAGAGTATCTCACCATTCTCCCCTCGACCATTCTCCGGCTCAGCGACGTTGCCCTGCTCGAGCGCTGCGAAGAGGCGCATCGGCTGATCCACGAGCGCGAGATGATTCTCACCCCGTCCGGCATGACGAGCCACGACGAGCGAGCCTTCGGCGAACTCCAAACCGCCCTCGCCTTGCACACCCGCGAACTTCGCACCGGTCTTCGAGGTGGGGCAGCCCTCGAAGCCCGCAAGAAGGAGTTGCTCGACGAGATTCAGAATCAAGTCGCCAAAACCTTCCCTCCCCTAGTGGAAGCCTACGAAAGGACGGCTCCCAGATTCGTTCTCGACTACCGGCAATCTTGCCGCTCACCCGAAGCGGACCGTCACATGGGGACCTTATCCTCGGGAAAATCGGAAGGCGCACCGGTGACCCTCCTCAGCTGAACTGAACTCGGCTGATTGGAGCGAAACGATCCGGTGCGCGATTCCCTCGTCGCACGAAACCGCTACCCCGCCTCGCCCCCGGTCACTACTGGGCGATGACGCGCCTTTTCTGACGGCGAGCCCAGTTCAAATATAGCTCTCGGGAACCGACTCCACTTCCGGATCGGGAATATGTTCTCGAATCCGGAAGACCTGGTAGAAATACAGCCCGCTCGTGACCAGCGCCAGCAGCGCGCCCAGGCCCAGCCCGACCCCGATGGCGACCGGTGATTTCGTGTAGAGCAACAACCCCGTGAGGTGCGCCACCACCGCGGCTCCCACCATCGCCATCCCAAACCGGAGGCCCAGATCGCCCGAAGCGATGTCCGGGATGTCTTTCTCGTCCGCGAGTTGAGCAGCGAAATAGGAACGGAACGAATCCGCCAAGCGCTTCACGACCACATACATCCAGTAGACACCGAAGAACGGAGTCATAATGAGCCAAATCCGTCCCAAGGGCATCTTGCGATGCTCCTCCGGCAAACGGAAGAAACTCATCGTGAACAGAAACGACAAGATCGCACCGACCGCCGAGAGCATGGAAACGATCATGATGACCGCCACGACGACGAACCCCATCACGCTCTCGGGCGTGGCCATGATGTCGGCGACAGTGTCGTTGTAGCTCTCGGGCTCCAACACCTCGCCGGCCTGCGCCAGGATGAGGGGCATGGGGATGGGGATAGGCCGCATTAGAAGTGAATCAATCCCGTACCACGTAATCGAGAACGTGGGCCTCCTCGAGATGGGGACGCAGCAGAGCGACGAATTCCTTGTGCGCCGGATGAGGAAGATAGACCTCCAGACCGGCTTTGTCCTTGAAGGTCACCAGAAAGCAATGCGTGTAACCCTGCGTCAGCGCCTCCTCGACCGTGTCCGAGCGGCCCCACTCGAAATCGATGATCGTGTCGATCTTCTCAGGCAGCGCACGAAAGGCCTGCTCGATCTCCCGGATCTTCTCCTCGGTCGCCGTCTCCTTGAACTTGAAAAGCACGACGTGACGAAACACGCCCTCTCCTTCAGCTCCGAACACCGCAGTGCAAGCCATTCCGCCCAAAATCACAAACATCAACCACGCGCTTCGCATGGCATCGAGCCTTGGTGATTCCGCCCCTTCTGTCCACTGAAAATAGCGGTTCAGCTCCCTTAGTTCACGCGCCCTTCACGAAAATTTCACCATTCACTGCAAGCATCTCTCTCGTCCATCCATAAGTTCCTTCCAATGCGAAGACTGGCTCGCCGACAATTCCTCCGATCCTCCATCCTCGGGACGGCCGCGGCCTTTGGTCACGCCTTTTGGCTCGAACCGAACTGGCTTTCAGTTACCCGGGCGAGCATCGATATGCCGCACCTGCCGACCGGCCTCGATGGACTCCGGGTGGCCCTCTTCGCCGATGTCCATTTCAAGCCCGGCACCGATGACGCCCTCCTGGAACGGCTCGTCCAGACCTGCAACGCTTCGAAGCCCGACCTGATCGCCATCGCGGGCGATTACGTCGAACACGACGCCGGCATTCTTCCACCCATGCTCGACCGGCTCCGCCACCTTCACGCGGCCCACGGCGTGTTTGCGGTGATGGGAAATCACGACGGCTGGACCGTTCCGGGCGAATCGGTCCGGCGCCAGTTCGAGAAGGCCGGGATCGCTTTCCTCATCAATCAGCACTCCAGGTTGAACGTGCGCGGCACCCCCTTCGCCGTGGCTGGGACGGACCATGTCTGGTCCGGACGCCCCGACCCCCTTCGCGCGTTTCGTGGCCTGGCGCCTGAAATCCCCACCCTCGCTCTCGTCCACGAACCGGACTATTTTGATACCGTCCACCAGGTGCGGCCGGGCGTTCTCCAGCTATCCGGGCATACCCATGGCGGGCAGTGCCAGGTGCCGCTGGTGGGCTTCGCACCCGCCAAAGTCTCTCACGGCCAGAAATACATTTACGGGCGCTTCCGCCGCGGCAAATCGAGGCTCTTCGTCACCCGCGGCGTCGGAACGACCGGCTTACGCGTCCGCTTCGCCTGCCGCCCGGAACTGGCCCTGCTCACACTGCGAGCCCGCGCCTAGCTCTGCCCGCCTTACTTCCTGCGGAAAAAATCGCTCTGCACCACCGCGTGCACCAGGCTACGCACTCCATATCCGGACGCCTCCACCGAATCCAGGAGAGCCTCCAATCGCGCGCGCTCGACAAAACCGACCGGAGCCCCTGTCCCGTAAGCCACCAGTTGCTTCGCCAGATTTCGGGCGATTTGACGCTCGTCATCCAGGAGAATCCTTTTCAATCCCTCGATGTCTTCGAATCTGCTCCCATCAAGCCATTCCGCGCTCGAATCCACCGCGTGCCCGTGGTGAAACCGGAACGCCTGCCCGTTTTTCCCAAAACCGGCCGGCACCACGGTATGGCCCGCCAGATCCAGAGCGCGATACCGGTCTCGCCAGCCTCCCAGCACGTCGAACGCCTCCAGCGCGAAGCCCGCGGGATCGATCTTCGCATGACAGGCGTCGCAGGATTTTACCTCCCGGTGCTTCATAAGCTGCTCGCGAACCGTTTCGGCGCCTCGCGTGTCCGGCTCGATGGCGGGAATGCCGGGTGGTGGTGGAGGCGGAGGTTTGCCCACGAGTCGTTCCATGACCCACACTCCCCGGTGCACCGGTGAGGTCGTCGTGCCGTTGGCGGTCACTTTCAGCACGCTGGCCTGGGTCATCAGCCCTCCCCGCGGATGACCCGGCGGCAGCTCCACCCGCCGAAGTGCCCCGCCCTTCACGGGAGGAAGGTCATAGTGCCGCGCCAACCGCTGGTTCACCATCGCGAAATCGGCATCGATCAGCGTCCGGCTGGGCAAATCGTCCCGCAAAACCTCCGCGAAAAACGCTCGCGTTTCCAACAGCGCCGACTCGACCAACCAATCGTCCAGATAGTAGTCCGGATAGAGCCGCGGGTCGGGCGTCGTCGCCTGGATCTGCGCCAAATCCAGCCAGGAATCGAGGAATCTCATCACAAAGCGCGACGCCTTCGGATCCTCTATCATCCGTTCCGTTTCGGCACGCAGCACTTCGGGCTCGCGCAAATCCCCGCTGGCAGCCAGCGCGCGGAGCCGTTCGTCCGGTTCGGAACTCCAGAGGAAATACGAAAGTCGCGACCCAAGGGCATAGGCGTCCAACTCGCCCGGCTGCTCTTCCAGGCTCAAAAATCCCGGCGAGCAAAGCACAGCGGCATACCCCGCCAGCAGCGCTTCCTCAAAGTGGCTGCCTGCGTCCAGCGCCCGGTCGATCACCTCCAGACAGGACTCGACTTCTTCCTCGCGAACCGGACGCCGGTAGGCCCGGTCCATGAATCGCCGTAGCAAACGCTCCGCGTCCGCCTTCGGACGACTCGAAATCACATACACGCCCGCAGGTCCCGGCTGATCACGAATCGCCAAATCCCCAAACAACAGGTCGTGGCCCTCCGGAGGCCAGCGTTCCTCCAGCGGCCCCTCCACTTCCAGCCAGCGATACGCCACCCCAGGTTGCCCCTCGGGCGTCGCCAATGGATTCTTCCAGGGATAGGGCGGTCGCGACCGGAACAGGCGCGACGCGTCGGGCCGGATCGTCTCGCCCTCCTGCAGCAGCACTTCCAACTCATACACTCCGGGCTCTGGATCGACATCGATCGCCCCCAGGCGCCGGACCAGCCGCGGAGGTTTCTGCGCGTAAATCGTCACCGGCTCTACCGTCCGGCCCTTCGAAAGGTCTTTCCGGCTCGGGATCCACCATTCCTCTTTCGACTCCGGTCCCGCCCAGAACGTGTAAGCACTCAACCGGATCCGATAGCGGCCGGGTCGTGTGGCCCGGAAGATGTCGAACCTCGGCTCCAGCGGTTCGTAACTGCTGGCCACCACGCCGATCGCTTCCCGCTCCCGCTTTTCCGGATCCGTCCCATTCACCGAAATCGGGGCCTCACCACGCAGCACCGGTAAATCCGCCTCATCATCCAGCAGGACGAAAGTCGCCCGTTCCGGGGCGCGGTTGAACTCGTTGAAGTTCAGTTTCGAACCGAATGTCCGCTGGTTCCTCGCCCAGTAGCGGTGGGGCGCGGTTTCGGGCCGCTTGCTCCGGGGCGCCATGACGCTGTGAAGCGCATGATTTGCCGCTTCCAAAAGGCGCCCCAACTGAACGAAAGAGATGTCGAGCGCTTCACCAGATTTGCTGAAGTGATCCACCGTCCCATCGGCCGGTAAAAGATCCGAGACTTCGAGCCACGGCGCGCCGAAGAGATCCTGCAGCGTATACTCATACTCGTAGCGGTTGAGCCGCCGGAAAACAGCACGTCCCTCCCGCGCGAGCCTCTCCTTCTCTGCGGTTTCCAGAGGATTCGCCACTGCCGCTAGAAAAGCCGAAATCGACGCCGCTCCAGGCCGGGGTTCGTCCTCCGGCGGCATCTCCCCGGCGTTCACGCGATCGTGGATCAGCACCCATCGATCGAAATTCCGGCGCTCGTCCGGTTCGAAACGCAGCGAATAGAGATCGAGCCCTCCTTCCTCCGTGTCGGGATCGTGACACTCCACGCAGTGCGCGTCCAGAAACGCCCAGACCGGCTCCGGCACCTCCGCCGCCACGGCAGAGACCAGATTTGCGACAAACCCCAGGGCCGCGGCCAAGCCAAACCACGCCCGCCAGCCCATTCGAACCCCCGA
>CAZCRA010000142.1:0-10235 GCA_964500945.1 uncultured Verrucomicrobiales bacterium | reverse complement strand
TGCTGGCCTCGGCTCGCTTCACCGCGCCGGCGATGATCGTCTTCTCCATTTACCTCCTCCTGCGTGGCCACAACGAGCCGGGAGGCGGATTCATCGGCGGCCTCGTCGCCGCCATGGCCGCGGTCCTCACGCACCTGGCGCACCCCGACCGTCCGCTCCGCCTGTTCCGGCTCAACGCCATCCCGCTAGCCGCCCTCGGCCTCGGCCTCGCGGTGGCTTCGGGAATTCCCGGTCTTCTCACCGATGCCAGCTTCCTCGCTGCTTCCTGGGGCCCCGCTTTTGAATTGCCCGTGCTCGGCAAACTCAAACTCGGCACCCCGCTCGTCTTCGATGTCGGCGTGTACCTCGTCGTCGCAGGCATCGTCCTGTTGCTCTATCAAACGATGGAACGCTGGAACACTTCCCGCTACACCCTGCGCCCCGGCACCTCCCGGCTCTGATTCGAATCATGGAACTCATCGTCGCCATCCTCATCGGTTTCCTGGCCGCAGCCGGGGTCTTCCTGATCCTGGATCGCAACCTCTTCCGAATCCTCATGGGTCTCGCCCTCTTCGGTCAGGCCGCGAACTTCCTCGTCTTCTCCGCGGCAGGTCTCGGTGACGGTTCGACACCCATCGTGGCCGAGGACGCTCAGGCCTTGCCTCCGAATCATCCCGACCCCCTGGCACAGGCCCTCGTCTTGACGGCCATCGTCATCAGCTTCGGCGTGCTCGCCTTCTGCATCACGCTCCTGAAGCAAACGCATCGGCGCTCCGGAGAATCCGACATCGCCGTCCTCTCCAAGGCCCGTCAATGAACCCCAACATCGCCATCGCTCTCCCGGTCGTCCTCCCCCTGGCCGCCGGGGTCAGTTTGCTTTTCGGCAAAGCATTCGCCTCCTACCAGCGGGCCGGCCTGGTCGTGGCGACCCTTCTCAATCTCGGCGCCAGCCTCTGGCTCTTCCGCTCGGTCCAGGAAAGCGGTGCCCCGATGGAGGTTGCCTTCGGCGGTTGGGCTCCCCCTGTCGGCATCACCTTCTACGCCGATCTGCTCTCGGCCATCATGGTCTTGGTCAGCGCCGTCATCGCGGCCTGTGGCGCTCTGTTCGCCTGGGGCGACATCGGACGGTCGACCTGGAGGGCTGGATATGGGTTCTTTTACCTGCTCCTCATCACCGGCATCAACGGAGCCTTCCTCACCGGCGACCTCTTCAACCTCTTTGTGTGGTTCGAGGTCATGCTCATGGCTTCCTTCGCCATGATGGTCCTCGGTCGGCGCCGGCACACCATCGAAGGAACCACCAAATACGTGGTTCTCAACATGGTCGCCTCTTTCTTCTTCCTCTCGGGCCTCGGGATCGTCTACGGGAAAGCTGGCGTGCTGAATCTAAACGTCATCGCCGAGCGCCTCGCTGATAGCAATGCCGATCCCCTCATCCTCACCTCCGCCGCCCTGCTCCTCCTCGCCTTTGGCATCAAAGCCGGCGTGTTCCCACTCTACTTCTGGCTACCCGCTTCTTACCCGAATACCGGCTTCACCTCCGCCGCCGTCTTCGGCGGGCTCCTGACCAAGGTTGGTGTCTACGCTCTCTTCCGGGTCTTCGGCGGCGCCTTCGGTTTCCTGTCCGAAATCACCGCCCCCCTCTTCGTCATCGTCGGCTTGGCCACCATGGTTACGGGGGTCCTCGGCGCGGCTTCACAGTTCCATACGCGAAAAATCCTGTCCTTTCACATCGTCAGCCAAATCGGTTACTTGATCCTCGGCCTGGGACTCTTCACCCAGGGCGCCTTCGCCGCGGCCATCTTCTACACCGTCCATCACATTCTCGTGAAAACGAACCTCTTCTTCGCTGCCGGACTGATCGCCGCCACGGGCCGGTCCGAACGATTGGAGAAACTCGGGGGGCTCTTCCAACAGCATCCCTTTCTCGCCTTCCTCTTCGCCGTTCCCGCCCTGTCGCTCGGCGGCATCCCTCCCCTTTCAGGCTTCTTTGCCAAGCTCTTCGTCATCCGTGAAGCTTTCCGGGAGAGTGCCTACCTTGCCGGCGCCGTGGCACTCGCCGTCGGCGTCCTCACGCTCTTCTCCATGACGAAGATCTGGTCGGAAGCCTTCTGGAAGGATTCCCCCCGCCAGACGCCGCTCGCAAAGCCTCGCCGCATCCAGTTCGTCCCCGTCACGATCCTTGCCACCTTGACCCTGCTGATCGGCTTCTGCTTCGCCCCCGTTTACGAGATCTCCGAGCAAGCCGCCGAACAACTGATCCAGCAGAACCCCATCGTCCCGGCCAATCGCATGGCACTACCATGAAACTCCTCCGCCTCATCGCCGTCTACCTCTTCGATTTCACCCGCGCCAACCTCGAATTGGCCCGGCAGCTGGTCACTCCAGGACTTCGTATCGATCCGCAGGTGATCGAGATCGATACCAAGGTCGAGTCCCCGGCTGAAATCCTGGCGCTTGCCAACCTCATCACTTTCACGCCAGGAACCCTCACGCTCGACATCCAGCCGGGCAAAAAGCTCCGCGTCCACGTCCTCGCCGAAGCCCCGGAAACCGCCCGCGCCATTCGGGAGCGACTGGAGAAACCCCTGCTCGAAGTCACCCGGAAATCCTCATGATCGACACCGCTTACCAAATCTTCCTCATTCTCGTCGGCGGAGCGCTGGCCTGCAGCCTCTGGCGCCTCTGGAAAGGCCCCACCATCGCCGATCGCATCAATGCCGCTGACGTCATCGCCCTCGGCTGCGTTGGCCTCGCCATCGGACACGGCTGGAAAAACGGCGATCCTATTTGGCTCGATATCGCCATGGTCGCGGGCCTCGTCCTCTTCGTCGGCACCACCGCCGTCTCCGTTTTCATCAATCCCAGCGATCTCACCCAGACCGATTCATGATCGACTTGATCGCTGCCGTCAGCCTCATCGGGGGAGGCGCTTTCGTCTTCATCGCCGGACTTGGCTTGATCCGTTTTCCCGACCTTCCATCCCGGATGCACGCCGCCACCAAAGCCGCAGGAGCCGCCTTTGCCCTGGTTCTGTTGGCCGTCGCGTTGCGCACTCCGGGCTGGGAAATCACGGCGAAGGCCCTCGTCGCCCTCGCCTTCGCCTTCCTCACCCTACCCGTGGCCGCTCACATGCTGGGACGGAGTGCCGTCGTTCAAAACCCAACTCGGCCAGACCCACCCGATCCGTCACGAAGCTAGTCCTACCGCGACCCTGCTAGTCATTCACCGGCGCCGAAAGCACGCCGCCCGGACACCGCCCCAAAGCCATCAACAGATCCCGCACCGTGCAATGCGCCTCCAAACGGTGCCGGAGCGGAAAGTCGAGCTTCAGCTCATACCGGTTCCTGCGGCCTTCACGGACTTTCTCGATCACGCCAGACTCTTCGAGTTCCGCCAGAATCCGCTGGACCGCTCGCTCGGTGATCCCGACGGCTTGAGCGATATCCCGGATCCGCATCGTGGGATCATCCAGGAGGCAGACGAGGATGTGCGAATGGTTGGTGAGGAAGGTCCAACCGGTTTCTTCCGTCACGCGCAGGTCGTCCATGGCAAAAATCGGGCTGGAGCGCTCGAACCGAGATTTGCGTTACGCGAAATCCAAAACATGCAATCGAGCAGCGGTATCGATTGACCGTAATTACAATCTCTTAACCTTACAAGCCCTATCTTCCCGGCAGCACGCAGGCAGCCAACCTCCTCCGGGCTCCTGCCCCTGACGCTCATCGCCCTCATCGTCGACAATCTCCTTTCCCCGGTCGTCCTCTTTTTCGTTCTGGGCATGCTCGCCCACGTGCTGAGGAGCGATCTCCAATTACCCGATGCCCTCTACCAGGGGCTCTCGCTCTACCTCCTGCTCGCGATTGGCTTGAAGGGTGGTTCCGCCCTCTCAGTTACCCCGCCAATGGAGTGGATGCTACCCGGTCTCGCCACCCTGGTCCTCGGCGTCCTCACGCCCTTCATCGCTTTCTTTGCGATGCGCACCCTTGCCGGCGTCGACCGCACCAATGCCGCCGCCATTTCCGCCCACTACGGCTCGGTTTCCGCGGTCACCTTCCTTGCGGCCCTGGACGCCGCATCCACGTCCGGCCTGAGCGCCGAAGGTTTCCTGCCAGCACTCGTGGCCATTCTGGAGGTCCCCGGCATCATCGTCGGCCTCGCCCTCGCTGGTTCCGGGTCCGCCCTTTGATGGGATGCCTTCCGTGAGGGGCTCACCGGAAAGAGCGTGCTGCTGCTCCTGGGCGGTATGGTCGTTGGTGCCGTGGCCGGAGAAAGCCGGGTGGAATCCGTGGCGCCGCTCTTTATCGACCCTTTCAAGGGCGTCTTGTGCCTGTTCCTGCTCGAACTGGGCATCGTCGCCGCCCGGCGCTTCGGTGACCTCCGGACGATTGGGCTCATTCCCTTCTTGCTCGGCTGCCTGCTGCCCCTGGTAAATGGTGCGCTCGGCGTCGTGGGCGGGACCCTCGCCGGGATGAGCCCCGGCGGCGCCGCCGTTCTGGGAGCCATGGTCGGCAGTGCCTCCTACATCGCCGCTCCGGCCGCCGTTTGCATCTCGCTCCCCGAAGCCAGCCCCGGGATCTACCTTACCCTGGCCTTCGGAGCAACCTTCCCGTTCAACCTCATCATCGGCATTCCCGCCCTCCAGTTCCTCGCCACACTGCTGAGCTGAGCTGACCAGTTCAGGTTTTTTTACGCCCGGCCTTGCGGAGATTTCCAACAGGCTGTTAAAGGTCCTTCACGCGCTTCGTATACCAATATCCAACGCCCCTGCCATGAAACTCATTCGATTTGGCCAACCCGGCCAGGAAAAGCCCGGTCTCCAGCTCCCCGACGACAAACGCATCGACGCCTCCGGATTCGGCCAGGACTACGACGAGGCTTTCTTCGGTGGCGACGGTCTCGACCGCTTGAAAGCCTGGGCCGGCGCAAACGCTGCCACCGCGCCGGAAATCGATCCCGCCACCCGTCTCGGCCCTCCCCTCCAGCGCCCCAGTAAACTCATCTGCATCGGGCTCAACTACGCGGATCACGCCCGGGAATCCGGCGCCGACATCCCCAAAGAACCCATCCTCTTTTCGAAGGCCACCAGCTCCTTCTGCGGCCCGAACGACGACGTCGTCATCCCGCGCCGCTCCGAAAAGAGCGATTGGGAAGTCGAACTCGCCGTCGTCATCGGAGCCAAGGCCACCTACGTCAACGAAGCCGACGCCATGAAGCACGTTGCCGGCTACGCTCTCCACAACGACTACAGCGAACGCGAGTGGCAACTCGAGCGCGGCGGCCAATGGGTCAAAGGCAAGAGCGCTGACACCTTCGCCCCGGTCGGACCCTTCCTCGCGACACCGGATGAAATCGGCGACCCACACCAACTTCGCCTCTGGCTCAAAGTGAACGGTGAAACCCGGCAGGACAGCACGACCGCCCAGATGATCTTCAACATCCCCCACCTCGTGAGCTACATCAGCCAGTTCATGACCCTGCTCCCAGGCGACATCATCAGCACCGGAACGCCTCCCGGAGTCGGGCTCGGGTTCAAACCGCCCGTGTTCCTGAAACCCGGCGATGTCGTCGAACTCGGCATCGAAGGCCTCGGCGAACAACGCCAGACCGCCGTCGCCGCCTCCTGACTCCCAAAACTCCTGAACCCCTGCCCTCAACTTCCAATGCATCTCGGTTTTGTCAGTGCCATCCTCGCCGATCAATCGCTCGATGAAGTCCTCGATTTCGCCGCCGCCGAAGGCTTTTCCTGCGTCGAACTCATGTGCTGGCCCGCCGGAAAGGCCGAGCGCCGTTATGCCGGTGTCACCCACATCGACGTCGTCAACCTCACCGATTCCGATGCCACCGTCATCCGCGACAAGGTCATCGGGCGCGGCCTCGCCATCAGCGGGCTCGGTTATTATCCAAACCCCCTCTGCCCCGACCGCGCCGAGGCCCAGGTCTACATCGACCACCTCGCCAAGGTCATCGAAACCGCCCCGCGACTCGGCGTCCACCAGGTGAACACCTTCATCGGACGGGACCCAGCCAAGTCGGTCGACGAGAACTGGCCGCGTTTTCTCGAAGTCTGGAAACCGCTCGTCGCTCTCGCCGAACAGCACGGCGTCCGCATCGGCATCGAGAATTGCCCGATGTATTTCTCAAAAGACGAATGGCCGAGCGGAAAGAATCTGGCCATCAGCCCCGCCATCTGGCGCCGCATGTTCGGTGATATCCCGAGCGACCATTTCGGTCTCAATTACGACCCGTCCCACCTCGTCTGGCAACAAATGGATTACCTCGCCCCCGTCCGCGAATTCGCCAGTCGCATCTTCCACGTCCATGCCAAGGACGCCATCGTCGACCGCGAAAAGCTAGACGACGTCGGCACCCTCGCCACACCCCTCGAATACCACACCCCAAAACTCCCTGGCTTGGGAGAAATCGACTGGGGCCGTTTCTTCAGCGTTCTCGGCCAAAGCGGCTACACTGGCCCGGTCTGCATCGAGGTGGAAGACCGTCCCTACGAAAAAACCCTCCAAGGCCGCCAGGGCGCCCTCCGTCAGAGCGCCCGGTTCCTGCGCAATTTCATGGCCGAAGAACTTGCCATCCCGGCACCGCCTCCCGCAAGCTGAAGACTTCTCACGCCTCACCGCGAAACCCCTATGAATCGACGTCACTTCATCCAGACCTCTCTCGCCTCGTCCATCGCCATCCCGGCCTTCGCCCTCGAAGCGGACAACCCCTATCGCGCCTCCATCGGCATCCAGCTCTACACCGTCCGGAACCCGCTCAAAGACGACCCAAAAGGCACGCTCGAGTCCGTCGCCAAAGCCGGCTACCAACAGGTCGAGCCCTTTGGCTTCCCCGACGCGGATGAGATCATCAAAATCTCCCGCGACCTCGGCATGGCCGTGAACTCCTCGCACTTTGCCTGGGAATCCGTCACCGATCCTGAACGCAAAGGCGCCCTGCCGTTCGATGAAATCCTCCAAAAGGCGATCGATTCAAAACTCACCCACCTGGTCATCCCCTACCTTCGCGACCACAACCGCCGGAACCTCGACGACTACAAACGCGTGGCCGAACGCTGCAACGCCGCGGCTGTGAAGGCCAAGGCAGCCGGTATCCAACTCTGCTATCACAACCACGCCTTCGAATTTCAGCCGATGGAAGGAGAACGCTCCGGCTTCGATGTATTCATCGATGAGTTCGCTCCCGAAATGCTCTTCGAAGTCGATGTCTTCTGGGTCAAAGCCGGTGGCCGTGAGCCCGTCGACCTGCTCAAAAAGCTTCCCGGCCGCGTCGCTCAGCTCCACCTGAAGGATCTCAAAAAGGGCCTCCCCATTCCGGACTTCGGAAAGCTGCCGAACGATGCCTTCGAGGAACTCGGCGACGGCGTGATTCCCATGGGCCCCATTCTCGAGGCCTCCCCGGCGGCCGGCGTCGTCCACGCTCATGTCGAGCAGGACCAATCCCCCGATCCGCTCGCCAGCATCGCCAAAAGCTACGGGCACCTCCAGACCCTCTGATCCCCGGGATCACGCAGAGGTTCCCTCCAAATGCCCGAAGCTTACGTCAGCGTCGATCTCGGCGGCACGAACATCGCCTGCGCCATCGCCAGCGAGGACATGCAGCTCCTCGCCCAAACAAGCGTTCCCACCCAGTCTCACCTCGGCCCTGAGGGCGTCGTCGAGCGCATCGGCGAAACCGTGGCGTCGTTCTGTGAGGAGCAGGGCCTCACCCCCGTCGGCATGGGCATCGGCGTTCCCGGACTCGCGGACATCGCCCGGGGACAAACCCTCTTTTTGCCCAACCTCCCGACCCAGTGGCGCGGAGTCGAAGTAGCCAAACCCCTCGCCGCCCGGCTCGGCTGCCCGGTCTCCCTGCTCAACGACGCCCGAATGGCCGCCCTCGGAGAGCTCCGGTTCGGCGCCGGTAAAGAGGGGGCTTCCACCTTTGCCTTCTTCACCCTCGGCACCGGCATCGGTGGAGGCATCGCCATCGATGGCAAGCTCCGCCTGGGCCCTCTGGGCGCCGCCGCGGAACTCGGGCACCAGACCGTCCTCCCCTACGGACCCGCCTGCGGATGCGGCAGCCGCGGCTGCCTCGAAACCCTCGCCAGCGGCCCGGCCCTCGTCGGAAAGGGCGCCTGGCTCATTCTTTGCGGCCGGGCACCCAAACTCCGCGAATTGGTCAACGGCGACCTCAACCGCCTCACCCCGGGACACATGCTCACCGCCGCCAACGAGGGCGATGAGGCCGTCCGCGCCGTCCTCGTCGAAGCCGCCGAATATCTAGGGATTGGCGTCGCTAACATCATCACCGCCCTCCACCCCACCCTGGTCGTGATCGGCGGTGGCGTGGCCAAAATGGGCGACCTCCTCTTCGATACCGTCCGCGCCACCGTCCGGGACCGGGTCAAGATGTTCCCTCCCGACGACGTCCAAATCCGCCCGTCCGAACTCGGCGATGCCGCCGGCACCTGGGGCGGTCTAGCCCTCGCCCGCGACGGCCTCGCGTGATTGCCTCTGCGAAGTCCGGCCACCGGCCACCGATTCGCCTCTTGCATCCCTCATCCAGATCCGGGAGGATAAAGGGCTACCGCTGCGCCGAGAACGCAACCCGTCTCCCCCATGCCCCGTCGTATCCAATTCACTCGAATCGTTAGCCGCACCCAGGACGTCGCCTCCGATCTCGGCCGCCTCCAATTCTCCCAATTCCATTCCCAGTCCGCCACGTGGCAACCCGCCGTCAACGCCTACCGCTACGAAGACGGCTTCGAAATCTGCGTCGAACTCGCTGGTGTCGATAAGGACGCCATCGCCATCCACGCCGAACCCACCCTCATCACGATTTCCGGCGAACGCCTCAGTCCCCGGCCAAACTGTGGCGAACCCGGCGCCGCCTGCCGCCAGACCCTCGCGATGGAAATCGAAAACGGCCCCTTCGAGCGCCAAATCGCTTTACCCACGCCCATCGACACCGGCCAGATCACCGCGCGCCAGGAGAATGGCCTCCTCTGGATCTCGTTGCCGGAACGCCCCGAGCAAGACGCGTAAGGCCGCTCCGTCAAAATACAAAAGGCCGAACTCGTGTCTGGCGACCCACCGATACATGACCGACTCCTCCTCCTCCCTGCCTTCCGAAGCCAAAGAAGATGACCCCACCACCTCGAACGGTAACCCCGTCGCCGTGGCCGCAGGTCCATCACCCAATACCAGCCAACCCGACGTCCCCGGAATCCTGCCGCTGCTGCCGCTCAGGGATACCGTCGTCTTCCCAGGTTCCGTCGTCCCACTACGCGTCGGGCGCGATTCCAGCCTCCAACTCCTCGAGGAAACCCTCCCGTCCAGCAATCTCGTCGGCACCGTCCTTCAGCGCGTGCCCGATCTCGACGCACCGAAAGAAGACGACCTTTTCCGCGTCGGCTGCCTCGTCCGTGTCCTCAGACTGATCCGCCAAAACGAGCAGGGCGCGGTCGCCCTCGTTCAGGCCCAGCGCCGGCTCGAAATCGATCGCATCATCCAAACGGCCCCCTACCTCCAAGCCGAGGTCCACCCCCTCGACGAAGATTTTCCCGAAGAATCCGGCGATTTCTGGGTCGCGAAGGTCAAGAACCTCCAACAGACCGCCATGCGGCTCGTCCAGATGAATCCCTCCGTCCCGGACGAAGCCGCCGCTGCCCTGGCCAACATCGAAGAACCCGCCCTCCTTACCGATTTCCTTGCCTCGAATCTCAGCTTGGAAATCGACGAACGCCAGCGTCTCCTGGAGGAAACCAACGTCGCCAGCCGGCTCGATACCATCCAAAACCAGGTCGATAACCAGCTTCGAATCGCCGACATCCAGGAAAAGCTCCGCTCCAACGTCGAGACGGAGATGGGCGAAGCCGAAAAGCGCGCCTACCTCCGTCAACAACTCCGCTCCATCCAAAAGGAACTCGGCGAAGACGACGGAACCTCCGAACAAGTCGCCGAACTCCGGCGGCGGCTCGACGAAGCTCAACTTCCCGAAAAGGCCCGGGAACAGGCCGACCGCGAACTCAAGCGTCTCGAGATCATCCCGCCCCAAAGCCCCGACCACTCCGTCATCACCGGCTACCTCGAAACCATGGCGGACCTCCCCTGGCAGGCCCTCAGCGAAGACCATCTGGATCTCGGTCACGCTCAGGAAATCCTCGACCGGGATCACTTCGGCCTCGAGAAGATCAAACGGCGCCTCATCGAGTTCCTCGCCGTGCGCAAACTCAACCCCGAGGGCCGGGGACCCATCCT
>CAZCRA010000141.1:0-10251 GCA_964500945.1 uncultured Verrucomicrobiales bacterium | reverse complement strand
AACGAGGCAGGGCAAAACTGAATAAAGTGCAAACTGCTTGACGGATACCACTAGCTCCTAGCTCCTAGCTCCTAGCTCCTAGCTCCTAGCTCCTAGCTCCTAGCTCCCACCTCCACGCGCCAGCACTTCCACGTGACGGGCGATCTGCAGATCCACCCGGTCGCTCTCCAGGCCCCGGCGCGCCGCATACGCTTCCAAAACCGCCACTTCCCCTGGATCCACCCGCCCATCCGCTGCCGCCACGCTCATCGCCATCCGGATGGCGTCGGCCGACTGCTTCAGCCCAAGATCCCCGCCTTCCCGATGACGCTCCGCCTGGTCCAGCAACGATTGAATCGCCGCACCCACACCCTGACTCGATAACTGAGCCTGAATCGCCGTCTGCATCTCGTCCAGATTCGCGTGGGTGATCACGCCTCCCATCGCCGGCTCCTCCCCGCCTTCCGCCCCCCCTTCCTGGAGACAGAAGATCCGGGCCAGCTCCGCTTTCTCTTCATCCCGAAACTCGCCATCGCTGATCGTCGTCGCCAACAACAGGTGGTAGGCCTCCCAAAGCGCCTGAACCTCCCCGCAAGGAACCAGGTCCGGATACACCCGCCCCATCACCTGATCCAACCAACGTCGATAGGCGGCGGTCCGCTTCTGCCAGCGCTGCGCGTTCCCGCCCATCTTGCCCTGCGCCACAAGCCTCACCAACGGCTGTTCCCACGCCTGCGTCAGCACCTTCACACGCACCGCCAACAGCGGATGCGACCTCACCTCGTCCAAATCAAAAAGCGCGTCACAGAACAAATCATACTGCTTCACCAGATTCTCCCGAAGACTCCAGCTCTCCAACCGGTCCATGCCCACCCCCGTCAGCCCGGTCTCCGTCTTCACCAGTGCTCGAAGACAGGCGTCGATCTCACGCCCACCTCCCGCCGCAATAAACCCGCAAAGATCGGCCGCTACCTCGCCGAACACGAGGTAGTCCCGAACGTGCCCGTGCAGCGGATCGGTCGCCTCGACCCCGTGCAGCGCAATGAGTTGAAGCTGCGAAATCCCCAGATAATGCTGCGCCAGCGCCCGCCCAATCACGAACTTGATCTCTTCGAAGTCAAAATCGTTGAGCAGCCGGTGGCCGAACAACAACGTCGCTTGCCTCTCAGGCCCCCCGAGGACCGGCAAAGTCGGTCGCAACATGATCAACTGGTCGTCCAACCGCGTCACGTGCAAGCGCGGGAAAGGAAAATCCCTCCCGTCGATTCCCAACTGCCGACAGGCGAACTCGACCACCCGGGTCAGGGTCGTGTCCGGACCATCGAGGCGGATTGCCCGCGCCAATTCGAAATCGAATCGCCGTAAAGGCTCTCGGGCCCGTTCCTCCTGGCCCGGCCGGGAACGAAGACGATCATCCACCACCCCCAGCACGTCGCGAAGCCGGGATTCTTCCCGGGCGTGCCGAAGCTGAGCGATGGCCGCGGGAAGCGAGGGCGAGTCCTGCATGACTCCGCCTGTCTAACCGCTCGGCACAGGCCTGTCAACGTCGTGAAGCTGCGCCGTGCCCCTCAGGCCAAGCCGGCCGCAGCCAGCTCCGTGACCGGATTGACAATCCTGTCCCGGTTCTCCTCCTGCGTGTCCGCCATCAGCTCGTCCCGGAATTTCGCGATGAAGCTTTCCGTGGGCCACGCTGCCGCCTCCCCGAAAGCACAAATCGTCCGCCCATCGATCTGGTAAGCCACCGACTCCAATGTTTCGACGTCATTCGGCGATGCCGTTCCCGCCACGATCCGGTCGGTGATTTTCTTCATCCAGAGGGATCCCTCGCGACACGGAGTGCACTGGCCGCAACTCTCGTGGGCATAGAACGCATTGATGTTGTTCAAAACCCAGCTGATCGAGCGGCTGTCATCGATCACGATCACTCCCCCCGATCCCGCCATGGATCCGCAGGCTGCCAGGGAATCGAAGTCCATCGGGATGTCCATGACTCCGATCTCCTGACCGTTCAGCTCAAACCGTTCGTCCCCACGAAGCACCTTGGCGGAACTTCCTCCGGGAATCACCGCCTTCAAACTCCGGCCGGGCCGCAGCCCGCCACACATGTCGTTGATGAGCTGACCCATCGTGATTTTGCCGACCTCCACCTCGAAGAAACCCGGCTTCTGCACATCCCCACTAACGCAGAGAATTCGCGTTCCCGTGTTTCGCGGCGTTCCCAATTTGGCATACTCCTCACCCCCCATGGCCAGGATGTGCTTCACGTGACAGAGCGTTTCCACGTTGTTCACGATCGTCGGGCATAGGTAGAGCCCCATGGCCGCCGGAAAATACGGTGGTTTGATCCGGGGATAGGGACGCTTCCCTTCCAGACTCTCGATCAGTCCCGTCTCTTCCCCACAAATGTAAGCTCCGGCCCCGCGATGGACATAAATCTCCAGGTCAAATCCGGTTCCCTGGATGTTTTTCCCTACGAACCCCTTGGATCGGGCCTCCTCGATGGCGGCCTCCAGAATCTCCGCGCCCTTCGGGAATTCTTCCCGGATGTAGATGTAGGCCAAATGGCATCCGATGGCCCACGCAGTGATGACCATTCCCTCGATCAGTTGGTGGGGATCCTGGTGGATGATGTGCCGGTCTTTAAACGTCCCGGGTTCCGATTCGTCGGCGTTGCAGATGAGATACACCGGCTTCTCGTTGTTTGGCGGAATGAACCCCCACTTGACGCCGGCGGGAAACCCAGCTCCGCCTCTACCCCGAACGCCGGCGGTCTTCACCTCGCCTTGAACCGCTGCGGGCTCCATCCCCAGCGCCTTTTTCAGCTGCTCGTAGCCCCCATCCTCGATGTAGCGCTCGATCGAGGCGTCCCAGCCCTCGCGATCGACGTTCTTGAAGATCATCCTCCGTTCCGAAGAATGCGGTTCTTTCCCAGGTTTGTAGGTCACCGGCATGATTTCAGTGTCAAGGATATCGATTCAGCAACTCACTGGCTTGCTCCGGCCCCACCGCCTCGTGGAAATCATCTTCGACCATGCAAACCGGACCTGTCCCGCAACTCGCGAGACACTCGGAGAACTCAATACTGAACCTCCCATCACCACTTACGGCGATCGGGTGGTGATGGGACACCCCGGACCGATCGATACCGGCCGTCTCGCACAGCTTCTCCATCAATTCGTAGCTCCCCGCCATGGCACAGGAAAGCGTCCGGCAAACCCGAATGTGATACTTCCCGGGTGCCTCCTGCCGAAATCCGGGATAGAACGTCACGACCTCCAGAACCTGAATCGGTTCAAGCCCCAGTTTCGCCGCCGCCCAGTCCACGGCCTCTTCCGAAACATACCGGAATTCCTTTTGGAGGGCGTGCAGCACCGGAAGCACCGCGCTCCGCTTCTCCGGGTAGTGCGTGATTCGCTCGTCGATGTCTCGCTCGATCTCAGCTGATACCTGCAACGCCATGTCACGGCTAGAATGCGACCCCGCCCCGGCGTCGCAACGGGATTTTGTGAAATTTTTCACAAGCTCGCGATACGCACACCCCAGCTTGGCCGTGCATTTTTCTTGTCGGGTTTCGGAGCAGGTTGCGTCGAAACCCATACTTCGGGGAGGATTTCTTCTTCTCCCGAAGTTCGAAACTCAAATCAAATACAACCCAACTGAACATATCGTTCCAACCCAACATGAAAAAGATCCTTACCCTCATCGCCGGATGCTTCGCCCTCGGTAGCGTGGCCGTCGCTGGAGAATACGAAGACATCAGCATCGCCGACCTCGAAGCCGCGATCAAAGATGGCAAAGTCGCCCTGATCGACGTCAACGGCTCCCGCTCCTACTCCGCCGTCGGCCACATTCCCGGCGCAATCGACTACGCCGCTTCCGCTGAAAAACTGGGCGAACTTCTCCCCGCGGATAAGGACACCCTCGTCGTCGCCTACTGCGGCAGCCCCCAGTGCATGGCCTACAAAGCTGGTGCCAAAGCCGCTGCCGAGCTCGGCTACACGAACGTGAAGCATCTCTCCGCCGGCATCAACGGCTGGCTCGACGCAGGTAAGTCGGTCGAAAAAGACTGATCCCGCTGAACATCAGTGACTCGCAAGCGGCTTCGCCACCACGGCGAGGCCGCTTTTTTTGGCCCCCGGCATCCCCCCAGAGCGGAAATCCCACAAGTCTTTCCCTCTAGCCCCAATGGCGCGGGATTAAGCGTATCCCTCGAGCAAAGTGGCAAGGACTTCAGTCCTTGAGAGCGGCGAAAGCCGCCGATGAACGTCCTTAATCCCGTGCTATTCCCCTCTAGCCCGATACCGCTTCCGCCCCGCCCTCCGATGCCCCGAAATACAACTCCTCCGCGTTCCGCCAGTAAATGCGGTCGCGGAGTTCCCCCTTTACTCCTGGAAACGCTCGCGCCGGAGCGTCCTGATCCCAGTGCGGGTAGTCGCTGCTGAACAGCAAGGTGCGCTTCGCTTGCATCATCTCCAGGATTTGAAGGAATTGCTCCCGCTTGGGTGGTTCTTCGACCGGTTGACTCGTGAAGCGAACCTGCTCGACGACATACTCGCTCGGCAACCGCTCCACCCACGGCACCGTTTGCCGGAGCCCCTTCCAGTTCTTGTCCAGTCGCCACAGCAGGTGCGGCACCCAGCCAAAACCGCCTTCCACCACCACGAAGCGCAGATCCGGAAACTGCATCAGCGCCCCACGCGTGACCAGACTCGTGATTTGCGCCATCGCGTTCTGCGTCAAATCCGTGTGCCACTCCAGGTAGCTCGACGGATACCCGGCCCACGGCGGTCCCGAAATCCCGCTCCCTTCTGCCCCGGGATGAACCGCCACCGGCAGACCCAGCGAAACCGCCGCGTCGTAAATTGGCCAGTAAATCCGGTCCCCGAGTGGAATTCGCGTCGCGCTGCTCATCACCACTTGCACGATCCGTTCCCGCTCACCCGCCCGGCGAATTTCTTCCGCCGCTCCGGCCGGATCCGCCGAATTCACCAGTAGCGAACCTAACCACCGTTCGTCGTGTGGCAGCCATACCTCGCTGAGCCAGTCGTTGTAGGCCCGCGCGATGACCGTGGCGTAGTCGACATCAGGATGCACGCAAACCCGCAACAACCCAGCCTCGATCAAAACCGCGCGATCGATCCCGAAAGCGTCCAACCACTGGTCGCGCATCACATCCGGACTCGTTCCAGGCGCTTCTCCGTCTGGACCCGCGGCATCGATCCGGTTCACTCCCAGCGGGTTCGCAATCCCCAGAATCCCCGGCAGCATCAGCCGCCGCTGCTTGAAATACCCCGGCATCCGCTCCCGCAGCCCCTCTTCCGGCGCCACGTGATGCACGTCGCAGTCAAAAATCTTCCGGCTGCCGGCCTCGCCACTCATCGGGTTCATCATACCTCATCCCCGAGACCCCGGCCATGGCCGATGCCTCGCTTCACGGGTTGAATTCCGCCGCGAATACACTAGGTCTAAGCTCAGCGATGGGAAAACGCCGCGTCGTCAAAAAGAAAGCCACTCCGCGAAGACGCCCGCCAAAGCAGCAGGCGCCCGCCGCAGCGGAGACAACCCATGCCCGGCCCACCCCCCGCTCCGCGTCGGAACCCTCCAAGCGCGGCCCGTCCCTGGGCAACATCGCTTTCCTCATCGTCGGACTCGCCCTCCTCACGGTGGCGGTGTTTCTCTTCCTGCCCAAAAACCTGGATCAAATCAAGGGCTACCCCTTCGACCCCGAGCAAGCGCCAAAACCACCCGTCAACCTCCTCCGAAATGCCCAGGACCAGCTCCTCGAGCGCGGCGGAACTTTCACGGTCTCCGAGGCCGAGCTGAATACCTACCTGAACCAACGCCTCCAGCGCGTCCAGCGCGGCCCGCTCACGGCCATCTCCGACATCCGCGGCGTCTACCTGGATTTGCGCCCCCGCCAAGCCACCGCCTTCGTCGAACGGCGGATCCTCGGGATCCCCATCGTCATCAGTTCCACCTGGGACTACTACCTTTCGAAGGACAGCTACGTCTTCGAGTGCCGTTCCAGCAGTGCCGGCCAGATGACCTTCCCCGGAGCCATGTTCCGTCCCATCATGATGCCCTTCCTCCGCTTCGCCGCCGCCTGCGAACGCGAGTATGAGTTCCTTCAAAACGAAGCCGTCCAAAAAGTCGCTCTCGAAGAGGATCAACTCGTCATCACTTTCGCCGGTGGTGAGTAATCGGCGCCCGTTTCGCGTCGCACCGCCCATGACCCGCGTGGTAGACTTCCCCTCATGAAGCGTTTCCCTGCGGCCGCCCTTGTCGCTGGACTCGCCGTTTTGTGCTTGGAGCCCCTGCCCGCCGCCGAGTTCCAGAATTTCAGCTACAGCGAGAGCGGCCAATTCAAACTCTACGGACTCGATTCCCGGACCCGCCGGGCCTTCGGCCGCGCCAGCGAGGGCCTCAGAAACGATTGCCTGGCCGTCCTCCGCCTCCCTCAAACCGGGCACTACAAATACGTCGTCACTCTCCACGGCTCCGAACGCGTGCTCAGTCGCTCCCGACCCAGGGTGCGGGGCCGGGTCTTCCCTCTTCCGGAGGGCGGTTTCCGACTGAACCTCGACGTCATGGTCGATGAACAACTCGACGCCGAGACCTTCCAGCGCGAACTCATCGATCTCTTCCTCCTAGAACAAATGTTCCACCCGCCAGGACGCCGCATCAAGCGGGGCAGCATCCCTCCCTGGCTGAGTGAAGGCACTTACGAACTCGTCCTCCAGCGCCGCGGCGGAAAGCCCTCCCGCGTCTACGCCTCCCTCATCGCCGCCCGCGAAGTCATCCCCATCGGTGAACTCATGGACGCCGAGCCCAATACCCTCAAGGACTCCCTATCCCGCGGCATCTTCCAGGCCTGCTCCGCTGCCCTCCTGAAGGCCCTCCTCGACCAACCCGAAGGCGACCGCCGTCTCAAGGCCTTCCTCGAGGACCTTGCCATCGACGGCCCTCCACCCCGCGCCCTGCTCGAGAGCCACTTCCCCGCACTCACTCGCCAGGGCGATCAACTCGAAAAATGGTGGGCCCTTCAGATGGCCTCCATGAGCCGGCCCAGCGCCTTCGACAAACTCTCCGCCGCCGAAACCGAGGAGCGCCTCGTCACCGCCCTGACCCTCCGGTTCGAAGAGACCGGAAAGCGCGGTTCCGGCGGCGGATTCCTCTCCAGATTCCCCGGCAGATCGCAGGACCGGAACAGCGAAGGATCATCCGAATCCCAAACCACCCTGGCCCTCGACGAGTTCCCCAGCTTCATCGAGCGGAAAGACGCCAACCCGGTCCTCCTCCAGGTTGAACGCGAACTCAGCGCCATCCGCCCCCGTGCCTTCCCCCTCTACGAACCCATCCTCACCCGCTACATCGCCACCATCGCCAGGCTTCGCGAGGGAAAGACCACCGGCGTCGCCGAGGAACTTGAACTCCTCACCCGCGAACGCCAGGCCGTTCTCCAGCGCATGACCGAAATCTCCGACCATCTGAACTGGTTCGAAGCCACCCAGCTCTCCTCCGGCGAATCCGCCTTCTCCGGCTACGAAAACGCCCTCCGCCGCCTCGAAACCCTCGAACGCGAGGCCGCTCGCCGAAATGACCCGGTCTCCCGCTACCTCGACACCTTCGAACGCGAGTTCAAAGGCCTCCCCGAATCCCCATAGCGACGCGACCCAGTCTCCAGTCTCCAGTCTCCAGTCTCCAGTCTCCAGTCTCCAGTCTCCAGTCTCCTCACTCCTCGCTCCTAGCTCCTCCCTCATGCCCCGCGCCATTCTCGTCGTTCAGCTCAAGCGCATCGGCGACCTCATCCTTACCACGCCCGTCCTCCACGCCTTGCGAACGCGCTTTCCCGAGGCCCGGATCACGATGGCCTGCATGAGCGGCCCGGCCGGCCTCTGCCCCGCCATCCCCAGCCTCGACCGCACCCTCGTCTTCCACCGCGCCCGGCCCAACCTCCCCTTCTGGAGGGACATCACCTTTGAACCCTACGACCTGGCCTTCGATTTCACCGGCAACGACCGTTCCGCCTTCGCCATGCTCCTTAGCCAGGCCGGCCAACGCATCGGCTACGCCAAACCCAGCTCGCGAGGCTGGCGAAAACTCGGATTCACTGGCTTCGTCGACGCCAAGGTCCAGGAGCGCCATACCGCCGATCACCATCTTCGCCTCCTTGATCCCATTGGACTCGAAACCGCTCCCTCGCAGTTGGCCCTCGAAATCCCTGTCGCCGCCCACGAGGATGCCATGACCCGCCTCCGCGACGCCGGGCTGACGCCGCCCTACTTCGTCCTCCACCCCGGATCCGCGCGCGCCGAAAAAATGTGGTCGCCCCAGGGCTGGATCGATGCAGCCCATCACCTTCATCGCCGGCACGGCTGGTCCTGCGTGCTGACCGGCAGCCCCGACCCGCTCGAAGCCGAAACCCTCCAAGCGGTCCGGACCGGACTGGACATGCCCTTCGTGGATCTCGCCGGAAAGACCGGCCTGCTCAGCCTCGCCGCGTTGATCGACGGCGCCGAAATGCTCCTGGCCGTCGATTCCGCCCCGATGCACCTCGCCGCCGCCTTCGATACCCCTCAAGTCGTTCTGTTCGGCCCCACCAACCCCTTTCATTGGCATCCTCGCCGCGATTCCGCCCACGTCCTCGGCCCGGACGGCCGCATCCCCCCCGGCCAGCGTTCCTACCGCAAAGCGCCCGTCACCGAAATCTCCACCACCCAAGTCCTAGCCGCCATCGACCAACTTACCTGACCCCTTCCCGCCGAAGGCCAGGACCAACTACCTCCCTCTCGCCGTCGCCCACGCCCACTCGATCCGGCGCCGGAAATGCGCCCACGTGTACCCCTCCTCCACACGCCTCCGGCTGGCCCGGCCCATCGAACCCAGCCTCTCCGGATGCGCGTAGAGTTCCTCGATCGCCCCCGCCAACGCATCCACATCGTTCGCCGGCACCACGATCCCGTTGACCCCGTCCACCGTCGCATCCCCCGCTTCCCGCGTCGAAATCATCGGCAGCCCGGCCGCCAGCGCTTCCCACGTCGCCTTCGCGCTGCCCTCGCACTCCGAAGGAAAAACGAAGGCGCTCGAAGTCGCAAGGTAGTCCTCGACGTTGCTCACCCGCCCCGCCAGCGTCACCGTGTCCGTCTTGAAACGGTCCAGGTAGGGCTGCATCTCGGCGTGCGAGTGACCCACCAGCACCAGCTCCGCATCCTTCAAACCGAGCCGGTGCCACGCTTCCAGAATGAGGTGCACGCCCTTCCGCTTGATCAGCGCTCCCACGAAAGTCAGCCGGAAGTGCCCCGGCGGCGTCGCCACCCTGAACCGCTCCGGACTCACGCCTCTCGCCACGTAAAAAATCTTCTTCGGATCGCACCCGGCAGCCACGAAGGTCTCCGCGGCTTTCTCGGATTGAACCAAAACCAGCGTCGCCAACTCATACTCGTCCAGCGTTTGCTGGCGCGATACCAACAGCTCATGCCGCCATCGCGCCCAACCGCGAAGCTCCAGTGCCTCCCGTTCGCTTTTCGTGAGGCGCGGTTTCACCTTTCCCTTGTCCCGGTGCCAGGTCGGTATCTCGATCAGCGACGGAACCCCGCGCTCAGCCGCCACCTTCAGGGTCCTTAGGCAACTGTTCGACCATCCGTGGAAGCAATCGAATCGCCCCGTTCCCAGCGCACGAGCCATCCGCTGATCCAGCCAGTGCTGTCGCGCTCCGTAGTAGTGGGCTGAATCCAGATTCGCCAGCAGACGCACCGGGGAGAGGGACAAATCCCGGATCTTACCGCGCGGCACCTCGTCCTGCAGGTTCTTGTAGCAATACACCCGCCCGATCCGGCCCGGCTCAATCCCGGCACGCAGCGTTTGGATCGCCGTCGCCCCCAGACCGGGCCCACCCAGGGGCGCCGCCAGCCCGTAGAGCAGCGATTCCGGTAGCAAATCTTTCCCCGGCCCCGGCCGCGAAAGATCCGCGTCCGGTACCACGATGTCATCCATCACCGACACCCCTCCACCCTGCCGCGCCTCCGCCCTCCCAAGTAGCGGAATTTGCTAGAAATTTGACCACGGCCTCCACTTCCACGCCATTTTGGGGGGACACCCTCCACCATCGAACCGCCAATCCCACTACCGGCAACCAACCACCGACCATGATCTCCCGTCACTTCCTCGACTGGCACCGTCCCGTCCTCGAACTCGCCGCCTCGCGCCTGCTCGAAGAAGCCGCCCGAAACGACACGCCGGGCCCGGCCGCCCTCGACCTTTCCTCCACCCTCG
>CAZCRA010000140.1:0-10259 GCA_964500945.1 uncultured Verrucomicrobiales bacterium | reverse complement strand
GAATTCGCGCTGGAAGTGGGGCTGGAGGAAGAATCGCGGTGGCGGCCGACGGCGGCGCGGGCGCGTTTTCAGGACCGGACGACGGTCGTCAGTGAGCTGGACGACTCGGGTGAATACCGGTTTTCGATGCAGCCCCGTCGGGATCCGGCGGATCTTCGGATTCGCGCGGGAGACGACCGGGAGCGGATTGAGGTTTTGCCGACGCCGCGACCGGAGCTGACCGAGGTCACGGCACGGGTGACGTTGCCGGATTATCTGCGCTACACGGAGGATGCCAGTGTTCCGCTGCGCAACGGGACGCTGGGAATTTTGACGGGTAGTTCGGCGGTGCTGGAGTGCGAGACGAATCGACCTCTGCAGGAGGCGACGTTGGATGGGGTGCCGATTCGCGTGGAAGGAGAGCGGATGATTTCGGGGCGGTTGGAGGTGAACGGTCCGTCGAGCCACGTGTTGAATTGGCGGGACGTGGCGGGATTGACGCCTCGTGAGCCACTGGATTTGCAAATTCGGGCGGTGGACGACCGGGCGCCTCAGCTCTCGGCGAAGATCGCGGAGGGGGGCACGCTTTTGCTGGCATCCGAGGTGCTACAACTCCAGGTGCAAGTGACCGATGACTACGGCATTCGGGAAGTTGGGTTGAAATGGGAGGGTCCGTTGCAGTCGGGCACGAAGATCGTTTCGGCCGGGGCGCCCGAGGAGCGCGAGATTTTGACGCCGGCCACCTTTTCTCCGTCGCGGGAGGGGGTGGAGCCGCAGCCGATCCGTCTGACGGCCTATGCGGTGGATTATCTACCGGGACGCGCGGCAGCGCTGTCGCAGTCCTTCCTCGTCTACGTCTTGAGCGACGAAGAACATCTCCGCTGGGTCGTGGATCAAATGAACCGCTGGTTGCGACGCGCGGAGGAGGTCTACGACATCGAGAAGGGTCTTCTGGCAAAAAACCGCCAGTTGCGCGACATGCCGGAAAGCGAGCTGACCAAGCCCGAAACGCAGCGTCAGATCGCGCGTCAAGCCGAGGCGGAGCGGGAGAATGCTCAGCGGCTGAATCGCCTGGTGGGCGAGGGCCGGGAATTGGCGCAACAGGCGATGCGCAATGAGGAATTCGAGGCGGGTGACCTCAACGAGTTCGCCGAAATGCTGGAGGAACTGACTGACATCGCCCGGGAGCGAATGCCATCGGTGGCGGATCTTTTGGCCAAGGCGTCCCAGGCCCAGCCGAGCGGGCAGCAAAGTCCGAGCGAATCGTCCTCATCACCGAGCCAACAAGGTGAGCAGGGTGAGCAAAGTGAGAGCAGCCAGGAACCCGGTGAGTCCTCGAGCGAGAGTTCGTCCGAATCGCAAAGCCAAAGCCAGAGCCAGAGTGAATCGAGCTCATCCTCGTCGGAGAGCCAGTCTCAATCGCAGTCGCAGTCGCAGTCGTCTTCGTCTTCGTCGCAGTCGCAGTCGCAATCGCAGAGCGAGAGTCAGGAGAGTCCGCTGCAGAACGGTGAGCAGGATCCGAATCAGGAACCGCAGGAACAGCAACCTCAGGAATCGAGCAGCCAGGAAAATCAGGGGCCGCAGCTGGCGCAGCCGCGGGAGCAGGACTGGCTGAAGAAAGACGAGTCCGAGGAGCAGGGCGGCGGTGGTGGCGGTGGCGGTGGTGCCATGGGGCTGCCGAGTACGACGCTGGGCAGCACGCAACCACCTCCCGGCGGGGGTGGAGGCGCCCAGGAACAGACGGAGCAGGCGGTCGTGGAGCAAACCGGATTGTTGCGCGAGTTCGAACGGGTAGCGGAAGAGATGCGGCAGCTTCTGGCGGGACTGGACGCCAGTTCGTTCGTGAAGCGCTTGAAAGCGGCCTCGCTGGCGCAGCTGGAGATCGCCATGGCCCTGAACGAGGATTATCTGAGCGGGTTTGGCGCTTCGATGCTCATTGCTCCGAAAGGGGATGGGCTGGAGGAACTGGCAAAGCGCGAGGTTTTGCAGAGCCAGCAGATGCAGCAGGTCCAGGGCGATCTCCAGGGCTACTACCAACGCAAGCAGGAGGCGCGCTATCGCGATTTGCTCAACAAGATGCGGGAATCCGCCGTCGTGGCGGAACTCAGGGATCTCAGCGACGACATCTCGAGCCGCCTACACGGTCGCTCGATCGTGGCGGCCGAATACTGGGCGGACACGATTGATCGCTGGGCGGAAGAGCTGGTGCCTGAGGAAGAAGGCGGTGGCGGCGGCGGTGGTGGGGGCGGTGGAGGCTCCCAGGAAGGTCTGCCACCGACGGTCGTGCTGGAAGTGATGAAGATTCTTCGTGGCGAGATCGATCTTCGCGCAGAAACTCGCGAACTGGAGGAAGCGAAGCCGGCCCTTCAGCCGCGCGAATACCGTGGGAAAGCGGAGGACCTCGAGACCACGCAGCGCGATCTGCGCGACCGAACCGTGGCGGTGTCGACCCGGATCGCGACCATGCCCATGGGGCCGCAGAATTTTGGCCGGGAAATCCAACTGCTCCGGGACGTCGCCGGGGTGATGAGCGAAGTGGTCCAAGGACTCGATGAGCCTTCGACCGGGCTCGAGGTGGTGGCGGCTCAGACGGAAGCGATCGAGTTGCTTCTGCAATCGCAACGTTCGCCCAATGGGGGTGGCGGTGGCGGAGGCGGCCCGACGAGCGCTCCGCAGGGGACGCGGGGAGCACGTGGCATCACGGGATTGCTCGAGCAGTTCGGGATCGGTGGAGCCGAGAATCAACGGGCCCCGGAAGCGGCCACCGGACGGGAGGGCCGCGAGTTGCCGGAGGAATTCCGCGGTGGTCTCGACCAATATTTCAACGAGTTGGAGTCGCGCCGGAATGGCTGAGCGCGAGTTCTCCGGACGATTCGGTCCTGGCCGGATGACAGCCGTCGCCGCCTGCGCGGTGGTGCTGGCTGTCCCCATGCTCGTCTGGGCGGAGGAGGACGAGTCGGAGTCGAATCTCCGTAAGGCGAGCGAGTATCTTCAGAACTTGGCGGAGGGCGAGCGGGAGAAGAAGGTCGCGACGATGAACGGACTGATCGATGACATCGATCGGGTTTGTGGGTTGGAAGAGGGGCAGCGTCAGACCCTGGAGGTGGCGGCCAAAGGCGCGGTGGACCGGGGGTTGACGCAGTGGCGGGAGCGGATGGAGCAGTCGGTCCGGCATCGTTTGGAGAATGCGGCGGGCCGGGAAGAGTGGGTGTTGCAGGAATTGGTTCCGCTCCGTTCGACGTTCAATCAGCATTGGCAGCCTGGGACCGAAGCCATCTGGCGGGATGCCCTGGAGTCGGTTCTTTCCGATGATCAGCGCCGTGCGTTTCGCGAAGACGCCGTCGCTCGCCGGAAGTTCAAGAACGAAGCGCTGGCCGGGATGCTGGTGGCCGACCTGGACCAGCAGCTCCGTTTCTCGATCGATCAGCGGGAAGCGACGCGTAGGCTCGTGTTGGAAGCCGTGGAGTCCTACGCGGAGAAATTTGAACTCCGCTACGGATCTCATGACAGTTTGCCCCACGTTTCCCAGGTGAAATGCATGCTGGGAGCGGTTTCTGGCGAAGCGCTGGTGGCGGTTCTGACGGAAGAACAGCTCGGCAAGTGGGAGACCTATTTCCGGCCAGCAGAAGGCATGTGGAATGCGATTCGGAATTTGGAAGGTCCGGACGACGCGAACCTCTGGTTTGAATGAAGACAATGAGACAGACGATTCACTCCCAACTTCTCACGGTGCTCATGGCGGTCATGGTGCCTGGTTTGGCCATGGCCCAGCTTTCGCCGCTTCGCTACGGGCAGAAGGTCTCGCCCGAAGCGGAATACCTCTACGAGCGTGGGTTGAACTACCTCGTCAACACCCAGGGCGACGACGGGAGTTGGCCGGATGGGAGGGGAGCCGCCATCACGGGGATTTGCCTCATGGCGTTCTTAGCGAGTGGCGAGGATCCGAATTTCGGGAAATACCGGACGCAGATCCGGCGGGCGACCCGGAACATGATTTTGAACCAGGATCCGAAGAGCGGCTACTTGGGTGACAGCATGTATCACCACGGCTTCGGCATGTTGGCCCTGGCGGAGGTTTACGGTGTGTTGGATGACGAATTGCTGTGGGCTGGCGAAGAGGGGAGCGAAAACCGGCGGACGCTGGCGAAGTCCCTCGAGATGGCCGTGGACTTGGCCGTCAAGGCCCAGCAGGCGAACCGGTGGGGTGGCTGGCGCTACAATCCGCAGTCGACGGACGCGGATACCTCGGTTTCGGGAGCCGTGTTGATGGGATTGCTTGCGGCGCGGAACGCGGGGATCAAGGTGCCGGATCAAACGATCGAGAAGGCGCTGGCTTACTTCAAGCAGAGCACGGGGCCGAACGGGATGGTAGCCTACACCGGAGGGATCGGTGGCATGGGGGAATCGATGAACCGGTCGGCGATTGCGACACTGGTGTATTCGGTTGGGGGAAAGAAGAACTGGGTGGAGTATCGTGAGACGCTGCGCTACATCACGACGAATCTCGAGCACGACGAGAAGGGGCATAAGCACTACTTCCTCTACTACATGGCGCAGGCCCTGTTTCAGGGGGATTTCGACGCCTGGGAGCGCTGGAACGATTTGTTGATCGAACGCCTGAAGCAGGAGCAGCAAGAGGATGGCAGTTTTCCAGGACGTCAGGGGACGGCTTATGCGACGGGCATGTCCCTTCTTTCGCTGGCACTGAATTACCGGTTTCTTCCGATCTACGAGCGCTGATCGCGCGAACCGCGGAACGCAAACGCTTGCATCCCTCCCTCCAGCTCGGCCTGACGGGGCTGACTCTCCTCATGCTGGTCTCCCAGGGGCCAGCTGCGGAGGAGCCTTCGCTGGGAGCGGTCCGAGTGCAGTTGGCGCACGGCGATGAGATCGAGGGCACGCTGCTGCCGAGCGAGGGTGGGCGTGTCAAGGTTCGGCATCCGGTCTTCGCGCAGCCGTTGACGTTCGAAACGGAAGCCATTCGCAAGCTGGAGTTGCCGGGGGGCGGCGAGGCGGCGGGTGGCGGGTTTCGCGCCTCGCTGTTCAACGGGGACGTGCTTCACGGGAACCTGGCCGCGCTGGACGAAAAGGAGGTGCTGTTCCGCAGCCCACGCCATGGGGACATTCGGATTCGCCGGGAAGAACTGAAGAGCCTGACGCGGTTGGACAATCCTTCGCTCCTGTATCTTGGGCCGGGAGGATTGAAGGGGTGGAGTGCGCTCCCGGACAGCCGGGACCGGTTTTCCTGGCAGGCGGTGCCGGGTGGAGGGCTTTATACCGGGCGTTGGGGTGACGAATTGTTTCGGCGGGCAGGTTGGCCGGAACGGGTGGAAGTGGACCTGGAACTGCAATCGAGCCGGCAGGTCGAGTTTTCGCTGGCGATGGAGAGCCGCGTGGATGGAACGCTTCGATTGGAGACCTGGGGAGATGCCCTGGTGCTCACACGTGGGAGCGACTTCGAATGGCTGGCGGATTTGGGCAAAGACCAGCAGGTGCTGGGGCTTCGAGCCTTTTGGAACCGGCGGAGCGGACAGTTCGTGGTGTTCGACAACAAGGGTTCGCAGTTGGGCGCCATGCGGTTTCCAACTGACGCAGCGCATATGCTGACGGGAGGATTCTACCTTCGGAACAAGGGGATGGACTTGGCGCTGAACCGGCTGACGATCCGCCAATGGAATGGTGAACTCCCGCGGGAGGAACTCTCCGGTCATCCGAGCCTGCGTCTCTCGGACGGCCGTTTGCGGGACGAGCGGGTGCTCTCGCTGGAGAGTGAGAGTGGCGCCGTGAGACTGGCTTCGGGCGAACTGGTATCGATGACAGCGATCGACACGCTGTTTTTCGAGGGTGAACGCCGGTTCGGGCTCAGCGGGCAACGTGCGACGGTCGAGTTAGGCTATCCGGACGGCACGCGAATCTCGGGGACGTTTCTCGGCGTGGACGAGGCTGGGGTCAGCGTTCAGACGCCGTATGCGCGGGATGCGTTCACGGCGCGGATGGAAGGGCTTCGATCCATCGTTTTTCCTTACACCGAGGCGCGTGAACCCGATTTGGAGGCGGATCAGCTCTGGGTGCGTGGACGGAGCTGGCACGGGAAGTTGGCCGCGGGGAGGGAGGGGAGCGGTTCAATTGGCTGGCAACCGCTGGGAGCGCTGGAGGGGGTGGATTTGTCCCTCGAACCCGGGGAGCGTGGGCTGCTGCGGCGTGGTGGTGGCCGGGTGATTCCAAAACCGGAGGGAGACCGGCTCTTTCTGCGGACGGGAGAGATTCTGTCCTGCCGGGTGGAGGCCGTGGATGAGGAGTGGGTGACCATCCGGACGGGCTGGTCCGAAACGACCCGGGTGCCGGCGGCCGCCATGCAGGCCCTGGAATTTGGAGAAGGCCGGCTCCAGCTCAACGGTTTTGGCGACCGGGCCTGGCGCGAGCGGAACGAGGCTGAACAGCGCGTTCGCCTGGAGCCCGCGCGGCTGTTTTTGGATGGGGGCACGGTTGCGCATCCCTCGATCCTCCGTGGGGACGAGGTTCGATTCCGGGTGAGCTGGGAGAATCTGACGCGCGGGGCGATCACGGTTGGTTTGTTCGGGAACGGAGAACTGGATGCCGACTACCCGCTCGAGTTGAGTCTGAGCTTCATGGGGAACCGGCTTTGGGTGGCCGCTTCGGAAAGCACGACGGGCGAGCTGTTGAGCAACGATCAGGTGATGATCGGAAAGGGCATCGCTCAGGTGGTGATCCGGCACCGGGACGAGGTGATCGGAATCGACATCAATGGCCGTGGATTGATGGAGTTCGATTTCGCGGAACGCGAGCGAGGCGGCAACGGGTTGGCGTTCCGGAGTGGAGGGCCGTGGTTCAACACCGACGCCGGTTTGAGCCGGGCGGTGGTGGACCGGTTCGAGGTGAGGTCGTCGACCGGATTGCTCTCCGCGATTCGAGTGGAGGACGGATTGAAAGAGCAGGTGCTGGCGACGCCCCGTTTCCGGCGAAGTCTGCCGGACAGTCATGTTTTGGTGGGAGGCAATGGCGATGTTTTGCGGGGCCGTTTGAGGTCGATTTCGGCTACTGAGATCCGATTCGTGTCCCGGCTTCGCGAATTCAAGTTTCCGCGCTCGAGGGTGGCAGCCGTGATCGAGATGCGGGATCCGGAGAGCGTGGCGCCGGAGGCATTGGATCCGGGTGAGCTCTACGTTTATGGCGTGGACGGCAGCGCGCTGCGCATGAAGGTGGGAGCGATGAGTCTCGATCGGTTGACGGGCGATTCGCCAATCCTCGGGGCGTGCCAGGTGGATTTGGACCGGATTCGCCAAATCGAGATTGGGGCGGGCAGTCCACTCCAGGGTGAGCTGACCTATGCGAACTGGGTGCGGCGGCCAGCAGTGGAGCCGGAGCTACCTTCCGGTGACGCGCCCTTGCAGAGCGGTGAACAGCTGATCGGTCAAATGGCGCCGAGGTTGAGTTTGCCGCTGATGGGAGGCGGCCGGTTCGATCTGCGCGAGCAACGTGGAAGCGCCGTGGTTCTCGAGTTCTGGGCATCGTGGTCCGGGCCGAGCCGGGACACTTTGGACGAGCTGCAGAAGGCTTTTGAGGGGGTTGACCCGTCGATGGTGACGTGGATGACCGTGAATCTGGGCGAGGCGCCTTCCGTCGTGGGGGCTTATCTTCAGCGGCTGGGATGGGAGATGCCGGTGGCGCTCGATGTCGAAGAGAAGTCGCGCGCGGCTTTTCAGTTCGAAGCTTTGCCTCATGCGGTGGTCATCGATCCGGATGGCAAAGTCGTCTGGGTTCAGGGAGAATACCGCCCTGGACGAGGGATGGTGCTGCGGCGAACGGTCGACGAGATGCTTCGCGAGCGGAGCGCGGATCCGCCTGGACGTCAGCCGTAGACGGGGCGAAAGCGTGGACGGGAGGGCAATCTTCTCGACAGGCGACATTTTCCGTTAAGGTTGAGCCTGAACATGATGCAGCGCCGCGATTTCCTGAAACGTTCGATGGCGGCGGGAGGCGCTGGTGCGGCTTTCGCTCTGCCGCGGGCCGACGCAGCCAGGACCGTGTTCCAGTTCCCGGCGGAAGATTCACTTTGCCATGGGCCGGAATGGGAAGGGTTGAACCCGGGTTTCTGGCGGCTCAAAGACGGGGCGCTACGGCGGAGGCTCGAGAATTACGGGGATCGCGCCCGCAAGACGGGGTTTCCCTTTCATGCGGTCAACCAGGGGAAAACGTTGCGGACGGACTATGATCCGTCCCAGCCGATGGGCGTTCTCTACCGGCGCGACCGCTGGTTGGAGGGTGAATTCACGATCGACCTGCGGTGCACGTTTCGTGCGCCGCGACCGGAGCCGGCCGAAGGCGACGACCCGGACTGGCGGATGTATCAAGCGGGCGAGGGCTTCTGCGGGGTGGCGATCGGTTCCAAAAGTCTTTACGAGAGTTATGGCCGGATCCGGAATGGGCTTCAGCTGGGGTGGAGCGATGACGGGAGACTCCAGATCGTGGAGAACGAGCGGCTTCGAGGGGATAAGATCAATCCGGTGCTGACGTCGCTGGAGCAGACAGCGGTGGCGGCGCCGGAGTTCGAGCCGGGAGAATCGTTCCGGATCCAGCTACGCGTGACAAACGAGCCCGGGGATTTGGCGTTGCTGACGGCCAGACTGATCTGGGCGGATGGGCAAACGCCCGATTTGCTCTATTACCTGCCGCGTGGTGCGGTCGATGGGTATTTCGGCGTGGCGGCGCGAGGGTTGGTTGATTTCGAGGTGAACGAAGTGCTGGTGGAAGCACCGGACACGACGGTGCGGAGCCCGGTCGAAGCCGTGTGCGCTGTTTGCTATCCTTTGGGGGACACCTTGGAAGAGGTGGACGTGGGCTGGGAGGTGACTTTCGTGGCGCTTTTTGAAGGCGATGGCGCCCGAGCTGAGATCCGGGTGTCTCCGGACGAAGATCCCGAGGGTGGTTGGGAGAGCATTCCCGTGGCCGGGGAAGCGCCGATCGTGAATCATCGCTGGCGCCGGAACACCGCCTCGATCCGGGTGACGCTGCCTGGGAATCCGGCTGAGCGGGCGTTCTACTACACGGTTTGGAAGGATGGCGAGAACGTGACGGCGGATCCGCGAATCGGCACGGATGCGTGCGGGCCCGGGACGGGGTTGGTGGGCGACGTGCCGGTGGCTGGCGATTACGTGGGACGGCTGCCCAAGCTGGCGGCACCCTACAAGGTTTGCGGGTTGAGCTGTCACGCGCTGACCAGCGGGCTTCAGAAGGAAGGGGCGGACGGCTTCCGGCTCGTGGGGAAAGGTGGAGAGTGGGAGTATCGCGACCAGCCGACGGAGGGAGCCTACCGTCACTTGGAGGATTACGATTTTCAGGTGATGCTCTGGGAAGACGATGTTTGGTACCTGGAGCTGCTGCTCTATCCGCCGAGCACGGATGACGCCTACAAGATCGTGAAATTTTCGTTGGCGGGGCCGACGACGCGCTGGCAGATGATGCGCCACTGGAACGTCATCAATCCGGGCGACCACGATTACGGGATGGACGACGTCAAGGGGCCGGAGCAGGTGGCGATTCGTCGCGAGAAAGGGTTGGGGCAGGATCCGGACTACATGCGCCGGAACTTTCAGATCGTGCATCACCTTGTGACGGGTGCGGAAGAGGTGGACCCGCTCGAGAACCCGAAGAAGTGGCGCGCATGGCGGATGCCAAACGGTGATTTCACGCTGGCGGTGTTGGATGCGCGGCTCTGGCGGAGTTCTCAGGACGTGGATATCTGGGACGATGCGGGTTGGGGAAAGTCCAACGGGTTGTATGACCGCCGGGACCCGACGCGAAGTCTCTTGGGTGAGGAGCAGTATGCGTGGCTGGAGGATCTGATCCGCACCGACGTGTCACGCTGGATTTGCCTGACGGGACTGAACGGTTTGCACACGGTGTGGGGCGGGCAACTCGAGGGTCCGAACGGGGAGGCGTTCAATCCGCGGGACCGAGTGACGGCGGACTACGCCGGATGGGTGAAGGCTGGGGCCGACCGGGTATTGGAGCTCATTGGCAGCCGTTCCGGAGTGGTGACGGTGTACGGTGACGTGCATGCGGGGTGCCTGATGCGGAACCCGGCGCACGGGGTGATCGAAGCGAGTTTCGGGCCCATTGGCCGGACGGGTGGGCGGCCGGTGATTCCCGGTTTCGGGCCTGAGATGAAGGATTGGGACGGCCGGGAAGTGGAGGTGCTGGCGCTCTACCACCATCGCTACACGAATCCGAAGCTGGAAGGGCATCCGGAAGGTGCGCCG
>CAZCRA010000139.1:0-10425 GCA_964500945.1 uncultured Verrucomicrobiales bacterium | reverse complement strand
GGCCAGTGCTTGCAGTCCCCTCTGGCCGAGGCGCAGGAAGGCGTCGTCCCGGTCGCGGGCATCGAGCTGGCCCCGCGTTTGTTTGCCGGTCTTGTCGACGGCGTTGTAAGCGAAAGTGGGCATGGACGGCAAGCGCGCTCCTGGATCTTACCTGGGGACGCGGGGCCGGGAAAGCCGTTTTACTCCGCGGCGGCGGAGAGATCGATGCGGACGATTTCTTCGTCGTTCCGGACGAAGGCGGAGCGCAGGGCGAAGGCGGGGGCGCTCCACACGACGGGGCGACCGAAAGCTTCGTTGGTGGGTTTCAGGGCGGCGAAACGGCCAAGCTCCTCATACCCTTCGCGCGTCAAGTCGGCGAGGATGAGGTCCCCGTTCTCGCTGAAAAGGAAGAAATGGCCGCTGGGCTCGTGGAGGGTGAGGAACGCCGTGCCGTGCCGGGCGCGAGAGGACGCATCCGGTGCAAGCGTGGGTTTCGTGGTCCCCCAAAGCCGGTCGGCGCTCATGAGGTCGACGGCGATGAGCTGACTGGTGTTGATGTCCGCCCCATAGATGACGCCATCCCGGATGAAGGGCGTGCTATTTGACACGTAGACGCCGGTTTTTGGTGTGGAACGCCAGACGACTTCGGCGCCGGGTTCGCTGGCACCGAGTTTCATCAGGGCGCCGGCGTTGCCGATGCCGGAGGCGAAGAGGTAGTCGCCGCTCTGGCGTGGTGCCATGATCGACATGCCGAAGGAGGGTTTCAAATCCACGGTCCAGTAGGTCTCGCCGCTGGCGGGGTTGAGCGCGTTCAGGGACTGCGGGTGCCAGATGATCAGCTGCTCCACGCCAGCCTGCTGGATGATGCTGGGCGGGCAGTATCCGGGTTCGACGGCCTGCAGAGCATGCCATTTGACCTCGCCCGTGTCTTTGTCGAGGGCCGTTGCCACGCCGTCGCGACCTCCCCCGACGAGATAGAGGGTGTCGCCGTGCACGAGGGGATGAGCCGAGTGACCCCAAATGGGGGTGTCGGCGCCGAAATCCGTTTTGAGATCCTTCGACCAGATCAGGGTTCCGTCTCCGGCATCGAGGCAAGGCAGCTTGCCTTCCGCGCCGAGGGCGTAGACTTTTCCGTCCGCCACGGTGGGAACGCAACGAGGGCCAGCTGGATAGGAGATGAAGTAGGTTTCCGGATAGCTGTGGGTCCAGAGGACTTCACCGGTCTCGGCGTCGAGACAGCGCACCCTTTCCTCGCCTTCGAGTTTGTCCCGTCCACTGGGCTTGTTCGTGATGGAACCGGACTTTTTGAGGAAATCGAAAACGTAGACCTTGCCATCGGCCACGGTCGGGCCGGCGTAGCCTAGGCCGGCGTCGGTTCGCCAAAGGGCTTTCGGTGGTTGGGCGTCAAAATCGGTGGTGATGCCGGTTTCGCGCCAGGTGGCATCCATTTTTGGGCCGAGCCAGCGGGGCCAATCGGCAGCGATTGAGCTGGCCGGCAGAGCGAAAGCGGAAGCGAGGAGGGAGAGGATCAGGGATCGGACGGGAAGCATGGGAGGACGGGGAATGGGGTTCACCTTCCATATCTTGGGTGGGGCCGGTTGCAAGTGGGATCGATTCCCGGGGTGACGGGCTTTCGGTTGCGTGCGGGGTCAGCCCCCGTAGACTCGGCTGCCTGATGCCCGAGCTGATCCCCGGTTTTGAGACCTTCCTGCAGGCGCCGCTGTTTGGCGGGAGCGTGCAGGTGTGGATCATCTTCGCCATCGTCGTTCTGACGGCGGTAGCGTTCTTTCGCGAATGGATGTCGCCGGACCTGGTGGCGCTTTGCGCGCTGGCGGGATCGTTCCTGTTCGTGCTCGACACCTCCCAACTGCTGGAAGTTTTCAGCAACCGGGCACCGATCACAATCGCCTGCATGTTCATTTTGAGCGCCGCCTTGGAGAAAAGCGGGGCGATTTCGGTGATGGGAGGGTTCTTCGAGCGCTTCGCCGGGAAAACCGAGTTGCGGGTCATGTTCACGTTGATGACGGTGGCCGCGCTGCTTTCGGCGTTCGTGAACAACACGCCGGTGGTCGTCGTGTTTCTGCCGATCGTCAAGAGCCTGGCCAGGACGCTGAATTTGAACGCCTCGCGCCTTCTGATTCCGCTGTCCTTCGCCTCGATCCTGGGCGGGACCTGCACGCTGACGGGGACGTCGACGAATCTGATCATCGACAACCTGGCGCAGAAGAACGGGCAGCCGGGGTTCGGGATGTTCGAGTTGACCAAGATCGGGGTGATTTACTCGATCGTGGGATTCATCTATCTGGGCACGGTAGGCCGGAGGTTACTGCCGAAGCGGAAGACCTTGGAAGACGTGTTGGAGCCGCCACAGAAGCGTCATTTCCTGACCCAGCTCAGAGTGGAGAAAGACTCTCCGCTGGTGGGCCAAACCTTGTTGGACACCCTCCTGAAAGAAATCCCCGAAGCGGAGGTCATCGAGGTGAGGCGCCGGGGGCAGATTCTCCAGACGCCGCTCGACGAACTGAAGATTCGGCCGAACGACCGGCTGCTCCTGACGCTTCACGGTGCAAGTTTCGAAGACCTGAAGGAGACGGAAGGCATCCGGTTTGCGGCCCAGAAGCACCTGAACCTGACCCAGCTCGAAACGCGGGAGCTTAAGCTGATGGAGGGGATCGTGGGACCTCAGAGCCGGTTCATCGGCCGGTCCCTGCGCGAGATGCGTTTCCGGCAGCGGTTTGGGGTCCACATTTTGGCCATCCACCGGCAGGGAAAGGATCTGACGCGGAAAAAGGATTTCGGCGACGTCAAACTGAGGTTTGGCGACACGCTGTTGCTGGAGGGGCCGATCGACGCCATCAACCGGCTTCAAAAGGGAGGCGACTTCGTTTCGATGAGCGAACCGCAAGAGGCCGAGGTGCGACCGCAGTTTTTGTGGAGAGCGGTTGGCGTGACGGCGGGGTTTGTTGTGGCGGCGTCGGTTTTTCCTGGGGGAATTCCGGCCTTTGCGTTGCTGGCGGCGGTAGCATTGGTGCTGGGGAAGTGTCTCAGCGCCCAGGATGCCTATCAATCGGTGCAATGGGACATCGTGATCCTGATTTTTGGGATGCTGGCTCTGGGGCGCGCGATGGAGGAGTCGGGAGCGGCGGGCCTTTTGGCGGGGAGCATCACACAGATCTTCGGCACTGCCTCGCCGCTGGTGATTTTGTCGGCGGTCTACCTGCTGAGTTCGATCCTCACGGAACTAATCAGCAATAACGCGGTGGCGGCCCTGCTGACTCCGGTGATTCTCGGGATGGCAGAGAACCTGGCGCATTTTGGAGAGACGGGCGTGGACCCGCGGCCGTTCATCGTGGCGATGATGCTGGGCTGCAGCGCCAGCTTCGCCACGCCGATCGGCTACCAGACGAACACCTTCGTCTACGGGGCGGGCGGTTACCGATTCATGGACTTCCCGAAGATCGGGGTGCCACTGAATCTTCTTCTTTGGTTGGTGGCGACCTTTTTGGTGCCGGTTTTCTGGCCCTTCTAACAGGGGACCGAACGGGAGAGGTCGATTGAAGACCACTGGAGGGGCGGCGTCGAATCCCTGGACGGGAAGCTGCGGTCGAGAGGCTACTCTCCTTTACGAAGCCGTAAAATGGCGACAGAAATAGTGTTGCGTTTCTTTTGAGAAAGATCATAAAACGGGGGACGCCTCCCGGGCCGAAGTAGCGCCCGGCATTCGACCCACTTCATGAAGACTCGTTTCAAACCCCAGATTTTGGCACTGGCCGCGTTGGCCAGCATGGCATGGCAAACTGCTCTCGCCCAGGACCGGCTCGCGCCGACCCAGGTGGAGGCGAAGATCGAGAACATCAAAGCGATCATTCAGAAGACGCCCGAGTTCCAAGCGACCGTGTCCGACTCCAAGAAAGATCCCCGCCGCCGCGAGTGGCTCGAAGTGGAGGTGGAGTTTGAGACCAAATCGAATTCGCCGATTGGGATCGTTCCGGAGGTGCTGGTTCAGTATTACGTGGCCGTTGAGGGTGCGGGGCGGCAGATCCAGGTGCTGAGCGACTCCTACACCTACACGAACGTCGTGGACGGCGAGGAATCGTTCGTGGTGGTGTATGTTTCACCCTACAGTTTGGCCCGGGTGAACGGAGAGATGGGAGGGTTCAAGCTGCGCGACGTGAAGGCCCTGGGAGTGGAGATTCTCTTCAACGGGCGAGTGGTCGCCGAGGGAGCGGAAGGTTTGAGGGAGCGCTGGTGGACCCAGACTCAGGCTCCGCGTAAGGGAGGTTTGTTGAGCCCAAAAGAGCAAACGCCTTTCAGTCTTCTTTGGATTGATCGTTACCTGGAACTGAAACCTCTGCGCTGACCGGGCGCGTAACCTTCTCGATCGGGTCCGATCCGTCACCAGGGAGTCTCCGTCTCCCCATCCCCACGATTTCATGGCATCCGGAAAGCAAATCGCCGTTAATCTAGGTTCGAACACCCTCGAGGTGGCTACTTTCAGCGTCTCTGGCAGGGGGCAGCTGGTGATGGATCAGTATGCTTCGGACGAGCTTCTTTCGGACCCGGCCGCGGACGCGGCACGCCTGGACCAGGCGGCTTCGGCTTTTGGCGCCCTGAGCAAACAGGTGCGGCTGGCCAAGGAACCCATCCGTTATGCGGTTTCGGGACAGTCAGTTTTCACGCGTTTCGTCAAGCTCCCGCCTCTTGACGTCGACAAACTCGAACAGATCGTCGGTTTCGAAGCTCAGCAGCAGGTGCCCTTCCCGCTTGAGGAAGCAGTGTGGGAATTTCAGACGCTCGGGCAAAAGGAGGATATTGAAGTCGAGGTGGTGCTGGTGGCGATCAAGAGCGACGAGCTGGACCGGTTCGACGACGTCATCCGCAGCAACGGCTATGAGACGGAGGGGGTGGATCTGGCGCCGATGGCGGTCTACAACGCCTTCCGTTACAACTACCCGGACGTCGACGTGCCGGCGGTGCTGATCGACTTCGGGGAGCGGAACACCAATCTGATTTACGTCGAGGGCTCGAAGTTTTTCGTTCGAAGCGTCAACATTGGTGGCCGTGACATCACGCAGGCCATTTCGCGCGAGTTTGCGATCACGTTTCAGGAAGCGGACGAGCGAAAGTTGCGCGACGGCTTTGTGGCTTTGGGTGGGGGATATGCCGATCACGAAGATCCCGAGATCGCGGCGATGTCGAAGGTCATCCGGAATTCTTTGACCCGGCTTCACTCGGAGGTTCTCCGCACGAACAACTTCTACCGGACGAACCAAGAAGGGAACCCGCCACAGATCGCGTTTCTGGCCGGGGCGTCGAGCAGCCTGCCCTATCTGAACGAGTTCTTTCAGGAGAAGCTCCGCATCCCGGTGGAGTATTTCAATGCGCTGAGGAATGTGAAGATCGGCCGGAAGGTCGACGAGGGGCAGTTGACCTCCCGGGCGCACACCGTGGGAGAGATCGTCGGCACCGGGCTGAGAATGCTTCCCGACTGTCCTGTGGAGTTGGAGTTCGTTCCGCGCGTGGTGCGGAGGGAGCGGACGCTGGCCAAACAGGCGCCGTTTTTCTGGATGGCCGGGCTCGCGATCGTGGCGGTGCTGGCGGCGACGGGTTTCTGGCTCCAACAGGGAGCGGCGTTTGCGGTAGGCAACACGGACAACCTGCGGAATCAGGTAAGCGACCTCGAGACTTACGCCAGAGATATCAAAGAGCAGGAGGCCCGGTTGGCGGCCGTGCGCTCTCGGAGCGGTCCCTATTCCGACGCGGTGTTCGACCGGGTCTACTGGATCACCACGTTCAAGTCTCTGAGTCAGGCGATGGTGAACGACATGGTTTGGTTCGTGGAGCTTCAACCGCTTTCAAAGGGACAGACGCTGATCGACGAGCCGAAGGGGCAGGAAGGCATCGCCCTGTCCGGCCGCGGCATGCCGACGGAGACGGCGTCCGGTGATTACACCATCGATGCGCTTCAGTTGAAGGGACTATGGCGCGACAACGAGGATCAGGGCGGATCGAATGTTGTCTATCGCTACCTGGACCGGCTTTGTCAGGTGAGTGCCGGCTACCTCGACATCGTGGAAGTGGGCCCGGACGGGAGTGCCGTGCGGAACGAGTCGGGTGAGGTGAAGAAGAAGTTCACGGACGGGGAGTTGTTGAACCCCATCAATCACGGGACGGCCCGGAACCGGCATGCGTGGGAGTTCACGCTGCGTTTGCCCCTGCCTGAGGGGCGGAAGATCCCCTACACCAAGTAATTTCGAACCGCGCACATGAAGGACTCCAAAGAGCAATCATTCTGGATCACCTATGCGGTGGTGATGCTGCTGCTTCTGGGAGGGAGCGGTTTCTTCCTGTTTACCTCTGCCGGGAAATTCTCCGACGCCCAGGGGGGGTATGAACAGCTCGTCGCCAAAAAGCGCGCTCTGGAGCGCGGAGCGATTTATCCCAACGCGGCGAACGTTGCTGAGCTGGAGCAGCGGGTCGATTCGTTCGAGTCCTCGGTGGACGACTTGCACGATACCCTGCGCGGCTTTCAGCGCGACCTGGAGGTCATTACCGACCAGCAGTTTCCGCAGCTCTTGCGGGCGGCGATCGAGGAGTTTGAGGCCTATGCTTTGGAGAAACGGGTGATCGTGCCCGAGGGTTTTTATTTTGGGATGGATCAGTACCAGACCTCGCTTCCTCGCCCAGATGCCACGGGGATTTTGAAGTATCAGCTGGACGCGACGAACTACCTGCTCAAGACCATCGTCGAAACCGGTGCGGACGAGATCATTGCCTTCGAGCGTGAGCCCTCGCCGGTGGAGCGTGGAGAAGCAGATCCGGAAGCGACGCAGCGCGTGGTGAAATACACGACGGAGATCAGTTTCCGGACGACCCACGACGGATTTCAGCGTTTTCTCAACGAAGTCAGCAATGACGAGGAATACTTCTTCATCGTTCGCGTGCTCCGCGTCGACAACGAGGTGAAGACCGGTCCGAGCAAGGATGTGCTGCGCCCGACGATTTACCGGGATCCCGAGACCAACGAGGTCGTGGTGGAAGCCGAGGATCTCGGGATTCGCGATCTCGTCGTCGAGGACGCGAGCGTCATTTTTGGAATGGAGAAGTTGATGGTGACCGCGGTGATCGATCTGTGCCGCTTCCCTGAAATCCGGAGCTGAAAGACCCGATGTTATGGCTTGGCTGAAAAAAAACCCTGAGAAGATCATTCTGATTTTGGTGGCGCTGGGCGTTACCGCGTTTGCGGTGAAGCAGATCATGGCCGTCCAGGCTTTCTCGGGCGAATTTCAGGTGCAGACCGCCACGAAGAAGCAGGATTTCCCCGAAACGGAGCAGCAACGCGTCGAGATTTCAGAGGAAATCGTGTCGGAACCTTTCGTCTGGCCGGAGCGCCGGATCCCGAGCGGAGGAGGGACCAAACAAGTGCCGCTGATGCGCTCAGTGGTGATCATCGAGAAAGATGGGCAGCTGTTCGACATGGCCGACCCGAGCGCGGAACCCCTGCGGCCTCCGGTGGACAACCAGTGGCTGGTCACCCATCAGCTGGATTTCCTGCGGAGCGACGTGCTGGAAGCTGACACGGACGGGGATGGCTACTCGAATCTCGAGGAGTATGAGGGCAAATCGATCCCGGTCGATGCCAGCTCCCACCCGCCCTACACCGACAAGCTCGTTTTCGTGGAGCGACGATCACGCGGCTTTTATTTAAAATTTGCAGCCAATAATAATCCGGATTTTCAAATTAATCTGAGAGGCAACCGTGGGGGGCGAGAAAGTGCGTTCGTCAGTGTGGGTGACACCTTTGCCGACGGGCGATTTACGGTCTTGAAGTTCACTGAAAAGGAAGCGCCCAACCGTTTTGGGATCGCCGAGGACCAGTCGGAGTTGGAAATCCGCGACAATGACACGGGCCGGACGTTGAAGCTGGTGAAGGACGAGGAGTTGAATTGGCCGGCCTATTTTGCCCGGTTCGATTTCACTCTGGATCTGGAGCAGCGCGAGTTTTACGTGCAGGAGGGCCGGACGTTTCGCCTCAACCTGCAACCGGACGTCACCTATCAGCTCGTGGAGGTGACCGAGAATCAAGCGGTGATCCAGCCCACGAGTGGCGGGACATCGATCGCGATCCGAAAAGAGTAACCGTTTGGCTCGTCTGCGTTTTCGCTCTGGCGGGATGGGTCCCGCGGCGCGACTGATTTTTCACCCCGAACTTGTTGGCGGTCTTGCATCAGGAACGGGAAAATGTTCAAATTGTGATTGCAAAGGTGATACGCGAATTCTAAAAAATGCGCACGTGCCCTCTCAACCCTCTGATGGTGATTCCCATGCCCGCTTCTAAAATACTCCTTAACCGTATCGGAACCCTGAAACGCTTCGCGGTTCCTTTCTCGCTGATCGCCTTGCTGATCACGGCCGATTTTGCCCTCGCTCAATCCTCGATGGTGCCCGATGCGGCGCGGAAAGCGATCGCCCGGCGCCAGGAGATGGTGGCCAAAGCCGATGAGGCGGCCGCTCGTGGGGCGGCGATGATGGCTGAACGGGACTACGAGGGAGCGGTGAGCGAATACAAGAAGGCGCTGGATCTGCTGCCGGACGCCCGCGTCGTGGCGGATCGCCGTGCCGACTACACGCAGGAGTTCGCCGACGCCAGCGTGGCCTTGGCCCGACTGCGTGCGGACGAAGGGCGCTACGCCGAATCGATTTCACTGGTCGAAGCCGTGCTCGATCCTTCGGTGGATCCCGACAACCCGGCGGCGCTCGAGCTGCTGGAGGACTTGAATGATCCCGAGATTTATTCCCCGGCCGTGACGCCGGAGCATGTTGCCCGGGTGAAGCGGGTGGAATCGGCCCTGAAAGTGGCGCAGGGATTCATCCGGATCGGTGATTACGATTCGGCCGAGGACAAGTATCACGAGGTGCTGAATTTCGACCGCTACAACACGGCAGCGCGCCGTGGATTGGAGGAAGTGGAGCGCCACCGCCGTCTCTATTACGACACGGCCTACGACCAGACACGTTCCACCATGCTGCGTCAGGTGGATGAGCAGTGGGAGATGAATGTTCCCCGGTTTGGTCTGGAAGGGCCCGTGGCGCTGGAGAACGAGTTGATCGATGATTCTGACGGGATCGATTACATCAACGAGAAGCTGAAGCGGATCATGATCCCGGAGATTGAGTTCGACGAGACGCCCCTGGCGGATGCGATCGAATTCCTACGGCGGAAGAGCATCGAATTGGACGATTTGGAGCCTGATCCGGCCCGGAAAGGGGTGAACATCGTCATCCGGACCGGTGGTTCGGGTGGGGGAGCCGCGGGTGGAGGTGGTCTCGGAGGAGGAAGCGATTTGGATCTCGGATTTGACGACCCGGCGCCGGGTGGGGATCTGGGCTTCGGTGGCAGCGATGATCCGACGCAAACGCGGATCGATTTGAGGCTGTCGAATGTTCCTCTGGTGGAAGCGCTTCGCTACACGACCGAACTGGCGCGGCTGAAGTTCAAAGTGGAGCCGAACGCGGTGGTCATCATTCCTCTCAGCGAGGTGGGTGAGGATCTTTACACCCGGATTTTCCGCGTGCCCCCGTCCTTCCGGACGCCTGGTGACAGTGGTGGAGGAGCCGACCTGAGCAACGACCCCTTCGCGGATCTCGGTGGAGACTCCGGCGACACGAGCAAACTGACGCCGAAGAAATCGGCGAAGGAAATTCTCTCGGATGTGGGCGTTCAATTCCCTCCCGGCAGCAGTGCGATCTACAACCCGACGACTTCTCAGCTGATTGTGCGGAACACGCAGACCAACCTCGATTTGGTCGAGGCGTATGTGGATTCTCTCAAAACGGAGGTTCAGAAGCAGATCTACATCACCTCGAAGTTCGTCGAGATCGCGCAGGACAACACCGACGAGTTCGGATTCGACTGGATTCTCGGCCAGGCCAATGTCCCGGGGACCGACCGCGTTTTCTACGGAGGTGGAACGGTGGGGAACACGCGAAATGACTTTGAAGTGGCCGACTTCGGCTTCACGGAGCCCGCATCGGGTGTTCCTTTCGGCGGCAGCCTGGTGACGTCCGGACTTCGGAGCGGTGAACTGGCAGCGCTCTCGAACAGTGTCGATCAGCTGCTGTCGACCAGCATCGCGGGGCAATCCTTCCTGGCTCCCGCGGTCCTCTCTGTGGCAGGTGTTTTCACTGATCCGCAGTTTCAAATGGTTCTCCGGGCGGTCAGTCAGCACAAAGGATCGGACTTGCTCTCCGCACCGAGCGTGATCGCCCGCAGTGGACAGCCAGCGAAGATCGAAGTCATTCGCGAGTTCATGTATCCGTCCGAGTATGATCCGCCGGAAATTCCCGACCAGTTTGGCGGCGGCGGATTTGGCGGCGGCGGCTTCGGCGGTGGATTCGGCGGCGGCTTTGGCGGCGGAGGCGGCGGCGTGGGATCGTTCCCGGTGA
>CAZCRA010000138.1:0-10500 GCA_964500945.1 uncultured Verrucomicrobiales bacterium | reverse complement strand
CGCTTCCCCTCTCCCTGCCGCCCTTTCTCCCGGTCCCGGCCCGGTCGCTGGACCGCTGGACCCGCTGCCCACCGCCGGCATCCCGGGCGACACCACTGCCCCGGACCAGAACGCGCCCTCCGGCGAGCCCGGCCCTTTCCTGGAGAAGGCTCCTCCGCCCGAGCTCGCACCGGTCGCGCTCGAGTCGATTGAAGCCCGAACGCTCGTCGAGGAGGCCGTCCGCCTCCGTGAACGGGGCGCGTTCGACGAGGCCCTCGCTCAGCTTCAGGACGCGGCGGAACAGGTGCCCGGCCACCCTCGCCTCCTGGCCGAACTCGCCACCACCCACCAGCAGGCCGGCGATGCCGAGGCCGCCCTGGCTTTCTGGCATCGCGTTCACGAAATGGGTCCCGGCAAGGCGGGTTCCTGGTTTGCACTGGCCGAGGTGGCTCTGGCGGGCGAACTGCTCGAGATCGAGGCCACCGTCGATTCCTACCTGCGGATCGCCAGCCACAGCGCACGCGTCGTCTCCGAACCGGACGCCGAAGACCAGGTCGTCGTCCTCCGCATCCACGTGGAGGCACGTCATCAGCCCCTCGACGCTTCCGGGATGTTCGCCCTAGTCCGCTTCTTCGATCTCATTGACGAAAGCCGCTACGGCCCGACCGTGGCCTCGACCACTCCACGCTTCGTTTCGGCCCCTTACGACTGGGCCGGGGGTAGCGACGAAGTGCTCGAGGTCGAATACCGCCTCCCTAAACTCTCCGACGCGGAAATTGCTGCCGTGGGGAAACGTCGCTTTTATGGTTACGTGATCGAGCTTTACTACCAAGACATCATCCAAGACATCGTTGCCAGTCCACGAAAGCTGGCTCGCCTGAGTTCTCCTTCCACGTGACGCCTTCGCCTGCCACTCGCCCATGATCACGCTGCTCCTCGACTCCCAGCGCGAAGACCGCTCCGTCCTGGCGGATGCCGTCACCGACTCCTACCGCGGGAATCTGTTCACCGCCGGCTCCCCTCAAGAGGCCAAGGACGCCGTCGCTGCCCTGGATCAGCTCGACCTTCTCCTCACCGAAATCGCGCCCGGCGAGGCTGAAGCCGTCTTCGAACTCCGCAACGGATTCAGGGAACGGTTCCCAGCCTTGACCGTCATTTTTCTCCCCGCTCAGGACATCTCGAGCCTTTACCCCTCGCTTCGCAAGGACGAAGCCGTCTTTTACAAACCGGTCGACCTCCCGGCACTCTTCGCCTGGATGAGCCAGCTCTTCCCTTCCGACGTCATCGAGGGAAGCGCGGCCGCTGGCGTCCCGAAGCGTGAGGAGGACTCCACCCCTCCCCCGGCTCCGCCTTCGGGGATCTTCCATGCCATCGAAAATCCGCCTCCGCCTTCCGGCGCACCGGCCCCTTCGAAACCCGTGGACGACGCCGCCCTCCAACCGGGCACTGAAATCGGCGACTACCGCATCCTGGAATTTCTTTCCCAGGGCAGCACCACAGACAAATACATCGCCTTCCAGAAATCCGTGGAGCGCAAGGTCGGCCTGCGCATTCTCCGGCCGGAATATCTGAAGAACAGCGAGGCGCGCGACCGCTTCAAACGCGAGGCCCAGGCGCAGGCGGCGTTCAAACACCCTCAAATCGCCACCGTCTTCGAAGCGCACGAGGACGACGATCAACTCTTCTACACCCAGGAACTCCTCGAGGGCTTGCCGGTCGCCTCCCTCATCAAACTCGGAAAAACGCGCACCGAAGAACAGATCCTGGCGATCATCCGCTCCGCCGCCACGGTCTACAAAGAGATGTTCGAGAAGGAGTTTCCCCACCTCGCCATCTGGCCGGAGCATATCGTCATCCAGGAAGACGGCTCCGTTCGCGTGGTGAACACCATTCTTCCCGAAAACGAGGCCGCCGAACTCAAACTCCGCCAGACCGACCAGCTCAAGAACCTCGCCAAATGCCTCCACCCCCTGCAGGACCCCGCCTGCAAGGCCAACGAAACCATCCCGAACCTCCTCGCCTCCATGGCTGGCACCTGGCCTGAGGATGGCCAGGAAAGCAACATTGAGACCTGGGAGGATCTCATCAAGGAAACCCGCTACATCGAAAACGAGTGGCGGGAAATGAGCGGCGCCCTTACCCCTCGCCGCGCCGCCAAGTATTTCGCCGGAGTCGCGGGGGCGCTCGTGCTGCTCTTCGGAATCGGGTTCCTGTCCTTCCGGCTCTACATCCTCGCGATTCAGTCCGAACCCACCATCCCCGACGTCCCCATCCGCATCCCAGCCGGCGAGTTCATCTACCAAGACGGTCAGGTCGAGAATCTCCCCGAGTTTTGGATCGACAAATACGAGGTCACCATCGCCCAATACGCAGAGTTCCTCGCGTTCGCGGAGGAAAACCCCGATGGCTTGCGAGCCTTTGAACACCCCGATCAGCCTTCCTTCAAAAGGTCCCATCGCCCCGCCGGTTGGGACGCCTACTACAAAGCGGCGCGCCTCAACCAGAACTGGACGATTCAGGAGGGCGAAGAAACCTACCAGATTCCATTGGATTTGAACCGGCCCGTCGCGGGCGTCGATTGGTGGGACGCCTACGCCTACGCCGCCTGGAAGGGCCGGCGCCTTCCGACCGAAATGGAATGGGAAAAGGCTGCCCGCGGCCGCCAGGGAAGACTCTTTCCCTGGGGAAATGAGCTCGATTGGAAACGCGTGAACGCCGGCAACGACTACCCGCTCGCCTCCCTCCCCTCCAGCGGCGAGGACGAAGACGCTCCAAAGCGCGAGAAAGACGGATACCCCTACTGGTCGCCAGTCGATGCCGTGACCGGTGACGAAAGCAGCTACCTCGTCATCGGAATGGCCGGGAACGTCACGGAGTGGACCGCCTCCTGGGAAGCGCCTCCGGGCTCCGTCGGAGAACCCGTTCCCGTGAAGCGAGGCGGGTCCTTCGCCACCGTCGATCCCGAGGAACTGGAGGTCACCTCACGCCGTTTCTCGACCGGTCCTTCGGATCTCAATCTCTTCACGGGCTTTCGCACCGCCTCCAGCACCGCTCCCGGTGAGCCGGACGAATCCGGCGAAGCCGAAGCGCCGGAGGCCCCCTGAATGCCCATCCACAACCCCTCGTCTCAAACGCATGCGTCCCACGGATTCCCGCTGCGGCCTCGGCTTTGGCCTCAGCCTGGGCCTCGCCCTCCTCGCCTCCCTCGCCTTTCCCCCCGAGCGCGCTGCCGCCCAGCTCGATGTTCGGATCTCGGCAGCCCGTGACATCTTCGTGGCGCATGAACCCGTCGCCGTCACCTTGACCATCACCAATCGCGCCGGCCGCGACATCACCCTCGCAGGCCGTGGAAACGCCCCGTGGTTGACCTTCCAAATCACCGATGGCGCTGGAAACATGGTCAGTCCGAAGCGCGGCAAAGACTTCGAACCGGTGCTCATTCCCGCAGGCCGGACCTTGACGCGCACCATCGCCGTCAACAGCGCCTATTCGATGACCCGCCTCGGCGCCTATCGCGTTCTGGCCAGCATCTATTTCCCTCAGCTCGACCGCTACTTCCGCTCGAATGCCGTCACCGTCCAGATCGCCGATGGCCGGGAACTCTGGCAGCAGGTCGTCGGCGTGCCCGGCGAACGTGCCGGGGCCGGAGAATACCGCCGCTACGTTCTCCTCCAGTTCAATACCGGAACGCAGCGCGAACTTTACTTCCGCCTCTTGAACGAACGCACGGGTTCGGTCCTCATCACCTACTCCCTCGGCCAACTCATCACCGTCCGCCAACCCCAGTGGACCGTCGATGGCGAGAATCGCCTGCACGTCCTCCACATGGGCGCCCCCAGGACCTTCGCCCACACGGTCATCGACGCCAACGGAACCACGGTCGCCCGTGAAACCTACCGCGAGGTCGGCACTGGCCAACCCCGCCTCGTCCAAGCCGGTGAAACCGATGTCATCGTCCAGGGCGGCGTTTCCCAGGGCGAAAGCGATCAAGCGGCAGCTTCCTTCGACGTGCCTAACCTCTCCGATCGACCCCCAGGCCTGCCGCGCATCCCGTCCTCCTCTCCATCGCCGGGCGCCACCCCATGAACCGCCTCCCCCTCCACGGCTCACCCACGAATAATCCCCTCGACCGTGGCGTCCACCGTGGGATCCTTCCGTGGAGGCGTTGCTAGTCTCATGCCATCCCTACGTGCCGGATCTAAGGTAGCGCGAAGTCTCGAACCACTCGGTCGGAGTCCCCTATGAAAATTCAGAATGGGCCAGAGATTTAGCGGTCGAAACCAGGAACCGGCGAAACCGGCATTTTGCAGGGCAAGTCAGGAAACTACACTTGTCTGACTCGTCGCTCCGATTTCCCCTTGAGACCTAATTCCCCGCCGTGTTTGCTACCGCCGCCAACGCCTCTCCCTAAAAACCCCTGCCCGGCGAAACTCCTTTGCACCTCCCAGATTCAACTCGCTTCCTTTCGCGCCGCGACCTGCTCCGCTCCTCGGCCGCCGCTGCGGGGAGTTCGCTCGCCCTCTTCGGCCTCTCCTCCGAGGCGCGCGCCGCCGATGAAGTCAAGGTGGTCGTCATCGATCCCGGCCACGGAGGGCACGACCCCGGCGCCAACGAGGGACGCGTCTTCGAGAAACACCTGAATTTCGATGTTTCCCGTCGCCTCGACATCCAACTGAAGCGCCGCGGCTACCGCACTATCCTGACCCGCGATCGTGACGAGTTCGTCCCTCTCCTCACCCGGGCCTCCATCGCCAACAAATACGGGGACGCGGTTTTCGTCAGCATCCACTTCAACTCCAGCTGGAAAACCACGGCCTACGGCATCGAAACCTTCTACTACGGCTACGCCGGCTACCAGCTGGCTTCGAAAGTCCACACCAGCATCGTCAAAAAAATCCGGCCCGAAGATCGCGGCGTCAAACGGGCCCGCTTCTCCGTCCTCCGAAACACCCAATGCCCGGCCATCCTTGTCGAGGGCGGCTTCATCAGCAACGTGAAGGAACGGCAGCGGATCCTCCAGCCCTGGTACCGGCAGGCCCTCGCGGAGAGCATCGGCTCCGGCGTCGCCATCTACGACCGCGCTCTCCAAACCGGGCGGCTCTGAGTCCGCCTTCCAGCCTTCCGGATGATCGTCACCGCCGCCCAGATCCAGAGCACCGAACGTCTCCTCTTCGATTCCGGCACCGACCCGGAATCCCTCATGGAACCCGCTGGCCTAGCCATGGCGAAGGCCATTGCCCAGTTCTTTCCCAAACCGGGCCACGCCGTGCTTTTCTGCGGAGGCGGACACAACGCCGGAGACGCTCTCGTTGCCGGCCGCCATCTGCGCGCCTGGGGCTGGCGGGTCACGCCGCGTCTGGCCGTCGACGATTCGAAATTCGCTCCGCTGACCGCCAAGAAGTGGCGTGAACTCCAGGAGCTTCCCGAGGCACCAGCGGCGCCCATTTCTGACGCCGCTCCACTGGTTTTGGTCGACGGACTGCTTGGCGTGGGAGCCCGCGGCCCTCTCCGCACCCCCATCGACGCCTCCGCACGCGAAATGAACGCTCTTCGGGAAATCGAAGGCGGTTTCTCCGTTGCCGTCGACCTGCCCACGGGCGTGGACCCCGACACAGGGCAAATCCAGGACGGGGCCGTCGTCGCCGATCTCACCCTGACCGTCTCCCACGTCAAAGCCGGGCTCCTCGAAGACGGCGCCCTCGATCACGTCGGACGTCTCGCGCTGATTCCACTCAATGAAATCCAACCCGCCAAGGGCGATGCCTCGCGCGTGCTGCTGGAGGCTCGGCATCTGCGCTCCGCCCTGGTCCGCCCTCCCTTCTCCCTCCACAAAGGAGCGGCCGGACGCGTCGGAATCGTCGCTGGATCCCGGCTTTACTCGGGCGCCGCGGCCTTGGCCGCAACCGGAGCCCTTCGCGGCGGAGGCGGACTCGTCACCGTTTGCTGCCCCGAAGAAGCCCATGGATTGGTGGCCGCTCGAACCCCGCCGGAGATCATGGTTCGGCCCCTCTCCGATCTTCGCGAGGTGATGGACCTGGACTTCGACGCCATCGGAATCGGCCCCGGACTCACCTTGGAACCGTCCGCCGCCGTCCTCGACATCGTGGCGAAAGATCCCCGCCCGCTCGTCGTCGATGCGGATGCCCTGAACACCCTCGCGGCATCCCACGTCTTGGCGTCGACCCTGCAGAACGCACCGGCGGCCCGGCTCCTCACGCCTCACCCGGGAGAAATCGCTCGCCTCGATCCGGAACTGGCCGCCCGGCCCAGCCGCCTTGAAACCGCTCGTGCATTCGCCGGCCGCTACGCGACGACCCTGCTCTACAAGGGTTCCCGAACCCTCATCGCCCATCCGGACCACCCCGTGGCCTACAACTCCACCGGCTCCCCCGGCATGGCCACGGGCGGCATGGGTGATCTCTTGACCGGCCTGTGCACCGCCCTCGCCGCCCGCGGACTCCCGCTCTACCAGGCCGCCTGCGCTGGAAGTTGGCTCTGCGGACACGCCGCGGAGCTGGCTCTGGCGGAAGGAACCTGGGCCAGCGAGGGCCTATCCCCCTCGGACGTGGCTCTCCAGCTCCCAAGGGCCCTGAATAATCTTCGTAGGGGCGTCTACTAACGGACCAGGGCCGAATTGTGTTGTCCTGCTTCCCTTCCGGGAATAGCCTCTCCGGCCATCTTCACCACCATGACTGAGCGCAAAAAGCCTTCCATCGGCTGCATTGTCGGCATCGCCACCGTTTCCCTCGCCGCCCTAGGATTGATCCTCATGATCGCCGTGAGTTTCATCGGGGGCGGCTCCTCATCCGGAGGTTACGCGAAAATCGCACACCTCGATCTCGAAGGAGTCATCACGTCCGCACCCCAGGTCAGCTGGGCTGGCACCTCCGACTCCATGGTTTCGCGCCTCAAAAAGGAGCTGAAACGCGCCCGGGAAGACGACTCCGTGAAGGCCATCGTGCTCCGGGTCAATTCCCCCGGAGGCGAAGTGACGGCCTCGGACGTCATCTATCATCACGTCAAGAAAGCCGCCGAAAAGAAACCCCTCATCGTCTACATGGATTCCGTGGCGGCCTCCGGCGGCTTCTACGTCGCCTGTGGAGCCAAAGAAGTTTACGCGAACCCCACCACGCTCACGGGAAGCATTGGCGTTATCATCTCCACCCTGAACTACGAACAGCTCTTCGCCAAACTCGGCATGGAATCCGTCGTCTTCACAAGCGGCAAATTCAAGGACATCCTCAGCGGCACCCGCCCCATGCGGGAAGAGGAGCAAAAGCTCATTCAGGGCATGGTCAACCAGACCTACGAGCGGTTCCTGGGCATCGTCATGAAGGCGCGCCCGGACATTCCCGAAGCCAAGATGCGCAATGAAATCGCCGATGGCCGCATCCTCTCAGGGGCGGACGCCAAGGAACTCGGCCTCATCAACGGCGTGGGCTACATCGAGGACGCCTACCAACGTGCCAAAGAACTCGCTAACGCCCCGAACGCCAAGGTCGTCAAGTATGCCGAGGAGTTCACCCTCTTCCACGCCATGGGCCTCATGCAGAACCGTCTGTTGGCCCCGCCTCAGACCCCTGCGATCGAGCTTCGTCTGCCCGCCCAACCGGAGTTCCAGCCGCAGCCCGGCATGCTCTACTTCCTCCCCACCCTCTACGCTCCCTGAGTTTCCACCTCGCCGATCACCCAAACTCGGCTACCGGCCCATGGAACACCCTTTTCTCACCCGGGATTTTCACATCCGCTGGTCGAGCCTGACCGCGGATCACATCGTTGCCGACATCTCCAAAGCGCTGGAGGACGCGCAAGAGGACATCGACCGGCTTGCGACCGTTCCACCCAGCGAACCGCTGACCTTCGAGAACACGCTGCTCGCGCTCGAGGAAGCTTCCGAACCCCTCGGCGAAGCCTGGGGGCTCGTCACTCACCTCGATGCCGTCCGCAACCACGAGGTCCTGCGCCAGGCCCACCACGAGATGCTCCCGCGCGTCACCTCGTTTTTCACGGACATCACCCTGAATCCCGGCCTCTGGAAACGGCTCTCCACCTACGCCGAAACACCCGAAGCCCAATCGCTGGACGGCCCAAGGAAGCGCCTCCTCGAGGAGACCCTCGCCGATTTCCGCGCCAGCGGAGCCGACCTTGACCCGGATGACAAAGCCCGCTTAAAGGAAGTCAAATCCCGGCTCGCTGAACTGACCCAGAAGTTCTCTGAAAACGTGCTGGACTCCACGAACGCCTGGGAACTCGTGATCGAGGACGAAACCCGGCTCGAGGGCCTTCCCGAGACCCATCGAAAAGCCGCCCAGGAACGCGCCACGGCCAAAGGCCACAAGGGAAAGTGGCTGTTCAACCTTCAGGCCCCTTCGTTCATCCCCGTCCTCGAATATGCCGAAGACGAAACCCTCCGCCGGGAAGTGTGGGAAGGCAGCACCACCGTCGGTCTCAGCGACCCATGGGACAACACCGCTCTCATCTGGGAAATCCTCGAACTGCGCCAGGAACTCGCCAACATCCTGGGGCACGGCAAGTTTGCCGACCACATCCTCGAGCGCCGCATGGCCAAGGACGGCGAGACGGCTCTCAGCTTCACCCACGACCTCCACGATCGCATCGAAGGACAGTTCCAACGCGAAACCAAAGAACTCCAGGCCTACCGCGCCGAAAAAACCGGTGGCGACCCAAACTCCCCGTTCGAGCCCTGGGATCTTCCCTTTTGGGCCGAGAAAATGCGGCAAGAGCACTACGACCTCGACGACGAACAGCTCCGGCCCTATTTCCCCATCGACCGCGTCATCGCCGGCCTCTTCCAAATCTGCGAACGCATTTTCGCCATCCATATCGAGGAAACACCCTCCGTCTTCCTGGCGCCCGGCCAGTCGAACCCGGATGGGCTTCCCGAAGTCTGGCACCCTGATGTCCGTTTCTACGAAATCCGGGATCGTGACACCAAAGAACACCTCGGGTCCTTCTACGCGGATTGGCATCCCAGGGAGGACAAGAACGCCGGCGCATGGATGAACTACCTTCGCACCGGCCTTCCCGGTGGTCCGGACGCCGAGCGCGTGCCGCACCTCGGCCTGATTTGCGGCAACCTCATGCCGGCTCTCGAGGGCAATCCCGCCCTTCTCCAGCATCGTGAAGTCGAAACCATCTTCCACGAGTTTGGCCACCTGCTTCATCACCTCCTCGGAGATGTACCCATCAAATCGCTGAACGGCGTCAACGTGGTCTGGGACTTCGTCGAACTGCCCTCGCAGATCATGGAGAACTTCTGCTGGAACCGCGAGTGCCTCGACCTCTTCGCTCGTCACTACGAAACCGGCGATCCGATTCCCGATGACCTCTTCGAACGCATGATCGCGGCGCGAAACTTCCGCTCCGCCTCCGCCAACATGCGCCAGCTCGCCTTCGGAAAACTCGACCTCGAACTCCATCAGTATCGTGGACCGAAACGTGAACTCGATGAGTTGACCCACGAACTCCTGGAGGGCTACGTCACGCCCCTGGCCACCCAGCCGCCCACCATGGCCCGCCGGTTCGGCCATCTCTTTTCCAGCTCGGTCGGCTACGCGGCCGGCTATTACTCCTACAAATGGGCCGAAGTCCTCGACGCCGACGCCTTCACCCGCTTCGAGGAACACGGCGTTCTCAACCCGGAAATCGGCCGTGAGTTCCGGGAGAAAATCCTCCAACGAGGTAATACCGCCGACGCCACTCACCTCTTCCGCGATTTCATGGGACGCGATCCCGAACTCGAAGCGCTCCTCATCCGCAACGGCCTCGCCGAAGCCGACGGCGCCTCCGCAGCGTGAGCAGGCTGCCGCTGACAAGACCGAAGACCATCGCAGGAACAAAAGTCTCCCCTCCAGCATAGGTGGAATTCCCATCATGAAGCCGCCCGCCTCACCGCGGCAGCGGCGTGTTTGGCGCCACCGCGTCCCTCGACCGGGGATTTCCAGGACCAAAAACGAGCAGGGTCTCGTAGTCTTCAGCCACGACGAAAGACTCGTCGATGGCCCCGGACTCACTCCTCACTCGCGAGAGATCCAAACCGAGATGTTTCGCCAGGAACGGGTAGGCCGCCATCCGCTTCGAGACCCCATAATCGTGGCCTTCGTCGGGAAAGTGGGCGTGTTCGACCCGCTTCTTTCCAATCGCCATACCCCACCATGTCGTAGAGGAAGACCGCCGCTCCCATCCTCGCGAGCACGGCGCATCGAGATTGCCTGGCAGCACTGAAGCGCCCCCGGTGACCATGCGGGCACAGGATGCCAGCCAGATTCCCCTCGAAGTCTCGCGGCCGGTAGAGCGAACCCGTCACGTAAAAACCCGGCGCGCTCTCGAACGCCACCTCTTCCACCACATACCCCTCGTGCTCGCGCCGGTCGAAAAACCGTGGCCGAAGCGGCGTCTTCTCCGGCATCTCGCTCAAACCCGCACCTTCTAAGAGCCCCTCGACGATCACCGCCTTCCGCGCCTCCCACCCCGCCACGTCCCGATAGCTCGACGCGAACT
>CAZCRA010000137.1:0-10577 GCA_964500945.1 uncultured Verrucomicrobiales bacterium | reverse complement strand
GACGACCGCGACGACCGCGACGACCGCGACGACCGCGACGACCGCGACGACCGTGCCGGTGGTGATGATGGCGGTGCCGCTGTCATTCCCATAGCACAGGATCGAGGTGGTAAACGTTCTTCGTTGTCTGGCCGGTAGGCTCCTTGACCAGACGCAAACCAAGGAGGTCGTGCGCTTCCGCGAGCTTGCGCTCGAATTGCCGGTTGGTCTTGTGTTTGCCAGCTGGCTTGGCGTAGCCCGCTGCCTCCCGGAGGGCGTCGTCATAAGCAGAGGTGCTCAGGTGCAACGCGAGGTGCTGGGCGATGACGAGATGCTTCTCATCAAGGACCACATTGCTGTCGGATACGGCCTTTCGGAGGTCAGCCAATGAAATCCGCTTCTCTTCACCACACCGCGCCGCATGCTTCATGGCGTGCGCCAGGATTTGAATGCCCGTCCGCGGATTCCGGCCACCGGCAACGACAAGCCCCCAGAAGGCGTCCTCCGTGAGGAACTTGCCCACGGTGCCTCCCCATCTGACCTCCTTCAACCGGACGGTCATCAGCTTGATCACCTCCTGAATCGTAAGATGGGGAACTTCGATCAGTTGGTTGTGCGAAAAGGCGAATTTCCCCTTCCTCTTGCGCGTTGCCTCGATGTGACCACTGACCTGATCGTCCATCGAAACGACGAACACGAGGTCCGGGCGGCAGAAAAACTCATCCAGTGTGACGATGAAACGGTTCAGGATGGGAAAGTAGTCCCTGGTCTCCGAACTCGTCTTGTAACGGAGCTTCTCGAAATCGTCCAAGATCACCACCAAGGGGCAGTTCAACGCCTTGAAAATGTCCTGGATCACGCCCCGGGCTGAAGATTCGTCGTGAGGGGCGAAAGATTTCGTGCGCTCCTCCTTCAGATCACCTCCCAGAATGCCGGCGATCTTGGCACCGAAGTTGGCACCCCGCGAATCCGAGACACTCGCGTTGAGCCGAAGCAGTTCGCGCTTGGCATCAATCTTCGGCGATCGCTTGAGCTTGACCTGATCGCGGTGGATCAAGCCAAGAAGCTCAGTAAGGAGCTCGCGGTAGAGGGTCTCCTCGGAATCTGCCGTCAAGTGAACGTAGCCGCTCGGATGAGCATGATCTGAAAGTTCCTTTTTAAAGCGGCGGAGAAACGTGCTTTTGCCAGACCCGAGAGTCCCGTGGATGCCGATGACGCGGCTGTGATGAATCGCGTCAACCACATCCTCCAGCGTGTCCTCGCGGCCGACAAAAAGTTTCATCGTCGTCTCGTCGAGAGGCTGGTCGGGGAATGGGTGTTTCTTTATCCCCCAGTGGTCGAGGGTCTTGCTTGGAATCATGGCGTGGAAGTCTTCATTCGTTTGGGAGGCCCATCTTTGTTCGTCGGCCTCCCGGTTGTCGCCTCTCGGCTTGGATGCGGGCGAGGAGGGTGGCGGCGGGTTCGTCGGTGGGGTCTTGGGGGACGAGGTGGCCGGTGAAGGCCTTTTTCAGGATGGACTGGCGCAGGGCCTCGCTGCGCTTCAGCGCGGCGTCGATCTCCCGCTCGTTCTGCTCGATCACCTCGAATTGCTCGTCGAGGAGGCGGACGATCTCCTGTTGCTCGGGGAGGGAGCAGATGGGGACGACGATGGAGCGAATGCGATCCTGGCCGATGTTCCGCATCGATTCTTGGTTACCTGTCGAACGCTTTTGAATCTCCCGCCTCCCTTGCCGACTGCGCAGATACTGGAGGAAAAAGGGTTTCAGAGCCTCGTCGATTGCCAGCCTGAGGGTCTTGTCGCTCAGCATGATCCGCTGGGTGATCTGGCGAACGATGACGCATGCGCCCACTAGCTCGATTGTGTTTGCCCGGCTGAGGATGAAATCGCCCTGCTTGATGAAGTAGGCTCGGTTCACTTTGTCGGGATCGATGCAGGTCTTGCTTTCGGCTTCATCATACTCGCCCCATGTGACGGCGCTGACCTTGGCTACGCCCACCTCTTCGGGCAGTGGGCGCCGTTCTTCACACCGAAAGCTCTTCCCGGCATCGATGTTCTCGATGAAGTTTCCGAACCGGTAGTAGCTCCATCCTTTGGGCAAGGTGGGAAGTTCCTCCAACTCATCATCTGGAACATCAGACTTAGCGGGGGATTCGAGGAGGTCTGGGTGTTCGGAGCGCCAGGGGGCGGTGAGCTTGCCCTTGAAGGCTTGTTTGAGGAGGGACTGGCGATAGACGCCGAGTTGCCGCCGCGCCCGCCGCAGACTCTCCTCCCCGGCGTCCAACTCGCTGAACAACTCCTCGATCTTCGCCACAATCCGTTTCTGCTCGGCGAGGGGTGGGAGGGGGATGGCTGATTGTGCGATGAAGTCGATGGGAACACGACGCTGGCCAACAGCCCCCGTCATATTGTGCTCCGCCTCAGAGCGGTAAGACCGCGACGAGAGAAAGTGAAAGAACCACAGCGGCGAAAGTTCGCCCAAAGGACGAATCACGTGAAACTCGGTCGAGCCAAGGGCAACGTCGTGATCCAGTTCGGGAACAACTGCAACTTTGCCGTTCTCCATGCACGGCGTGATTTTGGCGAAAATGATGTCGCCGCTTTTGAATGGTGTGTAGCCCTTCTTGACCTCGGAGAATGGCCGGAGCGCTGATACATCGACCTTGTTGACCAAGGCTTCGACAGCGGGCATCGGGACGAAGTGAACCATCTTCGCGTCCGGGATCTCCGCTTTGTTGAGCCGGGGATTCAGTTCGCAGCAGTCCTGAATCGGCGGGCTTTCCCACGATGCTGGTAGTTCTCCCTCACTCACGCCACCAGCTCCCGGTTGAGCTCATCGATAAGGGCGTCCATTTGGTCGCCGAAGAGCTGGTGCATTTTGCCGAGGCCGCATCCCATCCTCTTCCCATCCGTGTTATCTGTGCCATCTGTGGTTAATAATCTTTGAACCACAGATGACACAGATGGGCACAGATGGTTTTGATTCTCAGTTGGAGACGCGTTTGATCTGGAGGCGGGCATGTTTGAAGTTGAGGAGGAGGGCGGTCTTGAGGCCGGTGATGTTGAGGTAGCCGAGCATCTGGGCGAGGTGGCTGTCGTTGAAGGCGGTGACGACCTTGGCATCGACGATGACGGTGCCGTTGACGATGAGGTCGGGGATGAGGGTGCCGATGTGATGCTCGTTGTAGTGGACGGGGAATTGCTTTTGGGGATCGCAGGTGAGGCCTTGTTTGGTGAGTTCGATGACCAGGGCTCGCTCATAGAGCTTCTCATCGAGTCCGGGCTTGAGGGTGTTGAGCACTTTCATCGCTGCTCCGATGATAATTTCAGTGAGTTCAACGTCGGATGGCATGGCGGGAAGAGGTTTTGACCACAGATTTCACAGATGGGCACGGATGAAGAAGGAGATTCTTTGTTTTGATGAGAGATGCTGCGAGGAGGGAACCTCAAATCCAAAACCTATCTGTGTATTCTGTGTAATCTGTGGTTAAAAAATCAGGCGGTGAGGGCTTGATTGAGTTCATCGATGAGGTTGTCCATTTGGTCGCCGAAGAGCTGGTGCATTTTGCCGAGGCCGCCTTGGGCGTCGAAGGGGGCGTAGTCGAGGTCGTCGCGCTCGAGGTGGAAGGAGGTCTCAACGTGGCCGCGGATGAGTTCGAGCCAGGCAATCTGCTCGGGCTTGAGGGGCTGTCCGGCGTTCTTGCGGAGGATCCAATCGCGGTAGTTGCGCTTCACGATGTCGGCGAAGGGCGTGAGTTTTTCATCGAGGCCGCAGGCGCGGCGGATGAGGGCGACGATGGCGGCGAAGAGGTCCTTCGAAAGCTGGCCGAGGGAGATGCCGCCGGTTTTTTCCGCGAAGGCGGCCTGCTGCTCCCGGCTGAAGGCGCGGTCGATGCGGGCGAGGCGGCCGGCGAGTGAGGAGACGGTGTCGGTATCGCTGCCGCCCATGACGATCTCCATGGCGAGGTCCCGAAAGGTGACGCTGGGCTTGGTGACGGGCGGGCGACTGGCGGTCTTGAGCGAGCGGGTGACGCCGATGGCATCGACGAGGACATAGCGGGCCTTGGCGGTCTTAGCAGCGGAGGAAACTTTTCTGAGCGTGTCGTGGTCGAGCGTGCGGGTGCCGCGGCCTTTCATCTGCTCGAAGTAGTTGCGGGACTTCACGTCGCGCATGAAGAGCAGGCACTCGAGCGGTTTCACGTCGGTGCCGGTGGCGATCATGTCCACGGTGACGGCGATGCGCGGGCAGTAGGCGTTGCGGAAGTCGGCGAGGATGGTCTTGGAATTCTCGCCCCCTTCGATGACCTTGCCGTCGGCGTCCTTGCGATCCTGGTCGGACTTGAAGGTGACCTTCTTGCAGAAGCGGTTTTCCTCGTCGAACTCCTCGCGGACGATGTTGATGATGTCGTCGGCGTGGGAGTCGGTCTTGGCGAAGATGAGGGTCTTGGGCACCTGGAACTCGCCGTCGGCATCGGCGCGGTCGGGGAAGATCTCGGGGAGCTTTTCCTTGAACGTGCGGATGACGGTGCGGATCTGGGAATGGTTGACGATGTCGGTGTCGAGTTTCCTCGCGGAGTAGGCCTCGTCCTCGTCCTGCTGCTCCCAGCGATTGGCGCGGGTGAGCTTTTCGCGTTTCTCGACGAGGCCCTTGAGGACTTTTCCGCCCTGCTGGGTGACCTCGGTCTCGATGAGGTAGGTCTCGCCCTGGACATTGACGCCGTCTGTGATGGCTTCCTCGTGGGTGTATTCGGAGACGAGGTTTTGCTTGAAGAAGCCAAGGGCGCGTGGGTCCGGGGTGGCGGTGAGGCCGACGAGGAAGGCGTCGAAGTAATCGAGAACCTGCTGCCAGAGGTTGTAGATGGAGCGGTGACACTCATCGATGACGATGAGGTCGAAGAACTCCGGCGGGATTTTTTGGTTGTAGACGACGGGGAGAGGGGAAGGATGAAGTTTGAAGGAAGAAGGCAGAAGGGACGAGGCTTCCGCAGGATTGGAATCATCCTCGCCCTCGGTCATTTCTCGGCCTTGGAGGATGGAATACATCCGCTGAATGGTGGAGATGCAGACTTGGGCGTCGGCCGGAACGTGGGAGGAGGCGAGGCGCTGGGTGGCGTAGATGGAGGTGAAGGAGCGGTTGTCGTCGGTGGGCGTGTCGGCGATGAACTCCTGTTCGGCCTGCTCGCCGAGGTTGCGGGTGTCGACGAGGAAGAGGACGCGCTTGACCCGGGCGTGCTTGAGCAGGCGGTAGATGGAGGTGATGGCGGTAAAGGTCTTGCCGGAGCCGGTGGCCATTTGGACGAGGGCGCGGGGCTTGGCCTTGGCGAGGGAGGCTTCGAGCTTCGTGATGGCCTTGATTTGGCAACCACGCAGGCCGGTGGGGTCGAGCGACGGCATGTCATTTCGTAACCGATGGCGGAGGGAAGGGCCGACGGCGAGCCACTCGCGGAGGGTCTCGGGGCGGTGAAAGGTGAAGACCTCGCGGGAGCGGGGCTTGGGGTCGCGCTGGTCGGTGAAGCGAGTGAGGACGCCGGTGGCCTCGTAGAGGAAGGGGAGGGGTTCGCCCGTGTTCTGGACCCATTTGAGATTGGCGGCGGCGTAGTCGGCGGTTTGGTCCTCGGTAACGGTAATGTTCTGGCCCAAAGTCTCCTTTTTCGCCTCGATGACCCCGACCGGCTTGCCATCGACGAAGAGAACGTAATCAGCGGGGCCGGTTTCGGTTTGGTATTCTCGGACCGCTTGGCCTTCGCCGACATTGAAATTGATTGCCGTCTTGTCCAGAACAGCCCATCCCGCCGCTTGGAGCTGCCGATCAATCGCATAGCGTGCAATCTCCTCTGGGCTTTGGTTGGGCATGGTCGAGCGGCTAACTTTGGAGATTAGGGAAGAGGGGGGGGGATGTCTAGGGCTGAAACGAGGGGCGAGGGGCGGGGCAGTGCAAATACGCGACATTTCGTATCGCGTTCGGGGCTGCGGCGGTTCGTGGCTTAGTCATCGTCGACGTTCATCGAGTCCCAGCCCAGATCATGATCCCACCGCCTTTCGAATCATCGCAAAATGACGGTCGCGTTCGAGCAATTCCACCCCGTGGCGAGCGGCACAGGCGTGCACCAGTATGTCGCCCAATGGAACATTCACTCCGGAACGCAGGCAACTCCTCGCGGTCGCTGCCGCCTCGGCCCATGAAGCGTCATCGAACTCCAGCCACCGACACTCCTTCCTCCATCCCCTCAGATTTTCCTCCTCTCGCCTTCCTCTGGCTCCTTGGTGGAGTTCCACCCATATCGGCCATGTCATCGCCGTGCGACCGCCCCGCAGAAGAGCGGCAAGCTCCGCCCTCAAGGACTCGTCCCCGTTTTGGCGTGAAACTTCCACCCATACTGAGGTGTCGATGAGGACCGCAGGCTTCATGATTTGAGGCCTCCGGTTTCTCTCAATGCGATTTCCTCAAGGTCGCCTGCCTCGATCTCGTCGTTGCTCGCGAAATCCAGCGTACCAAAGCTCGCAATCAAATCATTCACCCTCTGCTGGCGGTTATAGCCCTCCAAAGCCTTCACCACCGCCTCCCGCTTGGTCTTCGCTTTGGTGAAGCGCATGGCATCCGCCAAGACCGATTCGGGAATATCAATAGTCGTTTTCATGGAATCCAAATACACGGGATTTTGGATTCCTGCAAGGGGCAATTCGAGAGGCGAGAGGCGGAATGCGGAATTTGCGGGCGGATGGTGGGGTTGGCGAAGATCATGGGTTGCTAGTGGCCCAACCACTTCTCGAAGGTGGATTCGCCGACCTGATGAATGCCCATGGCGAAGAGCCAGCGGTGGAGGGGGTGTTCGTCGATGGCTCGTTGGAGGGTGCGACGGATGAGCTGGGCTTTCTTTTCGCCGAGGCGGCGGGGTTTGGATCGCTTGCCCCCTTGGAGTTGCGCTGGCTCCATTTCGAGGTTGGCGAGCTGTTCTTGGGAAAGACGGAAGAGGTCGAGGGGCTGGCTGATGGCGGGTCGCCGGGCGGCGATCCACTTCAGCACTCCGGGAATGATTTCGCCGGATTTGTGCAGGAGGACGGGTTGGTTGCGGGGAATGGATAATGAGTCAAACAGCGCGAAGAAGTCCTCCTCGGTGGCGAGGTCGGGGCCTTCGTAGGCACCGAGGCCGTGGGCGAGGAATTACAGGGGGCGGGAGGCGACGATTTTTGGATCTAGCTGCTCGAGGGTGCCGGCGGTGGCGTTGAACTGAACTGAGCAGGAAATTTCACCCGGTTTCACGGGCTCGATTGCACTTGGGTTGAAACCGTCTCGCCTCCCGTCGGGCAAGCCCTTTCACTTCCGGAGCAGGATCCCGCGGCAGCCACGCGGTCATCTGTGCCTTGATCGAAGCGCTCCCGGGACCCGCTGCCAAGTTCACGCGCTCCGCCGGATCAGCCCGGTGATCATAAAGTTCTTGCGCCCCATCGGCGTAGCGGATGTGGCGCCAGTCACGGCTCCGGATCGCGTAATTCCCGAAAAAACTGCTCGTGATCGCCGGGCGTTTCCGCTCGGCGACCGGATCCTCCAGTTGGGGCTGGAGACTGATCCCCTCGAGAACCGGGTTAGGCGCTAATCCGCAGAGTTCGAGAAGCGAAGTGTATAGATCGATCAAACTCACCGGTTCGCTGCAGGCGCCAGGCTCGATCCCTGGCCCAGCGATCATCAGCGGAACGCGAGTCGATTCCTCCCAAAGCGTTCGTTTCGCGATGTGCTGCTTCTCCCCCAAATGAAACCCGTGATCGCTCCAGAGTACGACGATCGTGTTTTCCCGGTGCGGGCCCCAGTCCCACGCCCTTGGTTTCGCCCAATTCAGGGGCTTGTCCGGCACCGGCCCCCCACCGCGATGCTTCAGGTCGAGGTCGATGTCCGACGCCAAGCGGCCTTTGAAGCCCGAATGCAAGACCTTCCCCCCGGTGATCGTCCGGTAGCCGTGGTCCTTGAACCACCGGTGCATGGTCGGCACTTCCTCCAGCCGCGGAATTTGCTCATAAGCCATCCCCAATTCGTAGCTGCCGTGGGTCGTCGGCGGTAGACCAGCGAAAACCGAGATCCTCGACGGCGAACACACCGGCACCGCACAGTGCGCGTTGGTGAAGAGCCGGCCCCGCGTGGCCAGCGCATCGAGGTGCGGCGTTTGTGCCTCGGGATGACCGCCCAGGGCACCAACCCAGTCGTTCAGATCATCGATGACGATCATCAAAACGTTCGGGCGCTCCACCTCACCTGCAGCGAGCAAGCTCCCGCCCCAGATCAACATCCCAGCGATGACGATCCCTCTCATCCGTGTAGGCCGGCCGATCGGATCAGACTATTGCCCATGCTCCGAAAGCAATCGCTTTGCGATCACCGTGGCACCGTCCGGTGGAAGATAGGTCGGAAGGGGCCGCAAGACGTCTTCTGCTCCGAAGCTGAAATAGCGCAGAATCTTCCGCCGGATCGCGCGGGGTGATCGCGAGTAATCGCCCAACTCGTTATCCCGGACGAAGCGCACGTTCGGATACTCCTGTCCCGGCATGAAATCATACACGAGCACGTAGGTCCCCACGGTCACGGCCTCCATCAACACCGTCGGGCTCGCTTTCACCAGCGCCATGTCGGCCGCCGCCAGCATCTCGGGGAGATTCGAAACAAATCCGTGCACATGCAGGTTCATCTGGGGAAAGGCCGCCGTCAGATGATCCCGCAGCGCCGTGTTCTTCCCGCAAATCACATGCACGTCGATGCGGCTGGGCAAATCCGCCAAGGCCGGAGCCAACCGTTGGATCCCCATGCCGTCTGCTCCACCCACGCAAACCACCGTCGGACGAACAAATCCCAGCTCCGCCCGCAGCTCTTCTTTTCGGGAACGCAAACCAAATAGCCGCGGTGCCAGTGGCAATCCCGTCAGGTGAATCTTCTCCAGCGGAATCTTCTGCTTCACCGCACGCCGCGCCATCGCTTCGGTCGGAACGAAATAGGTGTCCGCACCGTGCGAAAACCAACTGGCGTGACCATACACCAGGTCGGTCACCACGATCGAAAACCGCGTCCGCGCCCGGGTCCGTCGAAGGGCCGCCGCTGCGGCCGCCGTGAGACAGGGATGCATGCCCACGACCATGTCCGGGTCACCCTCCAGAATGCACTGCTCGAACTGCGCCCGCGTCAGCTTCTGCCAGGGATAAAACAACGCCTGGCTCAAACGCCGGCCGTTCGACAGATAAAACGTCGTCCTCCAGAGATGCCGCCGCTCCGACCACCGAGTGTAAAGCTCCGGCATCCGGTGCAACGGAAACCTCTCCGTCGCCCGCAGACCATCCACGATGTCCACCGTCACCTCCGGGTTCTGAAACAGCAGCGCATCCCGCAGTGCATTGGCGCAGGATCGATGGCCACCACCCGTGTCCGAGATCAGAAGCTTGAAATAGGGCGCCCGCCGCCCCCGTTCCCCTTCCCGGCGGATCGACTCGAGAGCGCTCCCGGAAAAAAGATTCGATGTGTCAAGTTGGACCACGTCGCTGCCAAATTAAATCGGCCCACACCCTTGTCACTCGAATTCTTCGCGAGCTAGCCATTGGTGTAAGCGTTAGGATTGCCCCAACTTACATCCGGCTTCGCCCCTCAGTCAAGCGCACCTCCCGCGTCGCCCGGTCGGCGATCACGATCCGCGTGAAGATCAAATCACCGACTTCGGCGCGCGATTCGATCCTCAGCAGACTGCCCTCGACCGTGAATCTCCCCGCCAATTCCTCCGCCTGCTGCGATGAAACCGGCAGCAGGCGCGCCGCGCTGGCTTCGTCCGCCGCCTCATACCGCTGATCGTCCACCGTTCCGAGTTCCCCGTCCGGCCCGTTCCGAGTCGCAATGAACCGGTCCGCGTCTGCCTTGGCCAAACCCACGAACGCCTGCAACACCTCCGACGTGGTGGCGTTCAAATCGATCAACCCATCGCCGTTCACCGAGAACGCCTCCCGCCAATCCGGGTTGACCCGCGCCACCACATCCATCCCACGCACGAGAAGCATCTCCTCCACCGCCGCAGGTGGACCGTTCCTCGGGAAATTTCCAAAGCCCAGCGACTCGTAAAACGGCTGCTCCGCTCCCCTTGGCCGGGCATCGCTGTCACTGTCGACCCAGTCCGCCAGACTCTCCGCGGCGACCTGTGCCTCCGCCGGCTCCAGCCCCCAGATCTCGAAGAGTTCCGTGAGCCCCGTGACCATGTAGTCTTGCGAGAGATCGTCCGTCCAGAGCCGTCCCTGCTCGCTGGTCAGCAAGACGTCCAACCTAAAACCGCTCTCCAACTCCCGGTGCAGCACCGGATCCGCTGGCTTGACCCCCGGATGCAGGCCCAGCGCCGCCCCCGACTCGGCCAACAGCTGCGCTTCGAATCGCTTCGCCTCCATGGTGTGCCGATCCGCCGAGTGCTGCGCCAACTGAACGACCCCCGCGATCGCAAACGCGGCCAACACGATCGCCGCCAACACGAGAACCAGCGCAGCTCCCGACTCTCGGCCCCTCATCGTGATGCTCCACCTCCCCCGGTCTGTCGGCCCCTCCCTGCGTCCGCACCACGGGCCGAGCCTGCCCGCCCATCGCCTGTCG
>CAZCRA010000136.1:1074-10588 GCA_964500945.1 uncultured Verrucomicrobiales bacterium | reverse complement strand
TGGCCTCCAGGTCCTTTGCGCGGCGCGGCACCCGGTTTTTCAACAGCCTGCTAGCGAGTGACCGAGATGAATGGACTAGTGTAGGCCGCCCAACATCCTGCATTTTATGAATTGCGAAGAATTCAGCACATCAGAAAAGAAATCTAAATAATCAAGCGAGTATGATAATTTGTTCTACTTTCTCTCCAGTCTTGTCGAATGGAGAAGAGAGATGCAAATGAAGGTTCGTTCGCGTCGCTGGGGAAGGTGCTCGTGGGGTTGATCGCACCGCTCATCCTCCCCGGCTGCGCCGTGATTTTTGAGAAGGATCCGGCCGTGGCGCCTCCAGAATCGGCGTTCGAACGCGTTGAGATTCCTGTCGAGGGGACGAACAGGAGCTATCCAGGGTGGCGAACGCGGTCGCCTGGGCCACCCGTGCTTCTGCTGCACGCCATCAACGGCGTCAGTCCGGAGTTGCTGCTCTTCGCGCTCGAACTGGAGCGTTGGGGGTACCGAGTTTACACGCCGAGTTTGTATGGCGATCCGATTTGGCGCTACGAGGCCTACGGATACGACAAGGAACTTCTGTCATGGCTGGTGGTTCAGGCCAGTTCACGCTGGACACCGTCCGCGACGGATTCGGCCGGCCCGATTGTGGAGGACGTGGCGGCGATGGCGCGGTGGATTTCCGAGAGGGAGGCTGGGCGGGACGTGGCGGTGATCGGGAACAGCTTCACGGGTGCGTTTCCCTTGGCGCTGCTTCGGGAGCCAGCCGTGCGGATCGCGGTCGTGGGTCAGCCCACGCTTCCGGCCAAGCGAATGCCGGGGATTCTACTGCGGATCCCTCAGCCGGAGCGTTATCGACGTTCGCTCAGTTTGACGGCGGAGGGATGGGACGAGGTCGTCGCCGCGCTGAGAGAGGATCCGAAGAAGCGCATTCTGGGTTTTCACTACGAAGAGGATCCGATTGGTGCGATCGACCGGTTCGACGAACTTCGCGAGCGGCTGGTGGAGGTGGGTTTGGAAGAGCGTTTCCAGGCTTGGGTGCTGACGCCTCCGGAAAGCGCGTATCGGGTAGGCCGGGCCGAGTGGGTGAGCGCGGGCAAGACCTCGGAAGCGCGCACGATGCTCACGCCGCACTCGACGTTCATGGACGCCGAGAACGCCGAGGACCGTGCTTGGTTTCGGGCGCAACTTCGGTTGGCGCTGGAGCATGCGTGGTGAGCTGGTCCGGGCCGGCTCAATTCACCACGTTTCGCAGGGGTTCACCCCGGAGCGAGCGCAGGATTTCCCTGGCGCCCTTCGTGCGAAATTCGGTGCTGCCTTCCTCGCAGTAGAACGCGGCGTGGGGATTCAGGAGGAGGCGGTCGTGAGCCGGGTGAGAAGGATTTCTCCAGGCTGCAATGACCGGAGAGTCTTCCGGTGGCGGTTCCTGTTCGAGGACATCGACGCCGGCGCCGGCGAGGTGACCTGAGGCGAGGGCTTCGACGAGGGCGGCCATGTCGACGATGCCGCCGCGGGCGGTGTTGATGAGGAACGAGCCCTGGGACATGCGGCTGAGTTGAGGTGCCGCGATCATGTTCTTGGTCTCCGGGGTGAGTGGGCAGTGAAGGCTGACGACGTAGGAGGAGGCGAGCAGGTCGTCGAGGGAATCGAACCGCGAGATGCCGAGGGCCTTTTCGACTCCGTCAGGCAGGTGGGGATCGAAGAATCCGACGTCGAACCCGAAGGCCTTGGCCCGGAGCGCGGTGGCGGTGCCGATTCGGCCGCAGCCCACGATGCCGAAGCCGCGGTCGCGCAGACGCGGAATGGGCAGGGCCTGGGTGGCGTTCCATGCGCCGATGCCGCGTCGCAGCCGGCTGCTGAGAAGGTGGATGCCTCGCGTCAAGGTCAGCGCCATGCCGAGGGTGGAGTCGGCCACCTCTTCGGTGCCGTAATCGGGCACGTTGCAGACGGGGATGCTGCGGGCGCGAGCGGCTTCGATGTCGATGGCATCGTAGCCGACACCGGGCCGCACGATGATGCGGCAGGCCTCGAGGCGATCGATGATCTCCGCTGTCAGCCGGAAGTAGTGGTAGACCATCAGCGCGTAGGCGTCTTCGATCTTTCCTTCGAGGTCGGTCGTCTGCCGGGCATCGAGGGCCACGACGCGCGCGGCGCCGTCGAGGACGCGGCGCTCAGGATCCAAGGGTTCCACGATGTAATCCGTGATAACAACCTTGGGTAACTCTGACACAGTCTCGAATGGATGATTTCGGGCGCTTTCCGCCCGGCCACCCTAAGCGCGCGCGCGGACTCAGGCAATGATGTCGTGAGCCACGTGGCCGTAGACGTCCGTCAGGCGGAAGTCGCGTCCGGCGTAGCGGTAGGTGAGCTGTTCGTGATCGAGGCCGAGGAGGTGGAGGATGGTGGCGTGGAGGTCGTGCATGTGGATTTTGTCCTTCACGGCGAGGTAACCGTAGTCGTCCGTTTCCCCGTGGGCATAGCCGCCTTTGACGCCGCCGCCGCAGAGCCAAATGGTGGCACCGTGGGGGTTGTGGTCGCGGCCGGGGGCGCCGCGATCGATTTGGGCGACAGGAGTCCGGCCGAATTCACCGGCGCAGACGACGAGGGTATCGTCGAGCAGGCCGCGAGCTTCGAGATCCTTGATAAGGCCGTAGATCGGTTTTTCGGTCATCGCGGCGCTCTTGGGCAGGTCCCGCTCGATGGAACCGTGGTGGTCCCAGTGGTAACTCGTGGCGACCTGGATGAAGCGGACCCCGGCTTCGGCGAGACGCCGCGCGAGAAGGCACTGGCGTCCATAGGCGTCCGTGATCCCCTCGTCGATCCCATAGAGTTTCTTCGTGGCGCGGGACTCGTTCTCGATGTCGAGGACGTCTGGCGCGATTTTTTGCATGCGGTAAGCGAGTTCGAACGAATCGATGACGCCCTCGAGCTGCGGATCCTGGACGGCCCGTTCGAGGTGGGAGCGGTTCAGTTTTTGGACGATGCCGAGTTGCTCGCGCTGGCGGGAGTCGGTGAGGGCGTTTTCCAGGTGCCGAACGGCCGGGAGCCGGTCCGGGGTGTCGCGAAGCTTGATCTGCGTGCCCTGGTATTGGGCAGGCAGGAAGGAATTCCCGTAGAGTCGCACGCCGCCGTGCTGGGTGGGGTAGTCGATGCTGACGAAGCCGGGGAGGCTGTCGCTCTCGGAGCCGAGGCCGTAGGAGACCCAGGCGCCCATGGAGGGACGGACGAGGTTGGCCTCGCCGGTGTGGAGGCGGAGGACGGCCTGTCCGTGAGCCTCGCCCTCGGTGTGGAGGCTTTTGAGGATGGTCATCTTGTCGACCAGCTTCGCGGTGTAGGGGAAGAGTTCGCTGACCCACTGGCCGCATTCGCCGTGGCGTTTCCACTCCCATTTAGGCGCGAAGACTTTTCCGAGACGTTCGGGCCGGATCAGGCCCGGCAGGTCGAAGGGCAGCGGTTTGCCCTGGTCCTGGACGAGCCGCGGTTTGCGGTCGAACGAATCCATCTGGCTGACGCCGCCGTGCATGAACAGGAAGATGACGCGTTTGGCGCGGGCGAAGTGATGAGTCGGCGTGGAGGCCGCCTGGAGATTGGTCAAGCCGGCGAGGGCCGTGTAGCCGAAACCGGCCGCAGCGGAGCGGAGGATGTCGCGACGTGAACGGGGTCTCTGGAAATGATGGCAGGCAGTTTTCATGGCTGGAGGAAGGGGTGGTAGGCGCGCGGGAAGGGCGGGAGCCGGGTGGAATGAGTTCAGTCGATGAATTGGAAAAGGGTGGAAGCGAGCAGCCCCTGGCAGAGCTTCCCGATGTCGTGATCGGTCGGTCCGGGCGGGCCTTCGAACTGCTCCGTCAGGTATTGGCCGAGCATCAGCTTCTCGGAGGGCGCTGGCGGACGGTTCAAGATGCGCTCGAAGGCCGCCTCGACGATGACATCGACGTCTCGCGAGCGGGTCGAGGCCACGAGTTCGCGGGCGATGTCGTCGGCGGTGTCGCGCACAAAGGGGCTGTTCATGAGGTAGAGGGCCTGCGGAGCCACGGTGGTGTCCGAGCGTTTCCCGGTGATGACGCTCGGGTTCGCGAAATCGAAGACTTCGAGGATGTCGGTCACCATGGTTCTCACGATCGGTTGGTAGATGGTGCGACGGTGATCCCAGACGTCGATCTGCCGTTGGTCGCCACCGTTGATGTCTTTGTAGGCGATGTGTTCCACGACGCTGGTCCGGGGCGAAGGGTCGAGCCGGCCGGCGAACTGGAGGAGGGCGTCGCGGATTTCCTCGGGCTCCAATCGGCGGCGATTCTGGCGCCAGAGCAGCCGGTTTTGGGGGTCGGCGGCGTAAGCTTCGGGCGAATGATCGACAGCGGAGCGGTAGGCGCGACTCAGCACGAGTTCGCGAACCAGTGCTTTCATGTCCCAGTCACCGGAGGTCGTGAAACGGTGGGCCAAATCGTCCAGGAGGCTGGGATGCGAGGGGGTGTCGCCCCGGGTTCCGAAATCGTCGACGGTTCGAACGAGGCCTTCCCGGAAGAGATGCTGCCAGACGCGGTTCACGAAGATCCGACCGGTGCGGGGGTTCTCGGGGGCCGTGAGCCACTGGGCGAACTGAAGCCTCCCGCTCTGCGAGGGGTCGACCGCCGGTTGACCGGTCCAGGAAGCGACCTGGATAAAGCCGCGCGGGACGAGCTCGCCGTGCGATGAAGCTTCGCCCCGGATGCGCAGGGTGGTGTCCTCCGGCTGAGACACGTCCTGGACGGCCATGGCGAAGTCCGGCATTTCGGCTTCGAGGGAAGCGAGTTTCGTCTGGTGTTTCTCCAGCTCCCTCCGGGCCTCGGCCAGTTCATCGCGGAGGTCGTCGATGCGTTCTGCCGAGGCGTTCCGCTGGAGACGGCGCTCGAGGTTTTCGACCTCCTTTTCCGCGTTGTATAGGCGCTGACCGGTCTTGATCCAGGCGTAGCGGTTCTCTTCGAGGAACGCCTGAAGTTTGCGGTCGGCCTCGACGCCGCCCAGGCCGCGGCGGCTCCAGTCGGATTCGTCGTCGCTGCGTCCGAACCGGTCCTGGAGGGTCACGGTGCTCGTGAAGATGCCGGCGAGGGCGTAGTAATCTTTGGCACTGACAGGATCGAACTTGTGATCGTGGCAGCGGACGCAGCCCATGGTGACCCCGAGCAGGCCGCGGCCGATGGTGTCGAGCTGTTCATCGACGACGTCCATGGTGAGCGTCTCCTTGTCGAAGAGTCCGAGCACCTTCGAGCCGAGCATGAGGTAGCCGGTGGCGATGAGATTGGCGTCGCGCTCCTCGACGGTTTCCCAGGGGAGGAGGTCGCCAGCGATCTGTTTGGCGATGAAGTCATCGATGGGCATGTTTTGGTAGATCGCGTCGATCACCCAGTTCCGGTAGCGCCAGGCGGTGCGGAAGGGGGGGTTGAAACTCGAGCCGTTCGTGTCGGCATAGCGGGCAAGATCGAGCCAGTGCCGGGCCCATTTCTCGGCGAAAGCGCGCGACGCCAGGAGCTGGTCGGCGGTCTTCTCTAGGGTGGCTTCGGGATCGGTCGCCATGCCCTGCACGAAGGATTTCGCTTGGGCAGGCGTGGGGGGCAGGCCGGTCAGGTCGTAGTGCAGCCGGCGGACGAGGGTGTGGGGATCGGCGACAGGCGCTGGTTCGAGGCCCTTTTCTTCGAGCTTCGCCAGCCAAAAGGCATCCACCCGGGTCTGGACAAAGTCCGCCAGGGGGCCGAGCCGGGGCGGTTCGTGCGATTCGACCGGTTTCCACGACCAAAACGCGCGACCGGCCTCGACGTCGATGGTTTCCTTTGTGATTTCGACTTCGCTCTTTCGGGGGTCGACGGCTCCCCGGCGGATCCATTCTTCGAAGTTGGCGACGACCTCGGCAGTGAGCGGGCCTTTTGGCGGCATTTCGAGGTCGGGATCCTCGTGCCGGATGGCTTCGATCAGGAGGGAAGCAGCGGGATTTCCCGGCACGATGCTCGGTCCGTGATCGCCACCAATCATCCAGCCATCGCGGCTATCGAGAAGGAGGCCGCCTTTGGATTTGCCCGACTCGACCGAATGGCAGTCGTAGCAGCTTTCGACGAGGACGGGACGGATGTGCGTTTCGAAGAAGTCGAGATCGTCCTGGCTCGGCGAAGCGGGTGCGGCCAAGGCGGCGCCGGGGAGAATGGCCGCAAGTGCGTGGAAGACCGGGGTCAAGCATCGTCGCATGACCGATTATAGCGGGGCGCCGGTTTTTCCCACGGAAAGAAGGGTGGTGGGGTTCAAAGCGCGCCGAGGGTGCAAAGCACGGCGGTGGTGATGGTGGTGAGAGCCACGGTGGCAAGCCCCAGGAACAGACCGCCGAGAAGGACGTCGAGCCGCAAAAAACTCGCGAAGCTCATCGTGGTGCCGAGCGCGAAAGCGAAGAAAGGAATCAAGAGCTTCTCTCCGGAACCGAGGAAGGAGCGGATGTCGTCGCTCCATTGTCCAAGGAGGAACCCGACGAGCAGCCCCAGGGCGAGGAGGGTGAGCGTGGCGAAATCGGAAAACGATCTTGCTGCCGCCCTCTTCCTGGCCTTTCACAGTACCTGATCATCCGCCAGCAGGCGCTCGCGGAGTTTGTCGTAATTGACGTCCTGCACGTCCGCATCGGTGTCGATGGCCATAGCGGCGGCGGTGGCGGCGGATTGGCCGAGCACCATGAACACCGGTTCCATGCGAATGGAGCCGAAGGCGACATGGGTGGATGACAAGGCGACAGGGACGAGGAGGTTTGTGCATTCCTCCGCTTTGGGCGTGATGGCTCGATAGCTAATGGGATAAGGCCCGCGGACATGTGCCTGGACGTTCCCCTCGTTCCGGACATGGCCCTCGCTATTGACATAGCGTTGCACGTGATGGGAATCCATGCCGTAAGCGGCCTGGCCGATTGAATCCGGAACGACCTCGAGGCCCTCGCAGTGGTGTTGGGTCATGACCATGGCGCCTCGCATCCGTCGGCCTTCACGGACGTAGATTTGGGATTGCCATCCGTTGCCGGGCTCGCCCTCGGCGGTGAACTCGTCTTTGCAAGTGCCCCAGCGGCTGACGACGTTCCGGATTTTCTCCGGCATGCGCGGGTGGTAGGCCAGGGTCCACATGAGGCCTTGTTGATAGAGCCGGTGGCGGGCCTCGATCTTGCGTCGTTCGGCGTAAGACGCCTCTGGATAATCGTAGTTTTGACCGATGAAATCGGAGGAGAAGCCGTGCTTGTTGTTGGTGTCGGTCTTTCGATTGGGCATCGACGAATTGATCCATGGCACGCGGGTTTCACCGGCCTCGAAATTTCTCAATAGCAGTTCATACCAGTCTTCGCGATAACCTTCAGGCTTGGCAAACGGGATGCGGTTCTCGGGATGATCGGTGTAGCAGCCCCGGAAGCAGTAGGCTTGCACACGGTGATCGCCCTTGCCTTCCTCGCCCGGTCCGTCGGGATCGATGAAGGGCAACAGACCGCTCGAGGGGTCGCCGGCGACGCGGTAGGGGTCGACCCCGGGCACGAATTGGTGATTCGCGGCGTTCTTCGATCGGCCACCGCGCAGGGTGGGTTTGAAATCGGCAGCCTGCACGCCGTTCAACGTCTCGCCAAACTCCTCGTTCGATTCCCGACCGACGACGAAGCTGACTCCGGCTGCGGCCAGGAGGTCGCCCTCGTAGGTGGCGTCGATGAAGACCCGGCCGCGGAATTCCCGTCCGTCGGTCGTCCGGATGGCGGTGATCCGGCCGTCCTCCACATCGACGCCGGCGCCGGAACGGTCGAGGGGCGCCTTCGTGATGACTTCCAAGCCCGTTTCGTCGATCCAGTCGCCTAAGATCTTCGTCGCGGCGCTGGGTTCGAAGGTCCACATCGTGTCTTCGCCTTCCTCGGTCCGGGTCTGACCGCCGTCGCGGTAGTTTTCGCGCTCCTGCCAATTCCATGATTCGGGTTTGGCGTAGTGTTGGGCGATCCGCTGATAGAATCCGCGCGAGAGGCCGCCGATGGCTTGTTTGTTCCCGATATCGGTTTGACCGAGGCCACCGGTGGTGAGGCCGCCGAGATGGTGGGAGGGTTCGAGGACGACGACGGATTTGCCCATGGCCACGGCCTGGAATCCGGCGGTGAGTCCAGCCGAAGTGCCGCCGTAGATGACGATGTCGTCTTCCTCCGCCGCGGTGGCGAGGCCCAAGGTCAGTGAGATGAGGGTGCAGATGGAGCGGAGTCTCATGGAGCCCGATCGAAGCCGGTCCGGGCGCGGCTGACAAGTTTTTCCGAGAAATTGCTGGCCCCTCAGGGGTGTTGGCAGTGGGGTGATCACCCCTGTTTCACCCATGAAAATCCTTCTTCCCGGCTGTCTTTTCTCTTTGTTTGCAGGTTCTTTGGCCGCTCTCTCGCAGGACGTGCCCGAGCCGCAATCCGGTTTCCGGGCCGGGCATCCGGCGGATCATCTTCCGCCCTACATCCGTCAGGTCAGCGCCTTTGGTGAACGGCCCGACTGGTCGCATGACGGAAAGCGGATCCTGTTCGTGGAGAAGCCGATGGGCGAGGTGTTCGAGCTGGATTTGGAGACCGGCTTGATCCGGCCGATGACGCGGCATTTCCTGCACCATGGATTTACCCGGGCGCTCTACCTGGCGAATGGCGATATCCTGCTGGCCGGGCCCCGGGAACCGTTCGATCCGGCCGACCGGGATGAGCGAAACGAAGCGCGTCATCTCTGCTGGTTATCGGTCCTGGATGCGAGCGGGACGAAGAAGCCCGTGCCGCTGAACACGCTTTGCGCGGAGGGCCCCGCGGTGTCGCGAACCCGGATGAAGCTCGCCTGGACGCACCGGTTTCAGCAGGTGCCGGAGATCGGCGAGAACCACGCCAAGCTCTTGATGGCGGACATTGTCTACGAGGACGGCGTGCCGCGTTTGGCGGACGAGCGAACGGTTTTCGACAGTCATCAACTGCCGTTTCCGCTGGGCGGCGCGAGCCTGGAGGTGCAAAACCTGGTTCCGCCCGGCGACACGAAGCTCATCTTCAGTGTGTATGTGATCGAGGGTGGCACGAACACGGACACGTATGTGGTCGACACCGCGACGGGCGAGTTTCGGAACCTGACGCGGTCCCCGGACCACTATGACGAGCCGGAAGGCGTGTTCCCGGACGGATTGCACACCTGTGTGGAGCATGCACCGTCCTGGGGCCGGCCGTGGCCGTTGTGCGACCTCTTCAAATTGAAGCTGGATGGGTCCGGCGAAATGCAGCGCCTGACGTATTTCTCCGATTTCAAGGGCTTCAAAGGGACCCAGGGCGTGGTGTCGGACGACGGCAAACGGCTCTGTTTCCAAATCGGCAAATCGGGAGATGAAGCCGGGGTTGGCTACGGGTTTTTCGTCATGGATCTGGAGGCGGCCGAAGCTTACCTGGAACCGCCGGTGAACCCGGCCGGGCCGGAGCATCCGATGCAGGCGGTGGCGAACCGGTTCGAAGCTGCCTGGCGAGCCGGTGAACCGCTGCCCGCGATCTCGCGCCAGACGATGG
>CAZCRA010000136.1:0-1064 GCA_964500945.1 uncultured Verrucomicrobiales bacterium | reverse complement strand
GGACCAGGCCTACGACGTCCAGCGGGCGTGGGTGAAGGCCACGATCGATCAATCCGGTGTGGGCGGCGTGAAAGGCGGCGTGGTGAGTCCCGGCGGCCAGAAATGGCTCGGCGTGAACGAACCGGTGGGTGCGATCTTGCGGGCCTCGGGCCGGTTCGACGCGGCGGACGAACCATCGATCTCGCTAGCGCGATTTCCCGGACTCAAACTCGAGACCGAAATCGGGTTTGTCATCGGCGAGACGATCGATCGTCGCCTGGAAAGCGTGGACGATTTCAAGCGGCACGTGCGCGGCATCGTCCCGGCCATCGAACTGATTTCGGGCGAATGGGAAGGCACGGAGGGCAAACCGTCCGCGGCGGACCTGGCGGCGATCAACGTGTCGGCGGCGGGTTACATCGTGGGTGAGGAGGTCGCGCCGGACGCACTGGATCCGCGCGAGGTGACGTTGGTTTTGGACAAGGACGGCGAGCGGCTGCACGACGCCCCGGGCGCCGACTGCTGGAAGGGGCCGTGGGAGACCGGGCTCTGGCTGGCGCAGTTAGCGCATCGGCAGGGCGTGACGCTGGAGCCGGGCCAGGTGATCCTCTGCGGCGCGCTGGGCCAAATCCAGACGGCGCAGGTGGGCGATTACCGGTTCGAGGCGGGTGAGCTGGGCGGGTTCGCGTTTTCGGTGACCGAAGGCGGCGAGGATGACGCCGGTGGGCCCGGCGTGGCGTTCGAACGCCGCAGTTTTCCTATGCCGCTGCGCTGCGACCGGGCGCTGGCGCTGGACCTGGATGGCGATGGGGACCGGGACCTCGTGGGGGTTTGCCGGACGCAGGTGATCGCCGTGATGATGCCCGAAGGCCAGACGCGCGTGCTGTTCGACGCCGTCGACGGCGGGATGATCCACGGGGAACTGCTGGACGGGGATGGCGACGGGGATCTGGACGTGGCGATGTGCCGGTTCGCGAGTCCGTGGGTCGATTTCCGGACTGCGGTGGCCAAAGGACGGACGCCGGGCGAACCGGACGGGCCGGATTTCACCGTGGGGTGGATCGAGAACCCGGGCGCGGGCGCCG
>CAZCRA010000135.1:0-10684 GCA_964500945.1 uncultured Verrucomicrobiales bacterium | reverse complement strand
GCCAGGATTCCACCCACCGGCCGGAGCTGCACGAGCGCGATCCCGAGAACCGCTTGCTGGCCCGCGGCCCACGATTTCGCGTGCCGGGCGAGATGGTTCGCGACACCGCCCTCCAGGCTTCCGGACTGCTCTCGGGCAAAATGGGCGGCCCCAGCGTGAAACCGCCTCAGCCCCGAAGCGTCGTCGCCCTGGCGTGGGGCAACGTGAAGTGGCAGCCATCCACGGGTGAGGACCGCTACCGGCGGAGCCTCTACACTTTCAGCAAGCGCACCGCGCCCTTCGCGGCCTACACCGTCTTCGACGCACCCTCGGGAGAGACCTGCATCGCCCGGCGCGATCGAAGCAACACGCCGCTCCAGGCGCTGAACCTCCTCAACGACACCATGTTCCTGGAAATGGCCGAAGCCCTCGCCGCCCGGGCCATGGAAGATGCCTCCACCCCGGCCGACCGCGTCCGCTACCTCTTTCGGCGCGCCCTCACTCGGCCGCCGGAACAGGACGAAACCGTCCGCCTTTTGGCCTTCTACGAAACGCAACGCGCCCGGTTCGGCTCCGGCGAACTCGATCCTTCCGCCCTCCTCCAAACCGATGCCCCGGATCCGGACCTCGCCGCCTGGACACTCGTCGCCCGGGCCCTCTTGAATCTCGACGAGACCATCACCAAAGGCTGATCTCCTCCACCTCCTCCCGACGCTTCCCATGCCAACCTTCCAAACCCGTCGTCACTTCTTCGAAAACTGCGGCATCGGCCTCGGCCGGATCGCCTTGGCTTCGCTCCTGACGAATTCGGGCGCCTCCGCCCTGGCCGCATCGTCCAGTCCCACCGCTCCCCGTGCCACCCACCACTTCGGCCGGGCGAAGCGCGTGATCTACCTCTTCATGGCCGGTGCCCCCAGCCAGCTCGACCTCTTCGACCACAAACCGAAGCTCGCCGAACTCGAGGGCAAACCCATCCCGCCCTCCGTCATCAAGGGGCAGCGGTATGCCTTCATCCAGCCCGACGCCGCCGTGCTCGGGCCTTGCTTCGAGTTCGGACGCCACGGCCAGTCCGGCGCCGAGATTTCCGAGATGCTCCCCCATCTGGCCAAGGTCTCCGACGACATCGCCATCGTCCGCTCAGTTCACACCGACCTCTTCAATCACGCCCCCGCCCAGCTCCTCTTCAACACCGGCAACGGCATCCCCGGCCGGCCCAGCATGGGCGCCTGGCTGAGCTACGGCATCGGCAGTGAGGCCAACGACCTCCCCGCCTTCGTCGTCCTCCAAAGCGGCGGGAGCCTCAGCGGTGGCGCCGCCCTCTGGGGCAGCGGTTTCCTGCCTTCCACCCACCAGGGCGTGCCTTTCCGCGGCTCAGGCGACCCGATTCTCCACGTCTCTAATCCGCCCGGCATCGACAAACGGGCTCAGCGCGACACCATCGACCTCGTTCGCGACCTCAACCGTCAGCGCCTGGCCACCATCGCCGACCCCGAGATCGGGACCCGCATCAACGCCTACGAAATGGCCTTTCGCATGCAGTCCCGCGCCCCGGAACTCATGGATTTCTCCCAGGAATCCCAAGCCACCCTCGACCTCTACGGCGCGAAGCCCGGCGATCCTAAGGCGACCTTCGCGAACAATGCCCTCCTGGCCCGCCGCCTCGCCGAACGCGGCGTCCGCTTCATCCAGGTCTACGATGGCGGTTGGGACCACCATTCCCAGGTCAAAAACGGCCTGAAAAAGAAGTGCGGGGAAACCGACCGCGCCTGCGCCGCCCTCATCACCGATCTCAAGCAGCGCGGCATGCTCGATGATACCCTCATCGTTTGGGGCGGTGAATTCGGCCGCACCCCGATGGTCGAAGCCAGCGCCGCCCTCGGCCGCAGTCTCGGACGCGACCACCACCCCCAGGCCTTCACCATGTGGTTCGCCGGCGGCGGCATCAAGCCCGGCATCACCCTGGGTCAAACCGACGAACTCGGGTTCAACGTCGTGGAAGACCCGGTCCACGTGCACGACATCCAGGCCACCATCCTCCACTGCCTGGGCATCGATCACGAACGCCTGACCTACCGCGTCAACGGCCTCGATTTCCGCCTCACCGGTGTCGAAAAACACGCCGCCGTGAAAAAACTTCTCGCGTGACGTCGAAAGGATCGGTGCCCCTCCCTCTCCCCACGGCGTCACACTCCACCCGCCCCCCTTCCCATTCCGAATTCCGCTTGGCAGGAAGCCCCAATCCAGGGCATCCTATCAAGCATGCAAACCCCGTTTCGCCACCTTCTGCTTCTTATCCCCATCGTCGCCCTCTCCGCCTGTCAGCCCGGTGCCTTTCCTGAGTGCGGGAGCCAGGACTGGATCGATCTCGTCGAAGCGGAGGTGCAGGTCATCGACGACCAAGGCCATGGCCCTGATCCAGGCGGAGATGAATGGATGCGCGCCGTCAGCTCCAAGCTCGGCGTGATCGACGACGAAGGGCACGGCCCGGACATCGGCTCGGCCGAATGGTGCGCCGCGGTGGAAGCCAAAATCTCCAACCGCTGATCCCGGACAAGCCCTCGGCGGTCTGAAAGCGCCGTCCTAACGCTTTTTGCCCCGGCCACCCGCCTTTTTTCTAAGAACATCGTCCCCCACGTGTCCTGACTCTACGATGAAACCTCGATTGCTCCCGCTTCTCGCCGCTTCCCTGGCCCTCTCCATCTCCGCTATCGTCATGGCTCAATCCCAGACCGATCCACCTTCCGAATCCGAGCGCGAAGCGCTGTGGAAAGAGGTCGCCGAAGCCGAATCCAAAGACCGCCCGAAGACGGCCGCCGAGGCCCTCGAAAAGATCGTCGCTGGCGCCAAAGCCGCCGGAGCCTACCCGGAAGCCGTGCGTGCCTTGGCCAAGAAGATCGCGTTCGAAGGCCGCATCCAGGGCTCCCGTCCCGAGGAACTGATCACCCGGCTCAAGGCGGAAATGCCGGATTGGCCCGATCGCGCCCAGCCCATCCTGGAGACCGTCCTCGCCCATTGGTACTGGTCCTATTTCCAGCAGAATCAGTGGCGGTTCCTCCAGCGCACGCAAACCGCCGAGCCCCCGGGAGACGACATCCTGACCTGGGACCTTGCCCGCATCCTCGCCGAAATCGATTCCCACTTCACCACTGCCCTCGCCGCCGATGACGAATTGAAGCAGATCGCGATCGCGGAATGGGACGATCTCCTCACTGAAGGGAACTTGCCCGACAGCTTCCGGCCCACCCTCTATGACTTCATCGCATTCGAGGCGCTTCGCTTCTACAGCTCCGGGACCCAGGCGGGGAACCAGGCTCAGGATGCCTTCCGCTTTTCCAGCGACGCCCCCGCCCTAGGCACGGTCGAGCAGTTTCTGGCCTGGGAAATCGAAACCACGGACGAGGATTCCCTGACGGTTCGAGCACTGCACCTTTACCAAGATCTGCTCCGCTTTCATCGGGACGACGAGAATCCCGACGCCTTCATCGACGCCGACCTCCACCGGCTCGAATTCGCCCATGCCAATGCCTATGGCGAAACCAAGGGCGACCGCTACAATGCCGCGCTCGAGCGCTTCGTGAACGAATGGGGCGACCACCGCATTTCCGCCGTGGCCCGGGCGAACTGGGCCACCGTTTTGCGCAACGAGAACGATCTCGTCGAAGCCCACCGTATCGCCAGTCAGGGCGCCGATGCCTTTCCCGATACGCCCGGCGGAAACCGCTGCGCCAACATCGTGACCCAAATCGAGCAACCCACTTCCCAGATTTCAGCCGAGCGCGTCTGGAACCAGGCCGGCCCCGAAGTCACGGTCACCTACAAAAACCTCACGAAAGTCTATTTCCGCATCGTCCCACAGAAGTGGGAAGACACGTTGCAACGGCAGATCTGGAATCCGGATTACCTGGGAAACCGCCAGCAACTCGAGGCGCTCCTCAAGGAAGATCCCGTTCGCGAATGGAACCTCGACCTGCCCGCCACCGAGGATTACCACGACCGGCAGGAAACCGTCGACGTCCCAGGCGATCTCGACCCCGGTTTCTACGCCATCATCGCCAGTCACGAAGAGAACTTCCAGGACGAATCAAATAACACGACGCAAGCCGTGGGCTTCTGGGTCAGCGATCTCGCACTCGTGATGCGTACTTCATGGAATGCACCCACCGCCGGCGGCTTCGTCCTCGATGCCAATTCCGGCGAGCCGATCGAAGGAGCGAAGGTCACCGCTTGGCGATCGAACCGGAACAAAATAGAATCGCTCGAACCCGTCACCACCGATGCCAATGGCCTCTTCAGCATCAAAGCCACACCGGGCATGCCTCTCGTCATCCTCGCCGAACACGACGGGCATCGAATCTCCACGATGCAGCAGTATCGCACCAACCGTTCCGGCAGAACACAACCCCAGGAGCAGACGTTCTTCTTTACCGATCGCTCCATCTACCGGCCCGGACAGACGATCTACTACAAGGGCCTCTCGGCGTTCTACAATCAAAACAACAACGACTATCGTACCATCGCCAATCGCAAGGTGATCGTGGCGTTCAACGATCGAAATGGTCAGGAAATCAATCGTCACACCCACCAAACCAATGAGTTTGGTTCGTTCAACGGCAATTTCACCGCCCCTCGCGATCGATTGATGGGCAGGATGTCCATCTACATTGCCGACGGTCCGTCCGGTTCCACCGCCGTCACGGTCGAGGAATACAAAAGACCCAAATTCAAAGTCGAGGTCGCTCCCCCCGCCGAAGCCGCCGCGCTGAATGAAGAAGTAACCATCAAAGGCACCGCCACCGCCTACACCGGTGCCCCCATCGACGGCGCCGAGGTGAAATACCGCGTCGTCCGTCAAACGCTCTATCCCGACTGGTGGTATTGGTGCTTCTGGTGGCGCACGCCGCAGACCGGTTCCCAGGAGATCGCCTTCGGAACGGCAGAGACCGGCATCGACGGTACATTCCCCATCACCTTCACCGCAAAACCCGATCCCGAAGTGCTGGAGAAGGACGAGCCGGTTTTCCGCTTCACGGTCTACGCCGATGTCACCGATTCCGCCGGTGAAACCCGCTCCGGCCAAACGACGGTGAAGGTCGGTTACACGGCCCTTCAGGCTTCCCTTTCCGCAAACGAATGGCAGGAGGCCGACAAGCCCGTCCAAGTCTCCGTCTCCACCACCTCCCTCGACGGCGAGGGCCGTCCGGCGGAGGGCAGCGTGAAAATCTACCCCCTCGTCCAGCCCGGCGAGGTCCAGCGTCAAAAGCTGAACAGCGGCTACCGTCGCTGGATGCCTCGGGGCCAGATGGTCGAACCTGAACCCGATCCCTCAAATCCAAACTCCTGGGAAAACGGCGATCTGCTCGTCGAGAAAACCTTCTCCACGAATGACGACGGCACCACGAAACTTGATGTCGAACTCCCAGCCGGCATCTACCGCGCCGAACTCGAAACCGTCGACGGCTTCGGCAAACCCGTCCAGGCCCAACTCCCCATCCGGGTCTTCGACTTGAGCAAACGCCAGTTCGACATCAAGACCCCGTTTGAATTCGCGGCGCCAAAATGGTCGCTTGAACCCGGGGAATCCCTCCTGGCCCTATGGGGATCCGGTTACGACCAAGCTCGCGCCTTCGTGGAACTGCACCACCGCGGAAAACCCGTTCTCCAATACTGGACCGAGCCCGGCCGCACCCAATCCATCGTCGAACACGACGTCGCCGAAAAATACCGGGGCGGATTCCATCTCGCCGTCACCATGATCCGAGAAAACCGCGCTTACCACGAGCAACAGCGCGTGACCGTGCCTTGGTCGAACAAGAACCTCGAGGTCACATGGGAAACCCACCGGTCCAAGCTGGAACCCGGCGCCAAGGAAACCTGGACCGCCACCGTCACCGGTCCCGATGCAGAGAAAGCCGTCGCCGAGGTCGCCGCCGCCCTCTATGACCAATCACTCGACGCCTACCTGCCGCACAACTGGATGCAGCACTTCTCCGTGTTCTATCAGGACCGGCTCTATCTGGCCGTACAGCTGCAGAATCAGCTGAACGGCCTCCAAAGAATCCTGGGAAGCTGGCCGTCTTCTTACCTCGACGAGTCGCGAACTTACCGGCAACTCCCGCCGGAACTGATCACTCACCACGCCCGCCAGATTCTACTACAGCGCCGGGGCGCGTTTGGTGGCGTGAATCGCGAGATGGCTGCCGCCCCCATGGCCGCCGGCATGCTCATGGAGTCCGCCGATATGGCCGCCGCCGATGGCGTAGTTCGGAAATCCGCCTCGGATAAGGCCGGCGCCGATCGAGGCCAGGGTGGAGGCGGCGCGGGCGGAGAACCCGAACCCCAACCTCAGCCCGATCTCGACCAGGTCTCGGCCCGCACCAATCTCAACGAAACCGCTTTCTTCTACCCACACCTCATCGCCTCGGCAGACGGCGCGGTGAAGATGGAGTTCACCATGCCCGAGGCGTTGACGTCATGGAAATTCATGGCCTTCGCCCACGACCAAAAACTCCGAAGCGGCTTCCTGACCGACTCCGTCGTGACGGCAAAGGATCTCATGGTTCAACCAAACCCGCCCCGCTTCCTCCGCGAAGGCGACGAACTCGAATTTACCGTGAAGGTCGTGAACCAATCGGACGAAACCCAGCGGGGCTCGGTCCGTCTCACCCTGTCCGACGCGCGAACGCTCTCACCGGCTGACTCCGCCCTCGGAAACGCGAAACCGGAACTGCAGTTCGAGATCCCGGCCAAGGAATCCAGGAGCTATTCCTGGCGCCTCCGCGTGCCGGACGGGCAGGGTTTCCTCATCTACAAAGCCGTGGCCTCCACCGGCAAACTCTCCGATGGCGAGGAAGGTTTCCTGCCGGTCCTACCACGCCGCATCCTCGTCACGGAATCGCTGGCGCTGCCCATCCGTGGAAAGGGCGAAAAATCCTTTGAGTTCGAAAAGCTCCTCGCTTCGGCCCAATCCAACACGATCGAGCACCAAAGCCTCACACTTCAAATGGTGTCGAACCCTTCCTGGTATGCGGTCATGGCGTTGCCTTATCTCATGGAGTTCCCCCATGAATGTTCCGAACAAATCTTCAATCGCTACTACGCCAATAGCCTGGCCCGCCACATCGCTGAGTCCGATCCCAAGATCAAACGCATCTTCGAACAGTGGCGCGGCACCGAAACCCTCGACTCTCCCCTGGAAAAGAACGAGGACCTCAAACAGGTCATGCTCGAAGAAACGCCCTGGGTCCGCCAATCGAACGACGAAAGCGAGGCGCGACGGAATGTCGGTGTTCTCTTCGAGGAAAACCGGATGCGAAACGAACTCACGCGCTCCTTCATGAAGCTGGCCCAGCAGCAGCGCGATGACGGACTTTGGCCCTGGTTCCCGGGCGGTCGAGGAAACGAATACATCACCCTCTACATCACCACCGGGTTCGGTCGCCTGCGCCACCTCGACGTCGAAGAAATCGAAATGGGGCCAGCCCTCAAATCCTTGGCCAAACTCGACGCCTGGATCGACCGCATTTATCGCGACATCCTGGAGCACGGAAACAAGGAGGCAAACCATCTGTCGCCTCTGATCTGCTTCTATCTCTACGGACGCTCGTTCTTCCTCGAAGACCAGGCCATCGCGGAGGGCTCGAAGGAGGCCGTCGACTACTTCCTAGATCAGGCGAAGAAGCATTGGGTCGACCTCCGAAGCCGCCAGAATCAGGCTCACTTGGCCATCGCCCTGAAACGGATGGAGACTCACGAGGAAACCATCGAAGACATCCTCATCTCCCTCCGGGAACGGTCCGTCAGCGACGACGAAATGGGCATGTTCTGGCGCGACACGGAATTCAACTGGTGGTGGTATCGTGCTCCCATCGAAACCCAGGCCGTCATGATCGAACTCTTCGACGAAGTCGCCGGCGATCCTGAAACCGTCGAAGACCTGAAGGTCTGGCTCCTGAAACAAAAGCAAACGCGCGACTGGAAGACCACCAAGGCCACCGCAGATGCCGTGTATGCCCTCCTGCTGCGCGGCACGGACCTTCTCGCCTCGGATGCGCTCGTCCAGGTGAGCCTCGCTGGCGAAATGATCGAGCCCGACAAAATCGAGGCCGGCACCGGGTTCTATCAAGAACGTTTCGGCAAGGGCGAAATCCAGCCCCAACAAGGCCGCGTCAAGCTCAGCAAATCCGATGACGGAGTCGCCTGGGGCAGCCTTCACTGGCAATACCTCGAGTCGATGGAGAACATCACCCCGCATGAAGGAACCCCTCTCACCCTGAAGAAAACCCTCTGGGTGAAGGAGAACAGCGACGAGGGGCCCGTGCTGCGCCCCGTCAAACCCGGGGACGAACTTGGAGTGGGCGACCTCCTCACCGTGCGCATCGAACTCCGCACCGACCGCGACATGGAATACGTCCATCTGAAGGATCAGCGCGGGAGCGGCACGGAACCGGTGAATGTCCTTTCCCAATACAAATACCAGGACGGTCTCGCCTACTACGAGTCCACCCGGGACACAGCCAGCCACTTCTTCATCGATTACCTTCCAAAGGGCACTTACGTCTTCGAATACGGTCTCCGCGTCTTCCACCGGGGTGAATACCAAAGCGGCATGGCCAATATCCAGTGCATGTATGCCCCGGAATTCAACAGCCATTCCGAAAGCTTCGAACTCGAGGTCCGATAAGGAAGCCGAGAAAAGATCGACCTCTCACGGAACCTCCTCCGACACGTCCTCCAACCCAAGGATGCGGTCGACGAGGAGGTGGTGGGAAAGCGTAACCACCGCGAAAACCATCAGCAGGAGCGTGACGAGCTTGTCCGGTTCCCACTGGACGGCCCACGCCCCAAGCGCCGCTAACACCAAAAGGGTCGGCACGAGCAGCGGAAGTGATTTCAGGTAGACCATTTTAAGCGCTTCCCACCAGGCGTTCTCCGTATCGGCGGGCGACCAGATTCCCATCAGCTTCACCACGTGTCTGAGACTGTGACAGGCTAAAAAATAGAGACCCACTCCAAACAGCGGATCCAAACGCGCAAGAACAGCCACCAGAAGAAGGGTCTCCACGGCTTCAGTCAAACCGAGCCCCCATCGGCCGCGGCGCAGGCGATCCACCAAAAGAACGATTCCGATCACCAGCGCCGTCACCGTCGCCCAGCCAGCCGGGATGGCCAGTTGCTCCGGCGTCAAGGGCACGCCGCTGGATTGCGGTCGCAGAATCACCATCCAATCCGCGGCCACTTGAAGCGACGCTGCCGGAGACGCCGCCAGGGGGAGCCCGAGGAGCAACGCCCCCCGGCTCACAGACCTCATGCGTGCCCGCCAGCGGGAGTGTTCATGATGCCCGAGAAGTTGGAGGTCGTGCACATCAGACGTGCCGAAGTGCCACGCCGACAAGAGAAGAAAAAGGGCCAGGACAGCCTTCGGAAAGGCCAACAGACAGGCCACCACACAGAACATCAGTCCCAGATAGGTGCCGAATCGCCAAAGCAGTGCAGCCAATCCAGCCGCCTTCGAATGCGTCTGCAACAGCATCAAATCCGCCGCGCCATGGGGTAGACCGAAAAGCACGATCGACAAGAGAAACGGGAGCGATCGAAAACGCTCCGAAAAACCCGGAAAGAGGATTTCGGTGAACAAACCCGCGCCGAGCAGAATCCAGGAGAGGAAAAAACCGGCCCGGGTGATGGTGAAGGGAGAGTTCACGTCGATCGAAAAAAGGCGGGCGGCGCTATGAAGCACCACCCGCCCATCCACGTTAAGGGGTTTTCGAGAAGCGCCGAGGCGATCAGGCCGTCGCCGCTTTGGGCGACGAATCTTCCCCGTCGATACTCGCTAGTGCTTTCACGCCATAATAAGCTACGAGGCCAAAGCCGACCTTGTTGATGACATCCGCGATATTGTAGAAAATTTCGCGCAGATCGCCACCTGTAGGCCCTGCCAGAGCCATCAGGAACCCTACGGGATAAATGGCCCATCCGACGAGAATGAAGAGACGCATCGTCCTCAGGGCGGACGCCAAGGGCGCCGGCGCCGAGTTGATCGAGGTGTTCATCTTCACGTAGAGCACATACACGATGGCTGCTTCAAATAAGCAGGCAACAAAGAAAAACGACCACCAGGAGCCACCGCCCAGGGGAGACACCTCCGCGATGTAAGCGGTCACGATCATCCCGATGTCCAGGAGGATCAGCGGCGCGAGAAATTTCCCGGCTCCTTTGCCCAAGCCGAGCAACAAGGGAAATTTCACCAGAAGCAAAGGAGTGGTGATGATCCAGTCAATGTAACGATATTCCGTCGGAAACTCGCCTTGCGCATACACGCCCGCCATCCGGAAATAATGAAAAGCCGCCACTCCGGTGACCAGTCCCGCCACGACCATGGCGCTGCGGTATTTCGCCGGGACGTTGTCGCGTTCCAGCCAGAAGAAGGCGGTGCCGCAACCCATAGCCACGGTCGAAATCCAGAAGAGATATTGGGTGATCGCGGGCATTCCGAGCCCACCCGTCTGTCCAGTTGCTGCAAATAAGGTGTCAATCATTTTTTGATTAGATTTTGCAGAGGTTAACGCCCTCAAAACACCCTTCAGATGCACTCTGACCTCCAATTTCAGCCCGTTTGTCTAATTTTAGTCAACCTTTGAGCCGCAGCCAACCCCCCACCGCAGGTAGGGCGGCCTCTCCGAGGGCGCCGTCAAACGCTGTCCAGGCC
>CAZCRA010000134.1:365-10713 GCA_964500945.1 uncultured Verrucomicrobiales bacterium | reverse complement strand
CGCACCATCAGTTCCCGCAGCCCCGCCCCCGTCAGCTGGACGAATCGCGGTTGGTTGCGGGAACGCGGCAGTTCCTCGATGAGGCCGTCCAGTTCCCGGAGGACGTTCCGCGGCGGTGTCCGGCCTGCAAAAACGGAGAGCTCGTTCGGGGCGGCCTTCGACCGCATCAAACGGAGCGGCAGGCTGGCGCGCGTCATCTTGCGCAGGATCTCGAGAACGGTCGTTCGAGAGGACGGCTCCGAAGGCATGGGCTCCAAAGGCGCGGCGTGCAGGGCGCGTTCACCAATCATCAAACTAGTGTAGGCTGGCGAACCGGCTCAGACCTTCATTCTTCCGGCGCTCGGGCCAATTTCAAATCGCTCATCTCCGCCGTCGGCGTGGCGTCCGCCGGCAAGTCACCCAGCGCAAATTGAATCCCGGCAAGGAAATGCTCCAGCACCGTCGGATTCCAAAAGGTGTCGTCGCGATGGCCCAGGTTCGAGTAGCAGACCCTACCGCCTCTGAATTCCCGGATCCACGATACGGGAACGCGCTGCGCCCTCGCCTCGTCCTCACTCATGGGCCGCTTCTTTGATTTGAGGAGCACTCTGAGGTTCTTGCTCGTCGTCATGTCGAGACTGATCAGAATCCGAAGATGATCTCTCCCCTGAAAGCTGTCCGGCCGATACCAATAAATCTCGTCCGTGTGCCAGAAGCCCCGTCCGTCAAAAGCCTCGTTCACCGGGTGTTCCGCGTCATTCAGCTCAAACGCCCAGCGGCCATTGGCGTTCCAGGGATGGCCGTTGAAGACACCGCCGATCATCGCCGCCGCCTCGGGCCAGGTCTTGAAGTTGTCGCTGGCGCCATGGATGCCGATCACCCCTTTTCCCGCCGCCACGAACTCCATCAGCGCCTGTTTCGATGCCTCGTCAGGAAACTCCAGGTTGGTGGTGTTGTTGAACAAGATGGCGTCATACTTCGCCAGGTTCTCCGGACGAAATACGTCGTATTCGTCCGCCAAATCCATCGTGTAGGCCCCGGTCTTCTCCCCCATCTCGGCCAGCACGAAATTCCCGAACGGAATCGAGGTGTGGATGAAACCTTCGCAGCGATAAAAACCAAGGATCCGGCGATTCGATGCCGGTTTGGCCGGGGCTTCCTTCGGAATCGCCGCCAGCATTTTGTCCCTGGCCGCCTCGTCCGGGTTTCCCTTGAAACGCGCGGCCGCCTTCGCCCGCCAGTCGGCCAAACGCTCATCCCCGGCACACACCCAAGGGGAAAAACCGCCGGTCAGCACCACCAGGCACAACGAGAGAAGCATTCGGGAAGCCGTTTTCATCAAATTCACCCCCTCGCCTAGCCCGAATCCCCCGGCCTGTCGACTCCAAATGCGCCAGCGGTCCGGGATGAGTGAAGCCAAATTCGCAGGTGCTACCTGAAGCGGGACCGATCCGTCTCTTGCAAGACTTGGGCCGCGTGCAAAGGCCGTCGAAACAGGCCGAGGTAAGCGAAGTTCGATTTCTCGTTGTAGCGAAGGCGCTCTCGCCTTCGGGCGGGGTTCGGGCCGAGCGGGGTTTTAGCCGCCCGACGCCCGGAGCGGCGTCGCTACGATGAGCCGGTGTCCGGCTTGCCACCTCAAAACCGTCCGCCCCCAGGTACCATTGTCTACCAGCGGACAGGGACCGGTTCCCCGGTCCATTCCTCTCGCGCTTCCCCCAATACAGATTCTCGACCAGGCGGCCTAATCGAGTGCCATTCCGTGTAGGCGGTTGATCGAAAACCACGCCGGTCACTCTTCGACCGCCTTCAATGATTAAACATGAACTCTTTCGAGTTCAATAGCGCCCAGAAAAGGTCTTCCAAGACGGCCTGCTGCTCGTTCCGATCCTTTGCTTCATCGATCAGCCCTCTCAGTTCCTCCATCTCCGCCTTGCTGGGAAGACGCGAGTAGCAACGGACATACAAACCCTCCACGATCGCTTCAGGCGTTTGGCCGACCTCCAGCGCGGTCCGGATGACGCCACCCTGGCCAATTCGCTGGGTCACCGTGTCCCCGTTGATCAGATGCAGCGCCTGCGAAAGGCTGGGGTCCATGCTGACCTCACAGGAACACACCGTTTCGCGTGATGCCCGGCCAAAGGTCCGCAGGAAATAGGTGTTGGTGTTGCCGTCGGCAATCTGCACCGCCCGCGCCCCGAGCGGTAACCCTCTGAACTTGTTCTTCGTCTCCGTGACCTGAGTGATCGCATCCAACATCACTTCCGCCCGCAACCGCCTGACTCGCGCCTTGGCAAAGTTCGATAAATCATCCCGGTTGCTCTCGTTCGCGCGCGTGCTGCGCTGATAGGCGTGCGAATTACAAATGTCCCGAACCAGCCGCCGGAAATCATAATCGTATTCGATCAGCCTCGCGCCCAGCGCCTCCAACAGCTCAGGGTTCGAAGCCGGATTGCTGACGCGCACGTCATCCACGGGATCGATGATGCCTGCGCCAAAGAAATGCGCCCAAATGATGTTTGCCAGATTCTTGGCGAAATAGGGATTGTCGGGGCTGGTCAGCCATTCGGCCATCACGGCCCGCCGGTCGCGCCCTTGTAGTTCCGGCTGGTCACCTCCGAGAAAACGAGGCTTCCTCACCTGGTTATCGACCGGATTCTTCGCTTCGCCGGAACCTTTGTTGAAAACGATTTGCTGGCGTGGATCCTCATCGGTTCGCTTCCGGCCGATTTGCGTGAAGAACGCCGACCACCCATAGTAATCATCCATGGTCCAGCGGTCGAACGGATGGTTGTGACACTGCGCACACTGCAGCCGGAAACCCATGAACACCTGAGCGACGTTCTCCGACACCTTCAGCACGTCCTGCTCGACGTTGTAATAGTTGGTGGGCGGATTCGAAAACGTCCCTCCACTGGCGGACAACAAATCGCGCACGACGTCATCCATCGGCATGTTGTTGGCGATGCGTTCCTGAAGCCAGTTGAAGTATAAGAGCGCGGCTTTGTATGACATCCCCTGATTCGCGTTATTGAACGAGCGGATCTGCAGAAGCTCGGCCCATTTCATGACCCACATCTCCGTGAATTCTTTCCGCCCGATCAACTCGTCCACCAGCCGTTCCCTCTTGTCCGGCCGGTCATCGGCCAAGAAACGTTCGTGATCCTCCGGTTGCGGCAGCAAACCCGTGATGTCGAGATGCACGCGACGTAGAAAGTCTTCATCCGAGCACAACTCCGACGGCTCCATCCTCAGCAGATGCAGCTTCTCCCCGACAAGTTCGTCGATGTAACTCTCCGATGGCTGCGGCGGCCGCTCGTATTTCAATCCGTCCGGAATCACGATCACCTGGCTGCCGACCGTGAAGGTGTCGAAGCGCGCCATGACAAAGGCTTCGCCTCGTTTGCCAGCCGTGATGAGACCGTCCTCGTCAACCGCCGCCGTCGGGTCGTTATTGCTCAGAAACACCGCCAACGGCGTCACGTCCCGGTCGCTCCCGTCCGAATAGGTCGCTCGAACCGTCAACTGTTGCGTGGTTCCCTCGCCCTCCAACAACAGCTTCCGCGGCAGAATCTCCACCGCCGTCACCTCCGGCAAATCCTTCGGATCATCCGGCACGCCGGCCTCGATCCAACTCACGAGGGTCGCCCACGATTCCGAGCCCGATTCGAACAGCTTCCCTCCCGTGTGCGGCACGGCTTCGATCGATTTCGCCACGAGCAACGATTCCTCGGGTAGCGCCAGGTTGATCCGGCGTCCGCTCCACTCCCGCGTGATCCGGTGATAGTCGCCGGCCGGATCGTAGCCGAACAGCGATAGCATGAACCCGTCCTGGCCCCTGGCCGAACCGTGGCAGGCCCCCGTGTTACAGCCCTCCCTCATGAACACCGGGATCACATCGTTCCGGAAGGTCACCGGCGGATGCTCAGCCGCGGCGCGCACCTCCACCGGAATCTCAGCGCGCTGACCCGCCAGACTCACCTCGAGCGTCGTCTGCCCATCCTTCACGGGATGGAACCAACGCCCACGCCGCTCAGCCAACGTCCCGTCCTTAAGCTCAAACGCCACATTGGCCGTCACGTCGTAAGTCGTGTCGTCCTCGTAACGCCCGACCGCGACCACACTCTGACGGTCCGTTCCGTGATCCAATTGAATCGCTGCGGGAAAGACGGAGATCCCGACGAGCGCTTTGCCCCGGTCCGGCAGCGGAACGGGCGCGGCATCGTCCGCCGGATCGCGCGCCACCAGTTTCCGCCCGGCGGGCCAGGTTGCCCCGGATTCGATCCATCCGCGCAACAGCGCCACTTCTTCCCCGGAAAGGGGATCTCCCTCGGGCGGCATGATATCGATGTCGTCCGCCGGCAGGTCCACCCGCAAAAACAGTTCGCTCTCCTCAGGCTTACCGCGGACCAGCGCCGGCCCTGAATCGCCACCCTTCTCGAACTCGGCGAGATCGTCCAAACGCAAGCCTCCCTCCGCATTCCCCGCTCGGTGGCACTCCACGCAATTCCTCTCCAGCAAAGGCGCGATGTCCTTCTCGAAGTCACCCGCCAAAGCCGCCCCGACCGAGACCCATCCGGCCAAAACCATCCCTAATCCCTTCATCCCCTGCATCATAAGTCCTCCCTGCCAAAGCGCGCAACGGTCCGTCCACTCCTCACGCCAGATTCTCATCGGTTCTCCGCCTCGCGCCGAAGTTGCTCCAGTCGCGAAAGCGGTTTCCCCCCCTCATCCTCCTTCGGGCGCGGCGCATCGTTCGTCGCGGCCTTCGGCTTTTTCGGCCGAGGATCGATCCGAAGAACACCTCGCTGACCCCGCTGGATTCGCACCGCATCGCCGTCTTCGATGGACGCCACGCAAAACAAATTCTTGTGCTGGCCCACCGGCGCTTTGGCTTCGGTGACCACCCGGAACCGCACTTCGCTCTCCCCCGGTTGCAGCGTCACTGGTTCGACCTGGCTGTGCGGCGGCAAACCTTGCAATTCGACCTTGGCAGGACCCGGCAGGGCCCGCGCTTCCGTCACTTTCACCACCACGTCCGCGGCTTCCCCTCGCGTCACCGCCGTGAGACCCGGATCCAGCGTGAGAAAACGGTCTTCTACCCGGAGATCGACGAAATCCGAAGCCGAAAGGATCGTCCCGCTCCCCGCATTCGATTCCCCCTGAACGCACACTTTCCACGTCTCCAGCGCGGCGTCGCCGGAGGCGCTCAGTTCAAAGGTCGCCTCGTTCTTGCCCTCCGGAATCGTCACCATGGCGTTGCAGGAAACGCCCGGTGGTTTCCACAGCCAGCGCACCCGGATCGGCTTGGTGAACTTCGGGTCGCGCTTCGCCACGACCTTCACGTTGACCTGACCATCGCGAATCAACGGCCGGTCCGGCGCCCGCAGCTCCAAACGGAAAGGCAGGGCCTCACAGACCACCACGGGCAGCACGTCGGCCTCGCCGGAATGATACATCCCCTCATTACCCTGACCGCGCACCCAATCCAGCGTCTGGCGATAGACCCCCGTCACTTCGTCACCCTTTTCGGGCCGAACCACGACCGTGAGCCGCGTCAGCGCGGCCCCGAGCGGCGCATCGTCCGCCGCCGTGAAAAGAACCGGGAACTGCCCGACATTCGCCGGCAAACGCCCCGCGTGAAACTTCACTCCGGACGGCAGGCCGTCGACCCGCAGGTCCGCATCGCCCCGGACATAGCGTCGCTGCACGTTCACCAGCGACGCATACCGTCCGCCGCGCGGCACCACCATGACCTTGCGATGCTGATCGTCGTTGTTTCGAAACGACGGTTTCGTCACCTCCACCCGCGGCGGTCGCTCTTCGGTTTCAACCCGGTAAACATGCGTTTCGCCCCCCGCACCCAGGTGATCCCGGACGCGAAGGAAATAATCCCCTTCCTCGGGGGCCTTGAACTCGTAAAACGAATCCGCGGAGTTGTTGGCATCGTCGTTCCCGCCAAGGACCCTTCCCTTTTCGTTCAGCACATGAAGAACGGGATCGACGGGCGAACGGATCGCTTTGGCGTAAGCTCGAAACCGGATGGTCTGGTCCTTCCGGGCGTAAAATCGGAAATGATCCACATCGCCCGGCTCGCTCAAAATCCCATTGAAAGCGCACGGAACGGTCGCGGCCTCAGCCTCCATTCCCTGCCAATCGTCGTTCGACGCTTCGTCCTCGAGCACCTGATCCAGCAGGCTGACACGCAGGTGATTGGGTGAAGGGGGCGACACGCCATCCCGGTCCCCAAACACGGCAAGCGCCTCATTTTCGCCCTCCGGCAAGGTCAGTTCCTTCTCATACCTCCCCTCGACGTCGCCCAGAAACTCGACCTTCATCCTCTCTCCCGCCTTACCGCCGGGCGGATACAGCGCTTCGGGGCGCGGAAAGCTTCCCACGTGGGCCCGGTAAGTCCCCCGCCCCTGGTAAGCGGCATCGCGAATGGCGATCACGTAATGGCCGTCCGCGGGCAGGACCAGTGAGACGTGCGCGTCCTGCCGCAGCAGGGAGGTGTCGTCCGAAACGGCCAATTCAAAGCGCTCGCGATTCAGAATCGAAACGTGTGGGTCCAGCTCGAGCCGCGGCGCCGAAGTCAGCCGCATCCCCTCCAGCTCGACACGCAGCCGCTGACCCGCCTTCCCTTCCACCACGTAATAATCGATCGTTTCCGGCTCCAGCCTCCCCTCCACCGTCACATCCATCGGAATCGATTGAGGCGATTCAAAAGCGCCGTTTTCCCCCTCTTCCTTCACCGTCGGGAACTGCGAGACCCAGAACCGTCGGGCATAGGTCAGGCCACTGCGGGTTCGAACCCGGAAGGCGTGCTCGCCTAGCTCGGCATCCGGCGCAATGACGAATCGCACGCTCAGGATCTTGCCGCCCTTCTCCGGGACCACCTGGAGATCTTCGAACGAAATGCCGGGCTGATAGAAAACGATCCCTTCGGCGTCGGCCAATCGCTCCCCACGAAGCTCGACGTCCACCGTCGTGCCTCGCTGACCTCCCCGGGGTTCGGTCGCATTCAACTCCGGGTCGGCCGCCTCCACCATGGAGACGGAAAAACATCCGGTCGCCAGGCCCAAGGCCACGGCCCCCACGAGGAATCGCTTCATGCGCTGGCCTTGGCTCAAGCCTGCTTCGCCAGGACCTCCGTCAGGACCCGGCCTCCGTCGACGATTTCAATCGGGCGAGGACCCGGCGCCACGAGTTCCTTATCACCCGTGATGCCCAGCTGATTGTAAACCGTTTTCGCCAGATCCATGACCGAGACGGGCTTCTCGTCGGGCTCGTTCGCCAGGGCATCGGAGGCCCCATAAACGAACCCCCGTTTCACCCCGCCGCCCGCCATCATCACACTGAACACCCGGGGCCAGTGGTCGCGGCCAGCCGTGGGATTGATCTTCGGCGTCCGGCCAAACTCCGACGAGACCAGCACCATCGTCTCATCAAGTAATCCGCGCTCGTCCAGGTCCTCCAGCAGCACGGCCAGCGCACGGTCCAATTCCGGTCCCTGCCGCTCGAATCCTCTCCGGATGTCGTTGTGGTGGTCCCAGCCTCCGTAGGTGACCGTGACCAAGCGAACGCCCGCCTCAGTCAAACGCCGAGCCATGAGCAAACGCTGCCCGGCCTGGTTCCGGCCGTAGCGTTCCCGGAGCTTTTCGTCCTCCTTCGTAATGTCGAACGCCTCGCGAGCCCGTTTCGAACTGATCAGCCCGTAAGCCGCTTGGTAGAAACTGTCCATCGCGTCGATCTCGTCCGACGCCTCGACGGCGCTGAAGTGGCTGTCGACCGTCTCTAAAATGCTGCGGCGCCGTTCGAATCGGCCCTCGTCCACTCCACGCGGCAGATTGAGGTCCCGGACCGAAAACCCATTGTTCGCCGGATCCGAGCCCAGACTGAACGGCCCGTAGGCAGAACTCAGATAGCCGCTCCCGGCAAACTCATTCGGCTGATTGGGCACGCAAACATAGGGCGGCAAATGATGTCGCGCCCCAAGCTCATGCGCCACCACGGAACCTATGCTCGGATACTTAATGGCCGGGCTGGGACGGTAGCCGGTGAACATGTTGTGCGTTCCGCGCTCGTGCGCCGCTTCCCCGTGCGTCATGGACCGGATCACCGTCAGGCGATCGGCAACCCCCGCCAGATGCTTCAAATTCTCCCCGAATTGGACCCCGGACAGTGTCGTGTCGATGGCGCCCCAGGGACCGCGATACTCCGCCGGCGCCAGCGGCTTCGGGTCCCAGCTCTCCTGACACGAGAGCCCTCCCGGCAGGAAGATGTGAATCAGCGATTTCGCCACGCCCTCCCGGGTGCGATAATCTTTGGCGGCAGCCAGCGCTTCGTGCCGAAGCAGCTCTGGGAGGCCGAATCCAAATCCGGCGGCCACTCCGGCGTAGAGCGCTCTTCGCCGCGTCAGGCGGCCATCGAGCGGGTGGTTGTGATGGGTCATGCAGGTTTCGCCCGCAGCTGAAGAGGCGGGCCATCTTCTTGAATGGCTGAACGTCAGCGCCAAAGAAACAACAAACGTGCTACCCTGAGCACGAAAGATTGCCAGCGGGTGTTTCAGGCGACCTCCAAAAACCAGCGTGAGCCGCGAGCCAGGCCCTGGCATTCAAGCCGCCGGCTCCCCCACAAGCAACCACTTCTCATCGCCGCACGATCAGGGGTGGCTGCGCACGGTCGTGGGCGCCGCCAGTCAGGAGCAGCTTCCTCGGCGCCGGCACCGGTCCGGTCGTCAACATGCGGGTCCGGGGTCGAGGCGATTTCCCGATTTCGAGCACTTCGTCACCCAGTTCCGTGACGCGCTGATAGCGCATCACGGGTTCCTCCTGCATCGCCTTCACCACCACGGCGTCATAGCGGGGATCGACCCCTGACCGTCGCTGCGATGGCGCCACCCAGGCCCCCCGCGGAACGGCGCCGGTCAGCATCTGGTAGAGCAGCACGCCCATGCTGTAGATGTCGGCCCGGTGATCGATCTCACGTCCAGGCTCCAGCGCCTCCGGAGCCAGGTAGTCCGGCGTCCCCACGGACATCTCCACGTGCGTCAGCCTCGCCCTGCCAGGCCCGGGCCGCACTTTGACCAACCCAAAGTCCATGATCTTCACCGCCCCCTCCATCGTGATCATCGCGTTCCCAGGCTTCACGTCCCGGTGAATCAATCCGTTCCGGTGCGCGTAATCCAGCGCCTGGCAGATCTGCGGCACCCAACTCGTGATGTGTGTCTCCGTCAGGTCGCTCCCGTGAATCAGCGAGTGAAGATCCATGCCATCGACCAGCTCCATTACGAAATAGGGCTTCCCATCGCTCGTCTCACCGTAGTCGTGAACCTTCACGATCCCAGGGTGGTCGAGCCGCGCCATGGAACGCGCTTCGATCAAAAATCGCTCCTTGAAATCCCAGCCCTCGCAGGCTTCGAGATTCATCAGAACTTTCACCGCCACCGGGCGGCCGAGTCGCACTTGGTGCCCCAGGTAAACGGCTCCCATGCCGCCGTGGCCAAGCAAATCGGTGATCTCGATGTGAGCTCCGATGGTCTCGTTGAGTTCGCTAGCGCTTTGAGGAATGAACGCAGGGAGGGAGGGCGTTCGGTCGACACTCATGAGTGGTGGTGGGTAAGGGCGCGGATAGCACGGTGGCGGGGCGATCTCGCCCACTTAGAATTTCAAGCCATCGAACTTTCAGCACCCCGCAACTAATCGCAGCGAAGCGGCAAACGACAAACGGGACTCGGTGAAAGAATTGGCACGAAAGTCCATTCGACGAATCTTCGGCATCGGATTCACAGCGTGCATTCCAGTAACCTCCTCCAGCCGCCGGCCGGCTCACCCGTCCACGTCACCGCTCGGCCACGAAAGTTCTCGAAATCCCTGCAGAAGCAGAATCCGGTCCAGTTCCGCCGCGATTTGGTTCCTCCCCTCCATTGTTCGCGCAATCGCCACCAACCCTCACTCGAACGCCGCCTCTTCAAAGGCCTCCAGCACAGGCAGCAGAAGCGTTTCCAGCGAGGGATCCGCTTGGATGCTCCAGTAGGCCGCCGCCGCCTCCACCGTGAAGAGCCCGGCCAGCTGATCTTAAGCCGGCTCGAACTCCGTCCCGGTCAGATGGAAGAAGACCCCTGCCGCCACCAACAGGCCACACCCAGCAACGATGGCGGCCACAACGTAACTGGCGATCGCCAGCGGATGGAAATACCACGGCCCCCCGTTTCCGCGAAGTCCCCCCACCACCCTGCGTAGACAGAGGAGGAAGGGGCGGCGGCACCGGTGGGCTCACGCCTCAGCTTCGGCTCAGACTTCCGGGCAGGCAAGCGTTCGCTCTCCTGCGGAATCCAAACGCGCTCAAACCCGCCGGGAACGTCGCGACGCGA
>CAZCRA010000134.1:0-355 GCA_964500945.1 uncultured Verrucomicrobiales bacterium | reverse complement strand
GTGCAATCCCAGCAAACCGGCCAGCAACCAACCAGCCGACGGCTCCGGAATCGCGATGATGCCGCTGGCGTCAAACGTGTCGAATCCCCAGTTGCCTCCAAACTGCCGGCTGCCTTCCCCGATCCAGCCGACCATCTGCACGTCCGTGAAGTCGACCGCCCCAAAGCTGAGCGTGTCCGGGATATCGAAATCCGTGGCGGACATCGTCACCGGCGCCCAGCCCTTGCCGGCCGCCGCGTTGTTATTGAAATCCGTCAGACTGAGCGTCCCCGAACCTGTACCGCGCGAAGCTTCGGACACGTAAAACTGCGATCCGTTCTGCACGAGAAACCTCACTTCGGCCCCCTGCGCCCCC
>CAZCRA010000133.1:0-10817 GCA_964500945.1 uncultured Verrucomicrobiales bacterium | reverse complement strand
GATTTCCTTTCGGCTTTTGGTCTTGAAGCGTTGCAGCAGCAGGTTGTAGAAGATCTCGGTGAGCACCTCGCGATCCTCCCGCTGCAAGCTGCAATCATGTTTGATGACATGGTATTGCGCTCCGGCACCTTTTTCAAGCTCGGCGAGCGAGGCGTTCAAGGGCTTTAGCGCCGCCGCCAAGGGCGAGTCCGGGGCGCGTGAGGCTGGACTCCCTGCTTCCCCGGCCCAATGGTGACTCGGGAGCGGGAGGGCCGAAAAGCGAATCCCTTTCAGTAACCGCTAGCAACCTGTCGGACTAGCCGATTAGCTAGCCTCACTCTTTCCATCAACCGCAATCAACCAGCCCATGAAAATCCTCATCATCTTCTTTATAGCTTCCACCGTGGCGTTCGCCCAACCCAAACCCAATATCATCGCGATCCTTACCGATGACCAGGGACTGATGGATATCGGTTATCTGAATCCCGAAAAGGTTCACACCCCCCACATGGACAAGCTCGCCGCTGAGGGTGCCGTCTTCGATCAATGCTACTCCATGCCGCAATGCACCCCCACGCGGGTCGCGATGCTCACGGGGCGTTATCCCAGCCGCTTCGGAAACCGGCAGTTGGCAGCCAACAACGAAACCAATCTCCCCCCCGGCACCCCCACCATCGCCAGCCTGCTCAAGGCACAGGGCTACACGACACATCTCGCGGGGAAATGGCATCTCGCCACCGATCCTGTTGCCGGCCCCAATCACTTCGGTTTCGATTCCAGCTACGGCTCGCTTGCGGGAGCCGTCGGCATGTATGACCACCGCTACCGTCCCGGCCCGCTCGCCATCACCTGGCACCGCGATCACGAAATCATCCCCGGCCACGAGGACGGCGTCCACGCCACTGATCTCGTCGCCAAGGAAGCCGTCCGCGTCATCGAAAGCTCCGACCAACCGTTTTTCCTCTACCTCCCGTTCCACGCGCCGCATACCCCGCTCGACGAGCGTGGCAAGTTCATTGATCGTCCCACTCAGCTCGACCCGGAAAACCCCAAACGCTGGCTTAACGAAGACGAAATCCCCTGGTTCAACGACCCCGAGGGCATCATCCAGAAAGAGCCCGATCCGGAAAAACGCCTGCTGCTCGCCACCGTCCACCACCTCGATCATGCCATCGGCGAGATCGTCGCAGCCCTCGACCGCAGCGGTCGCCGCAAGGACACGCTCATCCTCTTCACTTCCGACAACGGCCCGCAGGTAAGCTGGCCCGGCAATGCCTACCCCGCCGACCTCAAGCTGAAAAGCGCCAACCAGCCGCTCCCCATCCGCGGCAAAAAACTGGATGTCTGGGAAGGCGGTATCCACGTCCCCGGCTTCGCCAACTGGCCGGGACGCATTACCCCGAAACACATCAAGGAACCCGTCCACGTCATCGACTGGCTGCCATCCCTTCTCGCCATCGCCGGTGGAACCCCCGGTGAGAATCTGAAACTCGATGGGATCAACTTCGCCCCCGCGCTGTTAGGTCATGATTCATCCGCCATCCCCGCCGGGCGCGATCTCTTCTGGATATGGGGCAAACGGCCCGACCGCCGCGCCCTCCGCCGGGGCGATTGGAAAATCGTCCGCTACGGAAAAGGTGAACCCGCCTCCGCAACCGACTGGCAGCTCTTCCACCTCGCCGCCGATCCCAGGGAACAATCCAACCTCGCCGCAAAACACCCGGAAAAACTCGAAGCGCTTCACCAAGCCTACCTTGCCCAGCGAGCCAAAGACAAAATCAAGTAAAACCGATAAAAGCCATATCGCTGATTCTCGTTGCCCTCTGCGCCATCACCACGTCGGCGATTTCGCGGCATGGAAGAAGAAGTGAGAAGTGAGAAGTGACGAGCATCCGGGTTGACGGCATCAATGTGTCACGTTCATGTGTCACTTTAATGAAACAAACCAGCATCCGTGAATTGAAACACGAAACCAGCAAGGTTCTCGCCGTGGTGGAATCCGGCACCACGCTGGAAGTCTGCCGCAGAGGAAAGCCCGTTGCCATGCTTTCTCCACCTCGCAGGCCGAAGATGCCAGGTAAACCGGATTTTGCCGCTCGCTTGAAAATGATTTACGGAGAACAGGTTCTTCCAACTACTGGCACCGATCTGATCAGCGAAACACGCGGCGACCGATGAACGACTATGCGGATACCGGATTCCTCTGTTCGCTCTACGCGCCAGACGCGCATACCACCAAGGCGATCACCGCAATGCGAAAGCAGGTCGTCCCGCTGGCGTTCACATGGATTCATCAGTTGGAATTCCGCAACGCGCTACGTCTGAGGATTTTTCGCGGTGAAATCAAACCCGCACAGCGCGACGCCTCGCTCAACCTCCTGCTTGCCGATCTCGCCGATGGCACTCTCGCCCATTGCCAGCCGCCATTGTCCGATGTGATGATCGAGGCTGAGCGCCTGGGCGCGACTCATTGCGAACGACTTGGCGCACGCAGTCTGGACATTCTGCATGTTGCCGCCGCTCTTGTCAGCGGTGCCAGCAATTTTCTCACCTTCGCTATCCGCCAGGCAAGACTCGCAAAGGCCGCCGGTTTGAAAGTCAAATCCGTTTAAAACCCAACACCGTGAAATTTATCATATTACTCCTCACCCTTTTCTCGACGGCGTTTGCTGCGGAGAAACCCAACATCATCTTCATCATGACCGATGACCAGGGCTACGGCGTCGCGAGTTCTTACAACCCCGAATCGAAAAACCTCGTGGACGAAAAACCGGACATTGTTGCTGAACTTACCAAACTCCTCGAAACCGCTGTCGCCAACGGTCGCACCACCCCCGGCCCCAACCGGAAGAACGATGCCAAAGTCGTCATCTGGAAGGACGGGGCGGGGAGGAAAAAAGCACCGAACAATAAACAGAGCCGTTGAAACGAAAACGCCTCCGGCCATCGCCTCGCCGACATCATACGCGTCGCTACCTCCATCCACCTCAGTATGGAGGGATTCCTCACCTTCGACGACCGCCAACGCACCCTCGCCGAAGCCGGGGGACTCTGTGTGCCACTCTGACCAAGCTTCTTACAAATCGCTAACCCGCGTTTCTCATACCCCTTCGCAGCGAGACGCAGCGAGACGCAGCGAGACGCAGCGAGACGCAGCGAGGACGCGTCACGGCGAGGCGCGGGCCGGATTCCCCGCCGGGCTGTATGAGAACATACTGTGCCAGGGAAATCCGGGCAGGAACGAAGCAGGGACGGGCCGCAGCAAGTCGTAGCAGAAGGGGGATGAGAAATGCGGGCTAGCAGTCTGTCGGGCTTAGAGCGTCTGAGCGAGGGAATTGGGTTTCGAGTCAGAATTTTCATAAGTTTGAGGCATTTGTGGGGACACAAATGACAAAAACGAAGGGAAATTCGGGCCGAAATCCCGATTCCTACAGCCGGGAGAGGCGCAGATCGGGGCAACCAGCTATCATAAAATCAGGAGCGAATTCACAAAAAAGAAAAAAATGTTTATATGGTATTTATGAAACATGAGAAAAACATAATTGTGCCATGCGTCTTCAACATTCTTCTTAAGAAACCAGAGGGTTTACACTTGTGGAAATTTTAACCACTGTCGTGGTGCTGGGGCTGCTTGCCGGTATCGCAGCTGTTGCTTTATCCAACCTTCAAGGCAGCTGGACCCCCTTCTTCCCCGGCCCAATGGTGACTCGGGAGCGGGAGGGCCGAAAAGCGAATCCCTTTCAGTTTTCCGAAGTGGAGGTTAAGGAAGGCGGCAACAGTGTCTTCGTCGATGTCAGCGGCAAACTCGACCGCGATTCGGTGCTTCGCTTCGTGACCTTTCGGAAGCCATGAAGCCTCGCAACAATCCTTGTCACGGCCGCGACAGGAATGGTTGAAGCCGCCGCGTGTCGAAGAACCCGATTTTCCAGATGATACCCTCCTTTTTCTCACTCCTCTGCCCGGTCCGCGCCGTCGCGCTCGCAGTGATCGCCTGCGCCGCGGTGTTCCCATCCTCTCCGGTCGCGGCTGCGGAACGGCCTAACTTCCTCGTCATCGTCGCGGACGACTGCACCTACCGCGATCTCGAGCTGCACGGAGGGCAGGCGAAAACGCCGCACATCAACCGCCTCGCCGATGAGGGGATGAATTTCACCCGCTGCTTCCAGGCCGCTCCGATGTGCTCGCCGACCCGGCACAATCTCTACTCGGGCCTCTACCCGGTGAAATCCGGCGGGTACCCGAACCACGCCGTGGCGGAAGAAGGCGTGCGCAGTGTCGCCCACTACCTCCCCGAGGCCGGCTACCGGGTTGGGTTGGCGGGAAAAAGCCACGTCGGTCCCGAGAGCGTCTACCCCTTCGAGTCGGTGCCCGGCTTCGATCGGTCCTGCACCCGCTCGCCGACGCGTCCGCATACGTTGGAGGGCGTGACGGAATTCATGGGGCGTGACGCCGGGAAACCCTTCTGCCTCTTCGTGGCCCTGGTCGAACCGCACAGTCCCTGGGTCATGGGAGACGCCTCGGCCTATCCTCCCGAGGAGCTGGAGTTGCCGCCGGTCTTTGCGGACACGCCGGAGACGCGCGAGCATTATGCGCGCTACCTCGCCGAGATCACTTACATGGACTCCCAGGTCGGCGATGTCCTTGGCGCGCTCGAGGCGAGCGGCAGGGCGGACGACACCCTCGTGCTCTTCCTCTCCGAGCAGGGCAGCGGATTCCCTTTCGCCAAGTGGACCTGCTACGACGCCGGCCTACAGAGTGCGGCCGTGATTCGGTGGCCTGGCGTGGTCGCGCCCGGCAGCGAGACCGACGCCATGATCGAATACGTCGACGTCCTCCCGACCTTTCTCGAGGTGGCTGGCGCGGCGATCCCCGAAACGCTCGACGGCCGGAGTTTTCTGCCGGTGCTGCGCGGCGAGACTGACGAGCACAAGCGGCATGTCTTCGGCATCCAGACGACGCGGGGCGTCAACAACGGGGCCGAGCACTACGGCGTGCGCTCCGCCCGCAGCGGCGACTATCTCTACATCCGCAACCTGACTCCGGATGTCGTCTTCAGTTGCGTCGCCAACAAGGGCGAGCCGTGGGACAGCTGGGTAAGGGCGGCCGAGGGCGGAGATGAGCACGCGACGCGACTCGTCCACGACTACCGGCATCGTCCCGCCGAGGAGCTCTACGATGTCCGCGCCGATCCCTGGAACCGAACCAACCTGATCGACGAGCCGGGACGCGAGAAAGTCCGCCTCGGTCTTCGCGCCGAGCTGGACGCCTGGATGAATGCCCAGGGCGACGAGGGTGCCGCCACCGAGATGCGGGCCCTCGAACACATGAAGGCCCGGCGGACGGGGAAGAGTAAGACTAAGACTAAGAGTAGGGGCCAGCGGTAGGGATTCCGGATCGATGAGACGACCGACGACCGTGCCGGGTCTAAACGACCGGGAATTGTGGGAGGGAATTTTCCAAGGTCGAGTATTCGATCCTCACTCTATCCCGACTTGATGACCTCATGACGAGCGCCTCGCTGATCCAGGGCCTGGGAGTGGTCGTGATCGCGGCGGCGGTGATGTCCTGGGTGGCGCGGTGCATCCGCATGCCGATGATCGTGGCCTATCTCTTTGCCGGACTGCTGATTGGTCCGCTGACCGGCTTGGTGGAGATCGATCACACTCTGGAATTGATTTCCGAGATCGGCATCGCGCTGCTGCTCTTCATCGTGGGGCTGGAACTCAATCTCGACCGCATCCGGAGCATCGGCCGGGTAGCGGTCGTAGCCGGCATCGGGCAGGTGGTGTTCACCTTCACGGTCGGCCTGGTCCTGACCTGGCTCTTCGGCTTCACCCTGATCGAATGCGCCTTCCTCTCTACCGCCCTGACCTTCTCCAGCACCGTGGTGGTGGTGAAGCTGCTGGACGAGAAAAAGGACATGCACCGCCTCTACGGACGCATCGCCGTGGGCATCTTCCTGGTCCAGGACCTTGTGGCCATCGTGATGCTCACCTTTCTCGCCGGTCTGGGCGCCGGCGAAGAGGGCGGCGGAGTCGGCGCGGTGGCCCTGGGAGTGGTGAAATCCTTCCTCGGCATGGCGGTGCTCCTGGGGATCGCCCTTGCCGCGTCCAAGTGGCTGCTGCCCCGTCCTTTCGGGTGGGCGTCACGTTCCCCGGAAACCAGCTACCTCTGGAGCCTGTGCTGGTGTTTTCTCGCCCTGCTCGCTGCCAAGGCGCTGGGCCTCTCGCTGGAGATCGGCGCCTTCCTCGCCGGTGTCAGCCTCGCCCAGCTCCCTTTCAACGGCGATATCCGCGTCCGGCTGCACCCGTTGATGAGTTTTTTCATCGCGGTTTTCTTCGTATCCCTCGGGGTGAAGATGGATCTCAGCGCCGCCGCGCAATCCGCTCCCACCGTGATCGTGCTCTCGCTGTTCGTGCTCATCGGCAATCCCTTCATCTTCGTCTGGATCATCTGCCGGATGGGCTACAGCGAGCGGACTTCTTTCTACACCGGGGTGACGGTGGCGCAGATCAGCGAGTTTTCCTTCATCCTCGTGGCCATGGGCGTCTCGACCGGCATCGTCGCGCCGGAGATCCTCTCGCTGACGGCGATGATTGGCCTCATCACTATCTCGCTGTCGGCCTACTTCATCATTTACAACCGCCCTCTCTACGAGTGGTTCCGCGACCGCGGCTGGCTGCGACTCTTCAGGGCGAAAATGCCGGAGGATGAAACCGCGCCCTCTCGCGAATTCGAGAACCACGTCATCGTGGTGGGAATGAACACCCTGGGCCGGCACCTCGCCCTTCGCCTCTCGGAGAAAGGGGAGTCCGTCCTTGCCATCGACACCGACCCGGGCAAGCTGGCGGCGTTGCCCTGTCCTACCCTCCTCGGAAACGCCGACTACCGCACGGTGCTGGAAGAGGCCGGACTGGAACGCGCGAAATTCGTCGTCTCGGCGCTGCGGATCGAGGCCGTGAACGACCTCCTGGCCTACCGCTGCCGGCAGGAGGACATTCCCTTCGCGGCCACGGTCATGGATCTGAGCACCATGGACCCTCTCCTCGACATGGATGCCGCCTACCTCATCACGCCCAAGGTCGACGGCATGATGGCGGTGAAACGGGAACTCGAACGCCTTGGCATCCTTTCCGCATGATCGAGATCGCCGTCCTTCTGTTCACCGCCGCCGCCGCCGCCACCGTGTCCCGATGGATCTCGCTGCCTTCGGTCCCGCTGTTTCTGTTCGCCGGCTGGCTGCTGACTCTCACCGGGTTCCGCGTCACCGACGACATGCTCACCAAGTCGCTCGAACTCGGCGTCGCCTTTCTCGCCTTCGCCTCCGGAACGGCACTTGATGCAAAGCGCCTGCGCGAAAAACTCGGTTTCACCGCCGCTGCGGTGCTGATCCAGATGGTCGTCAGCGTCGGGCTGGTCTTCGCCGCCGCCCGCGTCCTCGGATTCGATCCGATGCCCGCATTCTTTCTCGCCGTCGCCTTTTCGGTTTCCTCCACTGTGGTGGGCACTCGCCAGATGCAGCGGCTCGGGCAGACCCAGGAGCCTTTCGCCCGCTTTTCTTCCCGCATGCTGCTCCTCCAGGACGCTGCCGTGGTCATCGCCATCGCCCTGCTGGCGGCCTCGGATACCACCGGACTTGGCGCGGCGCTCGGAGCCGCTCTCGGGGCCATCCTGCTATTGGTGGCGGCGATCGGTCTCAGGTCTTTCGTTTCCCGTCGCCTGGAAAAGGCGCGACATCTGGACGACGAGGGCCTGCTGCTCTTCCTGCTGGGCACTCTGTTCGCCTTTCTCGGTGTCGCCACCCTGCTCGAGTTGCCCGTCGTGGTCGGGGCGTTCTGCGCCGGACTGGTGTATTCGCGTTTTCCCGCCAGCGGCATGGTGCGCGGGCAGTTGACCTCGATGACGGATTTTTTCGCCGCGCTTTTTTTCACCACCCTGGCCCAGCTCTCGACATCGCTCACGGTCGGTCTTCTCCTCGAAGCCATCGGGTTGACCGCTCTCATTCTCGGATCCCGCTTCCTGTTGGTCTTCCTGCTGGCGAGACGTTCGGGCCTCGACGGACGCGGCGCCACCGAGAGCGGTCTGCTGCTTTCCCAAGTCGGAGAGTATGGACTGGTCATCGGCTTGATCGCCCTCCAGAGCGGGGTGTTCGGTGACCGCGAGGTGGCGCTGGTCGGTATGGTGGCTTCGTTCACGATGATGGTGACTCCGCTGGTGGCCCACGAGCGGGTCGCCTCCCTCCTGCTGCATCTCTGGCGGGATCGCAATCCGCTCGACGAAGCGGGCGAGTGGCGCGGCCATGTCATCATGATCGGCTACGGTGCCGGCGGCAAATGGGTGGCGCGTCCCCTTCGCGACGCAGGGATCCCCTTCGTAGTGGTGGACGACGATCCCGCCGTCATCGCCGATCTCCGCGCTCAGGGCATCTCCTGCGTGCTCGGGAACGGCACCGATCCCGCCGTGCTCGAGGCTGCGGGCGTCGATGAAGCAAAGGCGGTCCTCGCCTCTCCCCGGCGGGTTTCGGACGGGCTGAAAGTGCTCCGGCACGTCCGGCGGATACCGGTCATCGTGCGAGTGTTCGAGGAGAGCGAAGCCGAGTCGGCCCGGGAGCTCGGTGGTATCCCCATTCGCAACTCCCTCGCCGGTGCCGAGCGTTTTCTCGACTGGTTCGATCAGCGTGCCGAACCCACGGCGGGAAAGTGATGCCCGGCGGAAGACGGGCATTTCCATCAATCCGACCGTATCGCGGACGGCCCCGGCCCGTTCAATCGTCGATCCTGACGGGACTCACGAATCCTTCCGGCTTCGGGGCCAGCAACGAGCACGGCGCTTTCTGGAGAATGTCTTCGGCGGTGTTGCCTATGAGGAAATCCGGACAGGCCGGTGCGCGCTACGGTGCCCATGACGAGGACGTCGATCCCGTGTTTCTCCAGGAAGCAGCGGATGAGATCGGCAGGATCGCCGCGCTCAAAATGAACGTGGCAGTCCTCGCCGAGACCAGCCCGGTGAACCAGATCGTCGAGCATCTTGCGTCGCCTCTGGCGAGTCCGGGAGACGATCCAGAACAGTTCGTCCTCCGGGACCCGATACCACGAATTTCGGTGCAGAGCTTACTCAAACTCGAAGTCCCAGCAGGAGACGATATGTAGCTCCGCTGCGCGTTTCTCGGCAAGCGACGACGAAACCTGCAGGAGCCTCAGCGCTAACTCCTCTTCGTCGGATGCGAAGCTATCCGGATCGACTGCGACGGAGACTGCGTCGCTCTTCGGCGCGGCTCGTTCCGGTCGGCAGAGTCATACTGCGCAGGGGCACTTGCGGAGAAACTGCATGTCGACGGACCGGAAACCGCGGCCGTCTTTGGAAGGCTCCGCGTCCTTGATCACGAGATCGTGGCCTTTTCGTAGGACCCGCTGGATGATCCGCATCCCGGACGTCTTGCCGAACTCGGCTTCGCAGCGGATCGAGTCCGCGTCGGCCTCCGACTCTCCGGCCCCGCCGCGGCCCGCAACCGAAGCCTTCAATCGATCGACCATCGACTGCGCGAAGCTTTCCTGGCAGGCCCGCAATTATTCTGGAAATTCGGGAAAACACCCCGGCACCGTCAGCGCGGCGCCATTGGTCCGGGCGAGACCGAGCGCCTTGCGAAGGGCGTCGGGCGAATCGTCGGGGGAGAGGGTGACGTGGAGGATATTTTGAAAGCGGTGCATGTGGATAGTGGCGGGGAAGGGAGAGCGGTCCTTCTTCTGAAAAATCCGTCAGGGTTCCGGTCAATCGGCGGCGAGGGGTTTATCAGGATGCCAGCCGAAGCGGATCCACTTTTCGAGTTCCACGGCGAGAAAGGAAAATGCGGCCACAGCCAGGATGCGCATCCAGGCGTCGGCATCGAGCGGAGTGCTTTGGAAGAGGTGATTCATGAAGGGTGCGTAGGTGAAAAGGAGCTGCAGCGCGATCATGCCGAGCGCGCCGACGATGGCGAGGGGATTGGTGAACAGGCCGATCGCGAAGAGGGAGCGGGTCAGGGAACGGCAGGAGAAAAGGTAGGCCGCCTCCACCAGCACGATGGTGTTGATGACGGCGGTGCGTGCCTCGTCCACGGTGTCGCCGGACCGGGTGATCTCGTCGTGAAAGAGCCAGTAGCCTCCACCGATGATGATCAGGGAGACCAGTCCGGTCCTCATGAAGAGAGGAAAGGTGAGGATGGGACGGGACGGGTCGCGCGGGGGACGTCCCATGAGACCGCGTTCCTTGGGTTCGAAAACGAGCATGAGACCGAGGAGCAGGGCGGTGGTCATGTTGACCCAGAGCACCTGCACGGGTAGGACGGGCAGGGTGATCCCGAGGAGGATGGCGACGAGGATGATACCGCCCTCGCCCAGGTTGGTGGGCAGGGTCCAGACGATGAACTTGGTGAGATTGTCGAACACGCCGCGGCCCTCTTCGACGGCGGCCTCGATGGAGGCGAAGTTGTCGTCGGTCAGGATCATGTCGGCGGCGCCCTTGGCCACCTCCGTGCCGGACACGCCCATGGCCACGCCGATGTCGGCCTGCTTCAGGGCGGGCGCGTCGTTGACCCCGTCCCCGGTCATGGCCACGACGTGACCGTGCGACTGCAGAGCCCGCACCAGCCGCAGCTTTTGTTCGGGGGCGACGCGAGCGAAGACCTCGGTTTCCTCGGCGAGGCTTGGTAGGTCCTCGTCGGATACGGACTCGAGTTGCTTCCCGGTGATCGCGTCGACTTCGGAGCCGACATCGGCGAGACCGACGCGTTCGGCGATGACCCGGGCGGTGACGGCGTGGTCGCCGGTGATCATCTTCACGAGAATGCCGGCCCGGCGGCA
>CAZCRA010000132.1:0-10823 GCA_964500945.1 uncultured Verrucomicrobiales bacterium | reverse complement strand
AGTCGGGAGTCGGGAGTCGGGAGTCGGGAGTCTGGAGTCGGGAGTCGGGAGTGGAGGGGTTTTTGATTCAATTTACTGAGCGCTGATCCCTAATAGCTGAACAAAAACGCCGGGCTGTTGACGAGGGCCCAGACCAGGTCTTGGGAGGCGGTGAGGCGGCGGTTTTCGAGCTGTTTGGTCGAGTAGGTATGATCCTGGCGGAGCTGAAGGAGCTGAGGGTCTTGTTTGATGGGATTTCGCGCTTCCGCGAGTGCCCTTTCGAGAGCCACCAGTTTTGGGTCGCGTGGGAGGGGGCGTTGTTCTTTCCGCCACGCGTAGAGAAGCTCGGACCATTCGCCGTCGGAGGTGAGGTAGTGGCGGACGATGCGATCCTGTTCTTCGGCCGACCTGGAATCCGTGGTCTTGGCCAAGGCGGCCGCAACCGAGGCGGGGGCTCCGGCTTCGAGAGGGGTGGGTGCTTCCGTGACCCAGATTCGGAAATGACCCAGGGGATAGTTGCGCGGGACGAAGCGGTTGGCGATACGGACGCGGAGACGCCGCGTGCCGTCATTGGCTGAGATGGGTTGCTTCAACTGGAAGCGGGCCCGGTGGATCTGCCTTTCGCGACCGCCGATGGCCCATGCCTTTTGGTTGGCGGTGTTTCCGTCGTAAGCGAGCTTCAGATTGAAATCTTTCTGGATGTGTTCGGTCCGGGCGTCGTTGAAGGGGCGCCGCTTGAAGTCGTCCGGAGCGTCCGGTTCGGCAGTCTCCAGAATGACTTCGGTGACGACGAAGTTCCCGTTTTTGCTCAGGCCAGGGCCAAAAGCCGGGAGACTTTCGTGAGGCAACGCTTCCACCATGAGACCCGTGATGGGTTGGTTTGCGTCGACTTCGAAATCGACCACCCAATCTCCGTCTTCATTGATGATGTCACGCGTGGAGGAGATCAGGACGCTGCCGGCATCGAGGATTTTTGGGATGAAAGTTTCATCGGTGGAAACGGCTTTGGTGGGGTGCAGGGGGTGCCATGTCGTGCCGCCCGGCTTCGCCAAGGTGCTTTCCCATTCACCTAAACGGGTCAGCCGGTCTTCTTCGATCTGGTCCAGGGCGGCCTTGGCTTTTGCCACACTGGCGGCCTGGGCGGCGGCGGCTTCGTCTCGCTTCCGGCTCCAGTCGGGGAGGTAGGTCTCGAGCTCGTTGGCGGCGGCAGCGATGGTTTTGAGTCGCTCGAGTTCCCGCTGCTCTTCCACGGGTATCCACCAAGATTCGCGCTCTTGGAGTTGGGCGGTGAGGCTGTTGTGATCGCGTTCGATGTGACGGAGGTTTGAGAGGGCAGCTTCGGTTTCGGCCTCGGAGGGGAGGCGGGAGAGGACGCGCAGGTAGATTTCCTCGACGAGTTGGCGGTCGTCCGGCGTGGCTTCGACCAAATCTGCGAGATCATTGTCTGGCGAAGCAACCGCATCGGCGATGGCGGGGCCGGAGAGGAAGGCCAGGACGGCGCTCATCTGCAAATCGTGATTCCGTTCGCATTCGCAAGCGCTTTCGCGGGGTGGGCGGCCGAGGTTTGCGAGGAAGCCGCTCTTCAGGTCGATTTGGGCATCTGGGAGTTGGCTGGCGCGCACACCTTTGCCGACCCCAGGGATATTCGGCGTGGCGCCGGTGACAAAGTGGACGGCATCGTAAAGCACTTCCGCAGGGAGGCGTTTGGCTTTGGCGTGAGAAAAGTTGATGGTGTCGTCTTCGTTCCAGGGATTCGTTTCGATGGAAAGCTGGTAGGTGCGCGACTGACAGATGAGGCGCATGAGGTGCCGGACGTCGAAGCCACTATTCACGAATTCGCTGGTGAGATGGTTCAGCAGCTCGGGGTTGGATGGAGGATTTCCGGCACGGATGTCGTCGAGAGGTTCAATGATGCCAGTGCCGAGCAGGTAACCCCAGATTCGATTGACGTAGCTGGACGCGAAGTAGGGATTGTCTGGGCTCGTGATCCACGACGCCAGCGCCTCGCGTCGCGTGGGCGGGGCATCATCTTCGGAGCGGAGGCTAACGGGAGCCGTTTCGGCCGGGTAAGGAAAGGCGGGAGGCGTGACGGCGCCGGTTCGATCGTGTGTGATCTCGCCTTCGGGTTGGTCGGAAACGACTTCGAAGAGGGGTTTGGCGTCTTCGACCGCCGTGCCACCGATGTTTTGTTTCGGGGCATTCTTTTTATCGCGCTCGAGATCGACGCGCGCGAAGAAAGCGGCCGTTTCGTAATATTGGTCCTGGGTCCAGCGCTCGAAGGGGTGATCGTGGCACTTATTACAATTGAAGCGTGTCGCGAGGAACAAGTGTGTGGTGTTCTCCATGATCATGTCGGGATCACGGAGGATTTTGTAGTAGGAGGCGGCGGGGTTTTCCTTGTTCGACCCGGTGGCGGTGAGGATTTCGTGGACGAATTGGTCGTAGGGTGTGTTGGCGGCGATTTGTTCGTGAATCCAGTTGCGGAAGAGGCGGGCGCCCTCTCTTCCGAGGAACTTCGAATTCACCTGGAGCATATCGCTCCACTTATTCGCCCAGTGATCGACGAAGGCCGGTGAACCGATGAGGCGTTCGACCAGTTCCTCGCGTTTCTCACGGGTGGGGCGGGAGTCGGCCAGGAAATCGCTGACCGTTTCGGGGGATGGCGGCAGACCGGTGAGGTCGAGGTGGACGCGCCGGACGAACGTGGCGTCATCGCTGAGGCCGCTGGGCTTGATCCTCATGCGTTTCCACTTCGCGGCGACGAGTTCATCGATGCGGTTGTGGGCGGGCGGCTCTTCCCAGGCGAATCCGTCCCGGTTCCCCATCACCGTGAGCGTTGTGGCGGCGTAGGCGCCTTCATACCGAGCGAGGATCGGTGCTTCGCCGCGGCGAATCGTCGAGAGCAGGGCATGATCGTCGTGCTTGGCGACCTCGGTGTTGCCGCTCTCGACGAAGGCCTCACCGGTCACGTCGCGCCGAGTGCCGTCTTGGTAAGTCGCCACCACGCGGAACTGCTGGCGGGCGCCGATTTCCTGAACGACGGGGTTTTTGGGAATCAGCTCGACGTGGGCGACGCGGTGCGAATCCATGTTCAGTTTGGCACCGCCATCGATCCAGTCGCGGACGATGTTGTAGTAAGTGGAGTGTTGTTTGGCGAGTTGGCCGCCTTCGTGTGGGACTCCGGCGGTCATTTTGAGGAGCATTAGGCTATCGTCGGCGGAAGCGAAATTCACGCGGCGACTGACGACATCGTCCGTGAAGGCGCGGACGTCGAAGAGCGGATCGTAACCTCGGAGGGAGAGTTTGAAGCCGGCCTTGCCATCCTTGGCGCCGTGGCAGGTGCCGGCGTTGCAGCCCATCTTGCTGATGACGGGATTGACGTCGCGGATCCAATCCGGGTGATTGGTCCGGGCGAGACCCGTGACTTCGACGGGGACTGACACGCTTTGTCCGGCGAGGCTGACGTTCAGGGAAGACGTGCCGTCCATTTTGGGGATGACGCGGGCGCGCGGCGTGAGTTCAACGATGGGGCGCTCGAGATCGAACTGGGCGACGCGAGTGATGTCGGTTTGCGAACCGTCGGCAAGGCTGGCGGTGACGACGAGCTGCTGGTATCGGCCGGAGCCCTCGATGGTGATTCGTTCGGGGGAGACGTCGAGACCCACGATTTGCCGGGGCGAAGCTTCTTCCCAGGTCACGGGAGGATGCTCGTCCGCGTTTTCCGCGTTTGTTTCCACGAGCGTGGCCTCGATGGCGATGGGCGGGATCGCGCGTCGGACTTCGCCTGTGTCCGGATCGATGAAGCGGAGCAGGCCATCCTGTCCGGCGGCGACGACCGTCTCTGCGCCGGGCGACCACGCGACGGCGTAGACGGGTGCATCGACGGGGATGGCGTGGAGGTTCTCGGCTCCTTTCGAGCGCCAATCCGCCAGCATCTTCTTCTCTTCGGGGGTCCGGCGGGCGGCGACTTTCTCCATCGCCTTCTTCATCTGTGGGGTGATCGTGGCGTCGTATTGGCTGCGGTAGAGGTGGATCGCGCCTTTCCCGTCGAGGCTGGAACCAGCGACAAACCTGGATCCGTCTGGGTGGAACGCCACGCTCCAAACGCGGCCGGGCATGGGCGGGTATTGGCGGATGAGGTTCGCGTTGTCGCCGATCTTGCGGACGGTCTCGCGTTTGGTGCGGTAGATTTGCGGCACGCCGTCCGAGCCGCCGACGAGGATATGGTTTTTCTCCGGGTGAAGCGCGACTGCGGCGATGCCGCCCTTCAGTGCACCAGGGGTGATGGAGGTGAGGTTGTCGATGAAGCGCTCGGTGGCGACGTGGCTGAGTTTTGTGGACATGTCGCGGCCGACGGAGATGAGGTGTTCGCCGGTTTGGTCGAAGACGGTGTCGAGGACCCAATCGTTGTGGCTGCCCATGAAAAACACCTGTTTGCCGGAGCGGACGTCGATGGCGCGAACCGTGTTGTCGGCCATGCCGAAGGCGACCTGTTTTCCGTCGGGTGACCAGGAAGCGCCGTAGATCGTGTCGTGACCGATGGGCAGGGATCGGTCGAGTTCGCGCTTTTCGACGTCCCAGATCTGCAGTTCGCCCATCCGGGCTGGGAGTCCGCCGGTGACGGCGAGTTTCGAGCCATCGGGAGAGAACGCGACGCGGGTGATTTTCTCCGAGAGACCGACGAAGCGGGCGAGCAGGCCGGAACCGTCGGCTTTGTGGAGGAGGACTTCGTGGAAACCGGCGACGGCCAGGTATCTGCCGTCGGGAGAGAAATCCAGGGAGCCGATGAGCGGGGCGCGATGATAGACGGGTGGGTTTTTGGGGGAATAGCGTACGACGGCGTTGGCGGGAGTGTCATCGATGGCGCCTTCGTTGATCCAGCGCTCGACGAGGGCGACTTCTTCCGGGGTGAGCGGGTCGCCTTTGGGGGGCATCTCGGCCTGGCCATCGACGAGCGTGATGTTTTCGAAGAGGTAGCTGGCCGCCGCGTCATTCGGAACGACGGTCGCGCCGGTTTCACCGCCTTTGATGAGGGCTTCGAAGGTGGTCATCACGAAATCGCCCTTGGCCTTCGCAGGTTGGTGACAACCGTGACAGTTCGCCTGAAAGACCGGCCGGACGTCGTGGTAGTAGCTGACGGGTTCGCTCTCGGTCCTGGCGGAGACCGTTGCAGGCGTGAAAAGGGCGAGAAGGGTGAAAAGGGCTATTCCCCCGGCGGTAGCGGGGAAGAATCGATTCAGGAAGTCCATGAGATTTTCGAAAACAACGGGACGTGCGGTATACACTCCACCTCCTGCCTGCGATCTTACCTGGAATTTCATTCGTTTGGCAAGTGCTCCGAAAGGCTTGCCGAAGCGTGCGTCCCTGGTCATGATCCCGTTCCATGGTGAAATGGATGGTTTCTTTCCTTTTCCTTGCCGTGGTGCCCGGGCTTCACGCGGAGCCGGTTCGCTTGATGCCGAAACCGGGGGAAACGTTGGTGTTCGAACGGACGTATGGCCGGGAACATCTGACGAAGAACCCGGGTCAAATCGTGGATCGGGTCATTCTGAGCCTTCGTCCCGGGGCGAGTGGAGGGGTGGCGATGCTCACGCTGAGCATGTGGAAGCGGGGCGACAGGGATGCCTATGAAAGTGCAGGGTATGCCACGCCACAGCGCGATGGTTCCCTGCGGATCGCGCTGGAGGGCGATGCGGGATCAGCCACGTTAGCGGCGCGGGACGGCCATGTGTTGCTGATGCTGCGCGGTGAGGACTACCTCGGACTGGAGGGCCGAAGGGCAGTCCTGGAGTTCACGGCGAAGGATGCGGATCACCGAACCTTCAAGCTCTACCCGGCAAAGTAAGGGGTGCTTTCAGACCGCCGTGAGGTAGAGCCAGCCAATGAGGGCGATGCCGAGGAGGACGGCGAAGATTCCCGAGAGGATGTCGCTGCCAAACGCCAGGATACCGAGGACGACCCCGGCGATGGCGACCGCCATGGCGAGAGAGGTCCAGAGGGCGTCGCCTTCGAGGCTGAACTCGAACTTGCCCTCGTTGAAGGCCTGGCGCTCGACGATGCCCATGGCGCGTTGGAAATCGCCGGTCCAGCGCTCGACGACGGATTCTTTTTCCCGTTCGACCTCTGGGATGGCCGCGAGGGCCAAGGCGGCGAAGATGAAAAGAAGCGCGAAAGCGCCGAGCCAACCGTGTTTTTTTCTTGAGCGTCTAGCCATGAAGTCCTCCCGTAATGCCAGCGGAGTCTACAACATGAAGAAAATCATCCAAGCCTCAATCCTCATCATGGCATCATTCGGCGCAGCCCAAGCGGCAGACAGCCTTCACGAGTTCAAAGTGAAGGACATCGACGGAAACGACGTGGCTCTTTCCGATTACAAGGACAAGGTCGTTCTGGTGGTGAACGTGGCTTCGCGCTGCGGCTACACCCGGCAGTATTCGGGGCTGCAGAAGCTTCATGAGGCCTACGCCGACCGGGGCGTCGTCGTCCTTGGATTCCCGGCCAACAACTATGGTGGGCAGGAGCCGGGCACGAACGAGGAGATCAAGACGTTTTGCTCCACGAAATACTCGGTGTCCTTCCCGATGTTCTCCAAAGTGTCGGTGGATGGCGACGACCAGGCGCCGCTGTTTCGCTACCTGACTTCGGCGGAGAATCCCGATTTCAAGGGGCAAATCCGCTGGAATTTCGAGAAGATTCTCGTGGGGAAAGACGGAATCGTGCAGCGACGGTTTCGCAGTGGGACCGATCCGAGTGACGAGGAATTGACGAGCGCGATCGAGAAGGCGCTGGGGGCCTGATAGAGGTCCTTTTCTCCTCACCGTCGAAGTCGAGGCAGTTTCAGATTGATCCGAGGGCGGACTCCGATGGAGAGTCCGTTCATGCGGATCGATCGATTTTCCTCTCTTGTGCTGGCGGGCCTGATGCTTGCCGGGCCAACCATTTGTGCTGCCGGGGACCGGCCGAACGTGCTCTTCATCATCGCCGATGATCTCGGCTGGCGCGACGTGGGTTTCATGGGGAGCGACTTTTACGAGACGCCTCACCTGGACCGGTTGGCCTCCGAGGGCACCGTTTTCACGGAGGCCTATGCGGCGGCGGCAAACTGTGCGCCGTCGCGCGCGACGGTGATGTCGGGCCAATACACCCCGCGCCATCGGATTTTCAACGTTGGCACAAAGCCCCGGGGCAAGGCCGAGCACCGGCGTCTCGAGCACATCGCGGGGACGACGGATCTGGATCCCGCGATCGACACGTGGCCGGAACGGTTGCAGGCCGCAGGTTACGCCACGGCAGCGATGGGAAAATGGCACCTGGACCGCGATCCGACGCGGCACGGCTTCGATTTGAACATTGGGGGCACGACCGCCGGGGGGCCTCCCAGAGGTTACTATCCTCCGCACCCGGCTCCGGGGTTGAGAGATGCACCGGAAGATGAGTATCTGACCGATACCCTGGCGGGTGCGGCGGAGAAGTTCATCCGGGCGAACCGGGACCGGCCCTGGTGTCTTTACCTGACGTTTTTCGCGGTACATACGCCGCTGCAGGCAAAGCGCGAACTTTTGCCAAAATACGAGAACAAGCCGCCCGGGGAGCTTCACGATCACGCCGTGATGGGAACGATGGTGGAGGCGATGGATGGTGCGATCGGCCGGGTTCGCGCCGCGATCGAGGAACAGGGTTTGGGAGAGCGGACGGTGATTTTCTTCACGAGCGACAACGGCGGGTATGGTCCCGCGACGGATATGGCTCCCCTGAAGGGCTACAAGGGGACCTACTACGAGGGTGGGATCCGGGTGCCGTTCGTGGCGTGCTGGCCGGGCCGGTTTCCCTCGGGGCGGGAGATCGACGTGCCGGTGAGCGGGGTGGACATCTACCCGACCGTTTGTGACGTTACGGGGGTTGGTTTGCCCGACGATCAAGCGATGGACGGGATGAGCCTGACGCCATTGCTCACGGGCGAACCTGGACCGGAATGGGCACAGCGGCCGTTGTTCTGGCACTTCCCAGCCTACCTTCAGAGCTACCCTTCGGTCGTGGACGAGCAGCGCGATCCGCTGTTCCGGACCCGGCCGTGCTCGGTGGTTCGCGTGGGCGACCTGAAGCTGCACCAGTATTTCGAGGATGGGGCGCTGGAGCTGTACGATCTCAGGGAGGACCCAGGCGAAACGCGGAACTTGGCCGAGTCTCAACCGGAGAAGGCGGAGCAGATGCGGAAACGGCTCGAGGCCTGGCGGGAGTCGATCGGGGCGCCGGTGCCGACGAAGCCCAATGCGGCGTTCGACGCCGAGGCGGAAGCGGCGGCGCGGAGGCGGGCAGATCGCCGGTAGCCGGTCGCTGGTGGCGCAGCGCGTTCTTGACTGTATGTTAGTGGGCAGAAATGCCGGTTACTTTTGTTCACACGGCCGATTGGCAGTTGGGGAAACCATTTGCGCGGATTGCGGATGAGGAGAAGCGAGCGCGGGTGCGGCAGGCGCGGGTGGAGGCGGTCGAGCGGTTGGCGGAGGTGGTGCGCCAGCGTGAAGCGGCGTTCGTGGTGGTGGCGGGAGATTTGTTCGATGCGTCGACGGTGAGTCAGGCGACGGTGGCGGCGGCGTGCGGGGCGATCGGGCAGATGGGCGTGCCGGTTTACGTCATCCCAGGGAATCATGACCACGGCGGAGCGGGGTCGATTTGGGAGCAACCGTTTTTTCAGCGCGAGCGAGAGAGCCGGGCGCCTAACCTGGAGGTGCTGCTGAAGCGGGAACCGGTGGAAGTGGAGGGCGCCGTGTTGTTTCCATGTCCCTTGCTGCGGCGTCATGAGTCGCTGGACCCGGCGGCGTGGTTGAGGGGCCTGGATTTGGATTCGGCTGTGGCTGGAGGAAAGCCGCGGATCGTGGTGACGCACGGGAGTACGCAGGATTTCGGTCCATCGGGAGCGGAGGAGGAGGAGGAGGGCGACGCGGCCGGGACGAACCTGATCGATTTGGACCGGTTAGACGGCGAGGCATTCGACTACGTGGCGCTGGGGGATTGGCACGGGACGAAGCGTGTGGGTGAGCGCGCCTGGTATTCGGGAACGCCGGAGCCGGACCGCTTTGCGCGAGGAGAGGCGGAAGCGCACGGGAATGTTCTCGCGGTGACGGTGGGGCGAGGTGGCGAACCCGGGGTGGAGGTGGAGCGGACGGGACAGCTGGGCTGGCACGTCGTGGAGGTTTCGCTGGGGGGTGAGCACGCCATCGAGGACCTGGACCGGGCTCTAGAGGGGTGCGTGGGGAGTCGAACGAGCCGGGATCTGGTGCGGCTGACGCTAGAGGGACGGCTGGGGTTGGAGGCGATGAGGCGGCTGGAGCAGGTGCTGGAGACGTGGGAGGCGCGTTTGCTGCGCTTGAAGCGGCTGGGCTGGCCGGGTGTGGCGCCTTCGGTGGAGGAGCTGGATGGGCTGACTCGGCGGGCCGGTGATCCCTTGATTTCTCGCGTGGCGACGAGGCTGGTGGCGGCCTTGGATCAGGAGGGGAACGGCGAAATCGATGCGGAGGTCGCGCGGGTGGCGCTGGCGGAACTGTATGCGGCGTGTGAGCCGGGCTGAGCGTGGAGAATCGACATGCGACTCATTAGCGTCACGGTTCGGAACTACCGGCTTCACTCGGAGCGGACCGTCGAATTTGATCCGCGACGGACGCTGATTGGAGGCCCGAACGAGAGTGGGAAGAGCACGCTGGTGGAGGCGATCCACCGGGCATTTTTTCTGCGTGCGAAGACGGCGGGATCGTTGGGAAAAGGGATGCGCCGGGAGGGCGCGGATGCGGCACCGGAGGTGGAGATCCGCTTCGAGAGCGGAGGCGCGATCTATCACCTCATCAAGTGTTTCAAAGGAGCTGGCGGAACCGTGACGCTGGAGCAGAAAGGCGGGCGGAAGCTGGCGGGCGAAGAGGCCGAGGAGCGCTTGGGGGAGCTGGTGGGATCGAAGCCGGTTTCCGGACGGGGCGCGGAAAAGGAGCTGGCCCGTCAGTGGTCGCACCTGTGGATTTGGCAGGGGACGGGTGGTGACGATCCCTGCGTGGCGGCTGGTCACGCGAGCGACGCGTTGTTGGGCAGGCTGCGGGAGACGGGCGGGGCGGCGGTGATGCAGTCCGAGCTGGATGCGACGGTGACGGCTCGCCTGATGGAGGAGGACGAGAAGACATACCAGAAGCGTTCGCCTGGCAAAGCGCGATCCGGTTCGGACTTGGGGATGGCGGAGGCGGAACTGGATCGGGCGGTGGAGGCGGTCGCGGAGGCAAGGGCGGCAAAATCGGCGTTGGAGAAGGCGATGACGGACCACGAAACGGCGACGGCGTCGATCGAGAGTGGGAAGGAACGGGTGGCGTCGTTGAAAGGCGAGCTGGCGCAATTGGAGAGACGGCGGAAGGAGGTGGGAGCGCTCGAGAAGCGGGTGGGCGAGGAGCGGCGGGCTTTCGAGGCGCTGGAAAAGCAGGTGCAGGAATTGCGGGAAGCGGAGGAACGGATCGAGCAGCTGAAAGCCGACCGGTCCCGGACGGAAGCCGGGCTCGAATCGAACCGGCGAGATCTGGACGAGTGCGAGGCGGTCCTGAAAGCGCGGGAAGCGGCATATGCCGAGGTCAGAAAGCAGGCCAGCGAAGCGGAACGGCGGGAGCGGGAGGCGCGCGAAGGGGTAGGGCTGGCCAGGGCCTGGGAGACGCATTTCGAGGCGCGGAAGCGATTGGCCGAGCTGGAAGCGCGTCAGAAGGGTATTGGGCAGCTCCGCCAATCAATCGAGGAGATTGATCAACGTTTGGCGAAGCTGGCGCCGGTGGATGGCAAGCGGCTCGAGCAGTTGCGGGGGCTCGACTTGAAGGCGCGGCAGG
>CAZCRA010000131.1:0-10914 GCA_964500945.1 uncultured Verrucomicrobiales bacterium | reverse complement strand
ATCCTTCACGACCTGCTCCATGAAACCCTGGCGCCCGTTATTGACCGGATGTTCGAGAACGCCTCCGTCGGCTGCCGGCCCGCTCATTCGGTCAAGACCGCCCGGAGCCCCATCCGCGAAGCTATCGCAGCGGGCGCCACCCATGCGGTCCGTGCCGATGTCGAGGCTTTCTTCGACTCGATCGATTGGAACCGGCTCGCCGGGGTGGTCGATCGAGCCCTTCCACTCGCCGACCGGCGCACACGCGCCCTGCTCGCCGCCTGCTGGAACACCCCCGTCGAGGAACGCGGGCGAACCGTGATCCGGAAGAAAGGCCTGCTCCAGGGCAGTCCGTTGAGCCCCCTGCTGGCGAATCTGTACCTCGACGGGTTCGATGAGGCGATGGAAGCGGCCGGCTTCCGCCTGGTGCGTTTTGCCGATGACTTTCTTATTCTCACCCACTCCATGGAGGAGGCCAACCGCGCCCTGGAGGAAGCCACCCGCATCCTCGACGGACTCGGCCTCAGCCTCCAGCAGGACAAGACAGCCATCACCGAGTTGCACGCCGGTTTCTCCTTCCTCGGCATGCGCCTGCCTTCCGATCTGGAAGAAGAGTCGTTGGTTTCGGGAGCGCTCCGTAAACCCCTCTTCATCCAGTCCGCATACGGGTTCACCTGCCTCGACGGGCGCTCGATCATCCTGCGCCGCAAGGCCCGCCTGGTCGCCCGCGTTCCCTTGGAACGCGTCGGCGAACTGGTACTCTACGGCGACGGTGCCGTATCCCAGCGGCTGCTTCAAGTCTGCGCCGCTGACCGCATCCCGGTTTCCTTCTGCACCGCCGCCGGTTGGCACTGCGCCACCCTGCGGCCCGACTCCAAGACCTGGTTCGGCCGGCTGGCGCGGCATCACCAGCGCCACCATCTGCTCGGCGAGGGGGGGGGGTCACTGCAGCCAGAAGCGTCGTCGCAGCCAAGCTCGCCAACTACCTGCAATGGCTTGAAGCGGGCGGCACCAAGTCCTTTGCCGACGACAGAAACGCCCTTCGCCAGACCCTCCAGGACCTCTCCAAGGCCAAAGATGTCGAGTCACTGCTCGGACTCGAGGGGTGCGCCGCCCGGGCCGTTTTCCCCGTGGTCAACGGCCGGGTCCGCCACGACGCCTTTCTCTCCCCGGGCCGCGTGCCACGCGCCAAGCCCGACCGCTGGAACGCCCTCCTCGACTTCCTCTACTCCCGCCTTTTTACCCGCCTCAATGTCCTCCTGCGTGGCACCGGACTCGACCCCTACCTCGGCATCCTCCATAGCGGAAAAGACCACTACGAGTCCCTCGTCTGCGACCTTCAGGAACCCTTTCGCGCACGCATCGACCAACTCGCCGTCAAGCTCGTCGATCACGGCAGCGTCCGTGCCGACGATTTCACCCATGCCGAAGGCGCCTGGCGTCTCCAAGGCCCCGCCGTCGGCAGGCTTCTCGAGGCCTTCGCCCGCGAGGAAAATGTCCGCCTCGCCCGCGACCCCGCCACCCTCGGGCAGCTCCTTACCGCCCAGGTCCGTTGCCTGGGCGACTGGGTGGACGGCCATGCGGATGAACCCCATTTCTACCGTTCAGATTTGCTTGCCGTAAACCGCAAACGACCCAAAGCTCCCTATTGTCCTCCGGCTAACGCCGGATGATTTTAGCCACAGGCTTCCGATCCTTGAAAACTCCTTTGCAAGTCGCTCAACTTCAGCGCCTTTTGCAGCCCGGTCTCACCATTTGAGTTCGTCCCGGACGAAGTTTTGACAATATGAACTGGAGGTTCCCCTGGTCTCAGGACTCACCATTTGAGTTCGTCCCGGACGAAGTTTTGACCCTCGAACGACTGTTGAGGAAGAGTAACTTGACTCACCATTTGAGTTCGTCCCGGACGAAGTTTTGACTACATAGGGCTCCTTTCTAACTAATGTTGATCTCACCATTTGAGTTCGTCCCGGACGAAGTTTTGACCCTCCTACATCCTGAGGGGCTCCTTTCAACTCACTATTGGAGTTCGTCAAGGGTGACGATTCGACACAAGTGCTCTTGCTGTCTGTGCGCCGACAGGTCCTCCATCTGGGGGAAATTCTCTTTGGGCGGCACACCGACCGCTGGTGCGACTCGACTCGGCTCTTTGCCGGTTTCGTGGAGAAGGCCGATCAGTTTCGCCCGGACGCGGGTCGAACCTGAGGGAGCACTTTTCCCGTCAGTATTTCGGCCATCCCCACGGGGGAGACCTCTGTTGTCTGGCGAGCCAGCAAACTGCTGCCCGGGGATCTCTATCCAATCTCCAGCACTTCTGCGCTCTTCAGTTCCTCCAGCCATTGGCGGCTGAGATCGCCGAGGCGGTAGTTTCGGGAAGTGGGAACTGTCTCGTAGTAGGCGTAGCGTCGCCCAGATTTCCCGCTGGCGGCGAAGCCGTTATCGCTGTCGGGGTTGGCGTAGCCGAGTGCGAGGTGGCCACAGTCCGCGAGTTCGATCCTGAAAATGGCGACTTCGTGGCCCAGATGGTGCAGGAGCGCCACCGCCAGGATGGCGTGGTCCTCGCAGTCGCTGCCCCGGGGAGCCTCGACCAGAGTTTCGATGGGGTAGTTGCTGTAGTCCTCGCTCTCGTGGGTGACCTTGTCGCTCTCGTACTTGATCGAGCGGACAAAGGTGACGACATTCTCCGCCTCGGCCATGGGTGACAGCTGCAGCTCTCTCGATTTGGAGCGGAACCAGTGCGCGAGGCGGCGCACATCGACCGTCAGTCCGTCTTTGACGTAGCGGGGATAGTCGCTGTCGTGACGCTCGATTTCCCGGGCCGCCTCGTAGTCGGCCCTCAGGAAGCGGAAGGTCTCCTTGTACCGGCGGGACCCGGCGACCGCCGGCAGGGGCTCGAAATGCCACTTGAACTCGATCGGGATTTCCACCTCCGAACGTTCCCGCTCTTCCAGTTCCTCAAGATCGCGGGGTTCCGGTAAGGGTGGTTTCCAGATGAAGAAGCGGTCCTTGTAGAAAACGTCGCCAAGGCCCAGAAGGACGGCAATAAAGAGGTAGACGAACGGTTGGGGCAGGAGTCCCTGGTAGAAGAAGAACAAAGTTCCGCCGCCCACGAGCAGGAGCCCGTAGAGGTTCACCCAGCGGCTGCCCTTGAGGTCGAGAAAGGCCTTCAACTTCCGGTAGTGCGCCTCGCGGTGGCCCTCGAAGAAGTCGTAGGCACCCCGGGTGAGGGCAACAATGAGGAGAATGGAACCATAGGCGACAAGGTTGAGGGCGTAGAGCCAGACCGCCTGGGTCAGCCACCAGTCCCCCAGGATCTGCGCCAGGACGACGAGGAGCAGTTCCAGCGGGACAACGAAGAACAGGAGCGCGTAGATCAGCGAGGTGAGCAGGATCATGCAGCGCCTCCATTTTCCTGTACCGGCACAGCGCAGACGCCCATAAGCCCGTTGCGGGCGACCGGATCGTCGCGCAGGATGGTGGTGTCGAACTCCGCGAGGCACTGCTGCCACGACTGCGCGAGAAAAATCAATCCCCTCGGCCGTGAATCGGGGAAACGGTCAGCCAGCATGTTCCGGGCATTGCGCATGGTCTGCTGGATCAGGTTCTTGCGATCATCTTTGGTCAGCGCACAGGTTTCCGCCACATCCTCGAACGGGAGGGCGTCCACGATTCCGCGAAGGCTGGCCCGGACGGAGGATTGCGCCTGCTCCATCCAGACGACGGGTTCGAGAGTAAAGTCACGGTCACCCATCCGCGCCTGGAAGCGGTCCTCCGTGTCACGCACGGTCGCCTCGAAGCGCGACTGAAAAAAGGCGTCGAGCTTTTCCGGCGGAAACCGGGGATCCGGGGTTGCAGCATCCGCTTGCCCCGGCAAGGCAGGCCAGTCCTCCTCCAAGGCTTCCTTCAACCCCTGCAGGGCATACGCCCGCCCGTTCAGCCGCATTCGCACGGTTCTGATTTCGGCGGTGGTGCTATTTGAGATGGCCTTGGCCAGGGAACGGGCGGCATCGGCGCAAATATCGCGGAGGGTGAGACCTTCAAAACGGTGAATACCCAGATGGTACCAGCCCCACCGACCGAACACCAGAAGTAGCAGCAGGAGATAGGCCCCGCCGATCACCCAGCCCGTCTGCACGCGGACCGCGTAGTCCATTGCGGTAAAGGCACCGCGCATCCAAAGCATTCCGCCAAGGAACAGCCAGGCGCAGCCCACTCCGATCAATCCCAGACGCAGGAAGACGGACTTCAGGACGGGCAATCCGAGGATTTTTTGGCGGAGTCCGGCGATATTTTCCTCCAGACTACGGACGGTGAAGCAGGTTTCCACATCCAGGTCTTCGAGCTTGTCCAGCCGGCTTCGAAGGTAACGGATCCGTTCGTCGATCGCGGACAGGCAGGCCCGGTCGGGGTGAGTTTCCGAAAATGGGTTGAGGTAGGCGGCAAGATCCTCGCCGACTTTCCGGAAACGTTTCGCGAGACGGGTTTCCGCCCACCGGACGGCGTTGCGGATCGAGAATGAGGCCACTTGCTGCCCGATCTCCAGCAGTTCGCCGAGACGCCGCTCCCAGCCGAGCTTGCGCCGCATCCGTAACTGTTCCGTCATTTCGAGCCAGAGCTTTTCCTCCCCATTATCGAGGCGAACATGGGAACTGTCTTTCTCGACCGTTACGACACGATAGCCCCGGTCCGGCACGGCGGCGCGGACCAGTTCATCCAGATTCGGGCACGGCGTTTGTGACGGTGCCTCCGTCTTACGAACCCAGCGCTTCCGGAGCTCCCCGAGCACGGGACCGCTGCGCTCAGCGATGACGGCCTCCCAGGACGGGCCGACCCAGCTCAAGCCGAGGCAGTACTCGCGACCGGGCTCTTCCAAGGCGAAGGCCTCATGCAGAGTCCCTGTACGCGACTGCCAGAAGTTCAGCCATGCGGAAAAGATAAAATACGCCAGCACGAACGCCTGTTGCGTCAAGGCAGGTGCCGAGGCATGGCCGGGATCGAAGCAGAACGAAATCCCGCGAGAGGTTTCCCGGGGGCCGGCGGACGGCAGCCCTCCCGGCAGCGCAAAAAAATTCACCGGCAAAAGCAACGCATCGATCAGATCATCGTCGCCCGCCGCCCCAGTCTGCATCCGGACCAACCAAACCGGCTGGTTCTCCCAAAGACTGCATGGGTGCAGCCGGGTGGACAGCTGCGGGGAGCGCATCACTTGGACGGCGGCATCGGCGCTTTCCACCCGTATAAAAAGCTGCGGGTAACCGGCTGCGGCGAAAAGCCGTTCCAGTTCGGCCCCGACCAGCGAGGCCGGTTCAGTCGCTTCCTTTGTCCAGAAAAGAGGAAGCACCTCGGGTGCATCGCCAATCAGCGCATCCTCGGCCGCAGTTGACTCATTCGATGCCATCGGCGTGTTCAAGAAGCGCCTGGCGCACCCGCTTCAAAGCTTCCTTACGTCCGGACTTGGTTTTCGTCTTAGTCAGCATTCCGTCGATCGTATCGGTGGCAAAGGTAGTCAGGGCTTGCTTGGCCTGCGCCCGGCCAACGGTATTGACATAACTTTCCAAAACATCGTCGATGATGGCGGAAAAGGAGGCCCGTTCCGACCCCGAAAGCGTCTCGATGGCACCTTCAAGCTGATTCGAAATCAAATCCTGACCGCGAGTCTGCGACTTTGGCGCCTCCAACGCAATGCCCTTGTCGAGAAGGTCGCGGGCAACACTGCCGCGCTCTTTTGAATAAACGACGAACTGGAAGTCCGGCTGGCCCTCGCGGGTCAGGCGGATGAGATTCGCATAGTAATTGCTTCCGCTGCTCTTGACCGCCTCGAAAAAGAGGGCGAGACCGAAGATGCGGTATCGGCGGTCCTCGCTGGCCATTCGCGGATCCAAGGGCGGCAGCTTCCGGTGTTGTTCATCCGTGTGGAAAACCCAGGGTTTTTGGGCGTAGCAGGTGTAGAATTCATCGAAGCGCTTCAAGTCAGCGACCTTGAAGCCGACCACCGTGCGGATACAGGCGATGCTGTGAGCGTCCTTTTTCAGCTGGATGTATTCCGTCGTGTTGTCGCCCACCTTCGGGTAGGGCTTGCTCAATTCCACCTGCATCGACTTTTGCGACTTCGACAGAACATAACGGCGCGGGGTCAAATCCTCCTCATGGGGGGCCTTGCTGGTCAGCGCGATAAGCGGCTGGGAGGCCTGATCGGTTCCCTTAATGAGCCTCTTTAGTGCACCGGATCGGTTTTTAGACGAGAAGGCATCCGAGACGATATCGCTTTGGCTGAGACTACTACTCATCGCGGCGACAATTGGATTGAAGAGCGGGCGAAGAACACCGGCAAGCGTCAGCTCGCGGGCGGCAACCTGCTGCCTGGCGACATCGAGCCCCAGCAACCAATCGTCGAGTCCCTCGGCCTGAATACCGCTCTGGATGAACAAACCCTGCTTGAGCGACTCGCGGACGCGCGTCCCCAGGGCTCGGTATTCCAAGCGCTTGCCCGAAAGCGTCGCGAAGATGCTGCCGCAGCGGGCTTCGAGGTTCCTCGCCGACTCGGTAAGAGAAACGAGAAGCCCCTGCGCGTAGCCGAGATAAAAGACTTCTACCGCAGTCTTCAAATGGTTTTGGATCTGGGTCCGGTACGCCGCACGCAACTTCCAATCCCAACCGAAGTCCCACTTGTGAATCTTCCGCTCAAGCGTCGCGATCTTTTTGTCGGAAGACTCCAAAGTGCCTGCCAGATCGGCGAGCTCGTCGTGGATCGTTACGCTCCAGCCCTTCAAGGTCTTGATCAAATTGGCAAAGTGCTCGCGGGCGACGCAATGGTTCCCCGTGACGAGGCGCAGGGCGCGCTTTTCGAGAGCGTCCGCATACTTGGAGAGCAATTGCCCCACCCGCTCATCGCAGGCCGGCCGGTAGGACGGTAACCCGTCGCGCAGACTTTGCAGTGCCGCCTGCCCTGCACCGATAAACTCGTCGTCCGAAGCCCACTTGATGGCTTTCCACTGAGCCTGCGACTGCTTGAACGAAGCCTCGTCGATGCGGATTTCACGAAACGGTCCGGCCAAATCGTCGTAACCGCTCAAACCGAGCGCACCCATCGTTTCCTTCAATGCGTCGCGGGCCTCGCCGACGCAATTCTTCGGCTTGGTGATCGCCTCATCGAGGAAGTCACCGGCAAGCTTGTAGAGGCCGGCATGGATGAGGTCCATGACCGGATAGTGCACGGCACTGATACCAAACGCGCGGTATACTCCAGCCGCATTGTCCTTTCCGGTTCGTTCGGGTGCGTAGTTGATCTGACCTGAAAACTGTGAGGCCCCCACCCCGCTCTCGCAGAAATTGTAGAGGAAGTAACCGGTGGCATTGATGAGTGCGTCCCAATCCGTGACCGGTGCGCCGCCAAGCAAGCCACACTCATTATCAACCAGATAGACGTTGGTGGCAATGACGTGCTGCTCAGAGTTCCACTCGATCCGGTCATGGGTGCCGAACTGGAAAGTCCGTTTGTAGCCGGGCGAACGCAAGGCGTCCAGTTCACGTAACACACCGATCGCATTACCACGGGTGATGGCGCGCTCCGCCCTCGCATCGTAGAGTTTCGCGTCGAGGGCACTTCCGGGGAGTAGGCCGATCAAGGTGATATCGTCGCTCGGGCCGTCAAATATCGTCCGCAACAGGGCCAGGGTATCGATGAGGATACCGGCACCGGTCCCGCCTGCAAGGGAGCTGACGACGAAAACGCGCGTGCTTTCGTCCATTTTAAAGCCACTGTGTATTTGCGCGAGTTCAGCCCGGAGGCTACGCAGATCACGATGGATCTCGGTCAGCCTGCCTCGCACATTGCCACCTCCGTCGATATTGGAGCAAAGAACAAGCCGCCCGGCGCGTCGTCGCTGTCCGCAGCCACCCCCCCCCTGAATCTTCTGACGGATCTCCGCCTGTATGGAATTTTCCGGCCCCGTCTCCTCCAGCAGTCCGGAGAGCCACTTGTATTGCGGGTCTTTTGCGTTATACCGTTCCAACCAGGATATCGCCCGCCCGGTTTGCAGGAGGCAGAGCTCGGATTCATTCAGTTTAGGCAGATCTTCTTGCTTGCCGTTCTCGGTCTTGTCGCTGTCGATCCCGAAGAGGCGTATCGCTTTCGACCTCTGATGCCAGAGGTGCTTCTTCAGCGTCCTCAGCACACGGGTACCAGTGCCTCCAAGTCCCACGACGAGCGTTGGTGTGAAATTGCCCTTGGTCGGAGCCTTGTAGATCGCGCCACCTTCAATCAGGCATTCGTCGATAATTTTTTCTTCGTCATTCATAGTCTCAGGGATTCGATTGATTTTCGTTCCTGTGGTGTGGAAACATTCGTCCGGGGGGACGGGCGACGTGGAATTATGGCAAATACTTGAAGCGTACGCTTTCGACGGTGAACTCCTTGCGGCGGTCCAACTCTTCAAGCGGAACGCCATCCTGCAGCAACCATATGCCGCCCTTGTTCTCGATTGTGTATTTGAATGCCGGAGTCCACCCCGGTATACCCAGTTCCGCAAGATTCAGCCTGCTGCCTTCGAGGTCCGTGAGCTGCGACTGCCCGTCGTACTCGTAACGCAATTTCCCGCTGATCGGCTTGGGCTTCATTTTAAGAAGGAGAAAGAGCAGAATGATCGCGGCTACGACTCCGACCACCGCCCACTTTAACCAGCCGGGCAACGGCTTCTTCACTGTGATGAGAAGCGTTTCGGGACTCCGCGACACCACGCCACCAGTGTTGGTCACCTCCAGCGTGACCCCGTATGCACCCGGCGCTTCGTAAGTATGGACGGGATTGGCCTCGGCACTGGAGGCACCGTCGCCGAAATCCCAGTTGTACGCGACGATTTTGCCCTTCGACTTGTCGGTGAAATCGACCGTTAGCGGGTACGATCCCGAGTCGGTCGAGGCCTTGAAGCGCGCCTGCACGAGATCCGGCTCCTTCACGTAGATCTCCGATTCGCTTTCCTCGGAGAACTCGCCCATCCGTATGACATGCCGGACGGCCAGGTTCCCCGCTTCCTCCGGCACGAAACGAATGACGCTGCCCTCGCCGATACGCTTGCCGCCGGCGAACCACTCGTGGCTCAGCTCCGCCGCGACCGACTTCGCGGTCAATTTGAGGGTGGCACCCACTTCGGCGGGAAGCGGCTCGAGCGAAAAGCCGGCGTCCGGCAGGACCACTACCGGCTCGCGTACCAGAACCTTTTCCGCTGCCACCGAGATCGCCCCCCGGGCATCCTCCACCCGATGCACGAATTCGATCAGCCCCGCCTGGTCGGCTTTCCACTCGATGGCCGCGCCGCTCCTGCTCTCGGCTCCTCCAATGGTCCATGTGTGTTTCAGTCCAGGCCCCACTGCCTGTGCCACCGCCCGTACGGTCGACCCGAAATCGTATTGGTCGCCGTCGGGAAAGTCGAACGCCGCGCTTGGAGGAGGGGGCTCGATTTCAATCGTCCTGCTGGTACTGGCGGGCCGCTCGCCCTTGAAGATGCGGAGGCCAACCTCGTGCTTCCCGGCCGTCGGCATTTCCCAGTTGTAGGAGGCACCCATTCCGACCACTGCCCCGTTGATCGACCATTCCAGGCGGTCGGGATTGCCAGTCGATTCCGAGGAGAGAAGGACGGCCTGACCGCTCACCGGGCGCTCGGGGAAAACGGAAATGACCGCTTTCAAAGGGACGGAATAGGCTACCTGGATGTACTGTATGCGTTCGGCGATGTCCTCGCCAGCCTCACTGATCGCACGCACGCTGACATCGAAGGTTCCTTCACGGCCATAAGCATGTTCGACCTCGGCTCCGGCCTCTGCGGGCGGGCCGTCGCCGAAGTCCCAGATAAGACGGGCGGCTTGGCCGCCGGTGTTTGTGGCAACGAAACGTATCGGCTGGCCCGGCTCCGCTCTCGTCGGCGAAGCAGTAAATCCGACCTCCGGGGCGGCGACCGGAATGATCACCGGTTCGTTGTTTGGGACGGACGTGTAGATAATACCGCTCGTCTCAAACTCAGTGAAGTCCTCAGGCTTTGGATTCTGGCCGGGCAGGGCGATGAGGTAGGTTCGCGCGTATGCGTTGGCATCGGCGAGCTTGAGAAGCTCTGGAGTGATCAAAGACCAACGCTTGTCCTGCGCCCGGTCGCTCGACGCATTGTCGTCACCGTCGGAAAAGATAATGAAGGAGATCTGGTCGTATTGGCTGGCCACCGAACGTATTCGGTCCACCGCTTCCGCAACCGTGTCGAAAAGACGAGTACTCCCCGTGGGTCTCAATTCCCGCCGAACGCTTGCGAGAAATTCGGCCCGGTTGGTCGGCGAAAATCCGTCCCACCTACTGACTTCACCTGCGCGGCTCGCGAAAAATTGCAGGAGGACATCGGTTTCCGCGTTGAGGGAAGCGGAATGCGTCTCGATCGATTCCACGACCGGAGCCACCAGTTCAGAATTCCTCATCGATATCGAACGGTCCACCAAGTAGTAGACCAGACTCTCAGCCCGGACAGCTTCCCCGGAGAAAGTGGAAAGAAGCAGTGTGAATAGAATTCCCCGGATGATCCGGGCAACGAAGGGGACGGTCGTTAAAATATTCACCGGATGGTGATCCTTGTGCCGACCAAGCGGACATGCGAGTATTTTCTGACAGCAATCCTTTTCCCTTGGCGTGGCCGTTTCGGCGCCGATCCGCACACCCTGTCCCTGTCGTTCCCCAGTTGGGTCGGCTGCAGCTACACCGTCGAAGGCACCTCCGGCCTCGACGGCTGGGGCGAGGTCGAACCCGGCATCATGGGCACCGGAACCGTGCTCCACCGCACCTACGGGCTGCCAGCCGGCGAGCCGGACTACTTCTTCAGGTTGAGCGAGTCGCCATGAAACGCGCGAGTCCTTGCAAAAATAAAAGTGTCCGGTCGGTAAAGTTCAGGTCCAATTCCTGGA
>CAZCRA010000130.1:0-10922 GCA_964500945.1 uncultured Verrucomicrobiales bacterium | reverse complement strand
CGCCTCCTGGACGGGCGGGGCAAAACGCGTCGAGTGGAGCGATTACGCAGGCTAGGCGACCTCCGGTCGAAACCGCTGTCGCGGTTCCGCTACGGGTATCGACGGGTGTTACGTGCCCGACTGGATTAAGTCCGCCAATCGTCGCCCGGCATCGTGCGTTTCATGAATTCGTTGAAAAGCGGCACAGTGAAAGCGGTGTCGCCGTGGCTCGGGCTCCACACCATGCCTTTCGCGATCAGTTGACTTCGTGTCGGTCCGAGTTTGGTGACCTCTCGGCCCAGTTGATCGGCGATGTCGCCGGACCGGTGTGGCCCCGGCCCGAGCTCCGCCATGGCCCGCAGGTAATTTTTTTCGAGCGGGGTCAGTCGGTCGAAGCGCACACGGAAGAAACTTTCATCCAGAGCGGCAACCGCAGTCACGGTCGCTTTGCCGACATCGGCCAAGGTGATCGGTGAAGACGTCGCGGCGTCCCATGCGTGTTTTCCCCATTCCTGAAGAAAGTAGGGATACCCCCGCGTTTCCTGAATGATCCGGTCCAAAGCGTCATCGTCGATACTCACCCCCTGTGCTTTCGCCGGTTTTGTGATCGCCAGCCGGGCGGCATCATCGCAGAGCGGGCCGATCAGGGGGAAGTCGAAGAGACGTTCCGCATAGGACTTGGCGCGGCCCATTTTTCCGGGTAACTGGGGGAGGCCGGCGCCCACGAGAACGACCGGCAGACTGCGCTGTGCCGTCCGGTGGAGTGCGGTAATCAGACTCGCGAGTTGCTTTTCCTCCACGTACTGCAGTTCATCCACGAACAGGACCAAGGCGGTTCCCGCTTCTTTCGCCGCTATCCCAGCTACTTCCAGTAATGCCTGAAGATCATGTTCGAGATCGCCGTTGTCCGCCAAGCCCGGTTCCGGATCGAAATCGAGACCGACTTCGATGTCTTGATACTTGAGCTTGAGCGCCGTAGCGAATCCCGCCAAGCCGCGCAAGGCCCGCTCCGCCAGTTTTTTCACCCGCTCGTCCAAAGATAGTTTGAGCAGTACCTGGCGTAGCTGCGGAGCCAGTATTCCCGGTAGCGAACGGTTTTCCGGTGCCTCAATGCGAAGCGTACGCATGCCCTTTGCTTCCGCGTTTTCCCGAAGTTTATCCAGCAGAACCGTTTTGCCCACCCCCCTCAGTCCGATCAGGAGGACGCTCTTGGTCGGCCTTCCGGCCCGTACGCGCTCGAGAGCAATTCTGACGGTTTCCCGCAACTCGTCGCGTCCGGCAAGTTCGGGAGGCGGCGTCCCCGCCCCCGGCGCGTAGGGATTTTGCACAGGATCCATAGCTGTGATTTGATTTTAATTATCCCAATTTACAAGTTTTAAATAAACTCCATAATATTCATATAAACCGAGTAGTCTGTAGCGGAACGACGAAGTCGTTTCGACGGGTTCGTCCGGTAGCGGAAAGACGAAGTCGTTTCAACGGGTGGTACGAGTCCTGTAGCGGAACGACGAATGTCGTTTCGACAGGTTGGCCGGATCGGCAACCTGTCCCGGGAAATCCCTGTCCCTCAAAATTCACGGGGGGGAGGACTGGAGAAGTGGAGTGTTGGAGGACTGGAGGATTGGAGTGATGGAGGAGTGGGGGTGGTTTCCAGATCGGTATCTGGATCGCTATCGGTATGAGGCGGGCGATGACGACCACGACAACGATCACCATGGGGAAGGGATCTCACGCCCACCCGCCGGAGCGGGTTCAAGACGCCAAGACGCCAAGATGAAAAACGAGCGAATCGTGAACGGCCTCCCCGGCTGAAACCTTCGCGTCTCCGCGTCTTTGCGTGAGCCCCTCCCAACATTGATTCGAAAGCATGACCTTTGAGTTTTTCCGGATCACCGTGGCGAGCCAGGCGGCCTCCGGTCGAAACCGCTGTCGCGGTTCCGCTACGGGTATCTACGGGTGTTGCGTGCCTGTCGCGGAACGACGAATGTCGTTTCGACGCGTTGGTTGTAACGTGATTGGTCTTTCCGGACTAAATTTACTGCTTGGTTAAAACGATGCACAGGTCGAAAATTCTTGTCTCCGTGATTGGTGCCGTTAGCTTCAGGAAGACGGCCATCGGCCATTATCCCGGAACGCCCCTACAAATGACCGCCGCAAAAAACCCCCCCCCCCCCCCACCGCAACGACACTCGCACCATGCGCTCCGCCGATCCGCCCTTCCGCGTCCTCTTTACGCTTATTGCGCTCTTGGTCGGAGTATGTGTGGCGTGGGGCGGCCAAGGGGTGGGTACCCCGTCCGTCGATGTGACGGTCAATACCAAGGGCTGGCTTGATCCAGAACTGGTGGTCTCGATACATCGCTTGACGAATGAAGCATATAAGAACGCCGGACCAAATGCCGGAATCGATAAGGCTCTAACTGTGAAGCCGGATCGTGATATTCTAGGCCGTCAGCCAGAGATTGGTTTGATAGAGAATATCCCAGTCATATCTGTATCTTTCCTTTGGGGGGCTTTGCAGTACTGTTCATCTGGCCGCTACATGAGGCAGAGCTTTGCAGAACTAGGATAATTTGAGTAAATTACATGATATTTGATCGATCAAAAGTGACCTTGGCATTAATCCTGAGCCTAGGTGGTGCCGGGCAAACGGTGTGCGCCATCGTGGTTGCGACCGACTTCGATCTTTCGGATTCCGCGAACTTCGTCCAGTCGCAACCTAATTTCTCTTCGGTCGGTTGGGTGGAGATTCAGGAGGGTACGGCGAGGTTCAGGGGCACGGGGGTCCTTCTTAATTCCTCCTGGGTGCTGACTGCGGCTCACAACTGGCTCACAGCCGAGGTCACCGGGCTTACCTTTCATATCGGCGGTGCTGCACACCCAGCGGTTTTTGGTGGATGGCATCAGCACCCCGGCTGGCTACAGTCGCCCCAGGTCGGCTTGAACCAAGGTTGGGATGTCGGCCTTTTTCGTCTGGAGAGCCCCGTCTCTGGCGCTCCGGAGGTCCGGCTTTATTCCGGCGGTGCCGAGCTGGGCACCGAGATCGTGTTTGCCGGCTTCGGTTTGGCGGGGACCAGCGATACCGGCCCGCGGGCGAACTCGACGCCGACGCTGTACGGCGCGACCAACACCATCGACCGTGTCGTCTCCTTTTCCGGTGACTTCGGGGCCGGAGGGTTGCTCGCGACCGATTTCGACAGCGGCGCGGCCTCGGTCAACACGTTGGTCGGCACTTCGATCTACGACACATCCGGCTCGGCCGCTTCGCTACCCCCGGGAGCTGCGCTGGAGGCTCAATCGAGCGGCGCGTCACTTTCCCGGCTCGAGGGTACCACTGCCGCTGGCGACAGCGGTGGCCCGGCGTTCGCCGATTTCGGTGATGGTCCGGAACTCGTCGGTCTGGTCAGTTGGGGTGTCAATCCGGCCGAACCAACCAATCCTTACGGCAGCGGCGACGGCGACGTGGCCTACTTCACGCGCATCGCCTCCGCCAGAGATTGGATCACTGCGGTCGTTCCCGAGCCTTCGGCCTATGTCCTCGTTTTCTCGATTCTTGTCGGCGGTCTTGTCGTATTCCGCCACACGCCGTTTCGCACTTCAAGACCGTCTTAACCCTGACTCCGCTCACTATGAAAGCTGCACTTCAACCCAGTCTTCGCCGCACCCGTTCCGTGCTTCTCGTCGCTCTCGCCTTTGCCGCAGCACTCGTCCAAGCAGATGCCGCCACCGCCGAGTCGAACATTTTCGCCCTCGATACGCGGGGTACGGGGTCCCTTAACGTCTCCGGCCAGATTCTAAGTCAAGTAACCGGCCTGCCGCTCGCAGGTGCCACAGTTACGTTGGCGGGGCAAAACGCGGCCACCGACAGCACGGGGACGTTCCGTTTCTTTAATACCGATGCAGCTTCTGGATCTCTTCTCACAACGAGTGCGAGCGGGCACTTGACCGCCTCAGAGTCGCTGACGTTTTCAGCCAGCTCGAAGGCGGTCGATGTCGGCAGCAGGCTGGTTTCCGGAGTGACGAGCAAGCCCGTGGTAGAGCTTTTCAAGCTAAGCCCGGATTTCATGTTCATTGAGGGCCTCACGCCCGGCGTCATTTCCGCAATCACGAAGGTGAACTGGAATGGCCAGACTCCCGGCACCGTGCGATTGGCGGCTAACGGTACGCTTTTTGCCACGCTCGGCGGTGTGGGTCCAACTTACGAAACGGTCATTGATCCCGACGCCCTCTTCGACCCTTCTTCGAAACCCGGAATCCTCTCTGCGGTGGCGGTGTCCTCCGGCGGAGTCTCGTCCGATCCCTACCAAATCAAGGTGCCAATGATTGGATGGCCCCATTTCCTCGAGAATGTGATCGATGAGGTTTTCACCTATGGAGACACTTCGCTCGGGGTTGATGCGGAACTGGACCGTTGGGAGAAAAAGGTCGATCTGCCGTTTCTCGGGACCTTCGGCTGGGAATTCGCCCTCGGCTTCAGCTTCGACTACGAATTCCAGGATGCGTCCTGGGAGGTTGCCTTCGGGGTAACCGAGAGTCTTTCCAAAGGTAAGCGCGGCAGGCGGCCCGGGATTCCCGGCTGGACCCGTTATCCTCGTCCAAAGCTGTACGTCGGGAATAAAGAAATCGAGACCCGACTCTATGTTGCGGCCTCTGGTACTGCGACTTTGGAAAACCCGATCAGTCCCGACGAGCTATCCGGAAATGTCGGGGTCTCAGCGAAGCTGGAGCTGGGCCGTTTCAGTTTTCTGGAAACGTTTGGCCCCGGTATAACCTCAGCCGTTTCCAAATTCAAGGGAGGCGACGAGTTTGTCCGGAACTTTTCAGTCAAGGTTTACTTTATTCCGGAAGTTGACGGTACGGTGGCGTTTGCACGCGCCACTCCCGTCGGCGATTTCGGGTTTAAGGACGCTCTACTCGATGTCGGTGTCGGGGTTGAGGCCGCTTACGAGCCGAAAGCAGGGAAGCTGTTTTCCGCACGGGTTTACGTAGGCGGAGGCGCGACTGGAACCTTCGGCTATCCGGAGCCGATTTTTAGAGAGTTGGTCGCTCGTGGCTATGCCGGATTGGAGGTGGAAGTCTGGGTGGTCGATTTCAGCCACGAATACGTTTGGCTTGACTATTCTGTGTTTAACAACCGCCGCCTCCCGCTGACCGGCTTCTACGATCTCGGCAACGGCTACCTTTTCGAGGCGGCGGGTAACGCCACGGCCGACTGGGAACCGGTGGAGCGGACTTGGCGCGAGGCCGGACCCGAGCGTTTCCTTCCGTCTGAGCCCGAGCCGGGACGGCGATTGGAGGAAGACGCGGCCGACGCCCTCGCCGCGCAGGATATTTTTGCCCGCATGGGCGCGGCCATGACGCCGGGCGCAGTCTACACGCCGGTGCCGGACTCCCCCGACCGCCGCATCGCCAGCGATCCGGATCTGCCCGCGCAGGTCGAACTTCCGCTGCTGGCCAACGTCTACCCCGACTCCGCCCCGGCGCTGGCTGGCAAGGGCAACAACCTCATGCTTCTCTACGTGCGCGACACCGGCGCGGCCAACCCCGTGCAGTTCACCGAGATCGCCTGGACGTATTTCGACGGTTCGTCCTGGAGCACGCCGACTTCTCTGGCGGCCGACCCTCGCGGCCAGTTCAAGCCGCAGGTCGTCTTCGATGGCAACGGCGACGCCGTCGCGGTTTTTGAGCGCATCAAGGACACGGCTTACGCCGGCACGGAGGTCGAGACCATGGCCGCCGAGATGGAGATCGTCTGGAGCCGCTGGGATTCCGCGACCGGCCTCTGGACGACCTCGCAGGCGCTTACGGACAACTCTTTCCTCGACCACAGCCCCCAACTGGCCGGCCCTCTGGGCGACGGCGACGTGCAACTGGTCTGGACTCAAAACGAAAGCAACGAGTTGCAGGGCTCGGGCGTGCCGGGTGACCCAGCCAACAGCCGGATCATGACCGCCCGTTGGGACTGCGCCACGCAAACCTGGAGCCCCCCCGCCGTCCTCGTCGACGACCTGACCTACGAGCTTTCCGGCTACCTCGCGGCCGGCTGGCCCAAGGCGGTTTACCTCTGGAGCCGCGACCTCGACGGTAATTTCGACGACTTCAGCGACGCCGAGCTGTTCTACCGGGTGTGGGACGAATCCGGCGGTGCCTGGGGTCCCGCCGTTCAGTACACCACGGACACCATTCACGACCGCAACGCCGAACTCGCCGTGAGCAACACGGGCAATCTCTACTGCGTCTGGCAGCGGGGCGCCGACCTTGTCATGGACGTCAACTTCGCTGGTGCGCCCTCGGTCATCCGCACCGATACCGAGACCCTCGGTTTCGCCGACTATGCCCTCACCCTCGGGCCCGGCGGCAACCTTCTTGTCCTCTGGCAGGAGATGAACGAATACGGATCCGACGTCCACTTCCGCGTCTTTGATCCCGCCTCGTCCACCTGGGGCCTCGACACCTTGCTCTCACAGGATTCCGACGTCGAGTCCGCCTTGGCACCGGTCTGGGACGCCATGGGCAACCTGACCCTCGCCTACACCAACACGATCATCACCAAGGAAACCGTCAGCGTTGAGATCGAGGGCGGTGAGATCATCGACGTGGAGGGTGTGCCCCAGCCCGGACAGGTGGATCTGCTCGCGGCCAAGCGCGCCCTCATCAAGGACCTCAAGATTGGGGCCGACGGCCTGATCGCCGAGGGCACCGATTTTCTCCCGGGTGACGCCGTCACCCTCACGGTCACAGTGAAAAACGACGGCAACGTCGCCGTGCAGGATCCGGTCGTTGGAGTGTACATCGGTGACCCGGACGACGGCGGCACACTCATCGAGGAGCAGACGGCCACCGGATGGCTGAAGGCCGCCGACTCGGCCGAGATGGTCTTTAACTGGACTGTTCCCGAACCGGCCGTCGCCCGCACGCTCTACGCCGTGGTCGATGCCGCTGGTGCCGTGACCGAGTTCGACGAGGACAACAACAGCCAGTGGCTGCAGCTCAACGGCGTCGACTACGCGCTGGAGTATCTCTCCGGCTTGGTCCTGAGCGACGGCTCGCTCCGCGTCGTCGCCCGCGTGACCAACCGCGGTGCCCCGGCCTCGCCGGTCACGCGGCTTGATCTCTGGCCGCAGCAGTTCCCTGGGGCGGAGCCGCTTGCCTCTGTCGACGTCAGCCTGCTCAATCCCGGCGATTCGGTGGAGCTTGCCCTCGAACTGCCTCCCGGGTCCCAGCTTGAGGGCGAGACCACTTACCGCCTCATTATCGACGACGGCGACGCCGCCGGCGATATCGATCTGGAGAACAACGAGATCGGTTTCGGTCTCAACCTCTGGATCGACGATGACGGCGACGGCATCCCGCGCGTCTGGGAGCAAGCCAACGGACTCAGCGACAGTGATCCCCTCGACGCGGATATCGACGACGACGGCGACGGGTTCACCAACTACGAGGAATACCTCGCCGGCACCGATCCTAACGATCCCAACTCTTACCTGAAGATCGGCCAGTACAACGTCATCGAGGGTGCCGGCGGCGTTCCCGAGGTCTTCACCATTTCCTGGGCTTCGGTATCCGGGCGTCTGTACCAGGTTGAACGCTCCTACGATCTGTCCATCTGGGACGTCATCGCGGACGATGTCCCTGCCGATCCGCCGCTCAATTCCCACACCGACCTGCCCGATCCGCTCGCCGGCCGCGCATTCTACCGCGTATCCGCAAAATAGGAACCACCTCCCATGCGACACCTCATCCCCATCCTGTTCTTCACCGCCGCCCTCCTTGACGGCGCGGTCACCGTTTCCAACGTTCGCTCCTCGCAGCGGGCCGGCACGAATCTGGTCGACATCTACTACAACGTCGGCGGGACCACCGACGCGGTCAACGTGTCGGTCGAGCTGTCCGACGACGGCGGCGCCAGCTACGGCGTGCCCGCCGCGAGCCTCTCGGGCGACATTGGATCGGGCGTCCAACCGGGCAACAACCGGCATATCGTGTGGAATGCCGGCGCGGACTGGCCCGGCCAGTTTTCCGAGCAGATCCGCTTCCGCGTCACCGCCAATGACGCGCCGCCGGCCACCGGCTTCGCCTACATCCCGGGCGGGACGTTCCAGATGGGGGACAGTCTCGACGGCTTGAGCAATGCACCGGTGCACACGGTGACGGTGTCGTCGTTTTACATGCAGCGTGCGGAGGTGACGAAGGCGGAATGGGACGCGGTGACGTCGTGGGCGCAGAGCCACGGCTATGACCTCACGCCAGCAGGTGGCTCCGGCAAGGGTGCGGACCATCCGGTCCATACTGTGACGTGGTATGAATGCGTGAAATTTGCCAACGCGATGAGCGAAATGGAGGGGCTGTCACCATGCTACCGGGTTGGGGGCAACGTGTACCGGACAGGCAACAGCACGCCCGATGTGAATTACAGCGCCAGCGGCTACCGCCTGCCGACGGAGGCGGAGTGGGAGTACGCCGCGCGGGGCGGCCAGAGCGGGAAGCGTTTTCCGTGGGGGGATACGATCGACCACGATCGTGCGAACTACCGGGCCAACAGCAGCGCCTACAGCTACGACGTGAGCCCGTACACCAGCTACACCTACCACCCCGACTGGGACGACGGGGGCAACCCGTACACGAGTCCGGCGGGGACCTTTGCCGCGAACGGCTACGGGCTTTACGACATGGCGGGGAACCTGTGGGAGTGGTGCGGCGACTGGTATTCGTCGAGCTACTACGGCAGTTCGCCGTCAAACAACCCGACCGGGCCGACGTCGGGGGCGTACCGGGTGTTCCGGGGCGGCAGCTGGGGCTACAACGCGAACAGCTGCCGCGTCGCGTACCGCAACGGCAACGGCCCGGTCAGCAGCAGCAACAGCATCGGGTTCCGCTTGCTCCGCAGATAGTCCCCCTCATGAAAAAGAGAACTGAGCTAAAACAGGAGCGGAGCGGGCCGGGTGGTGCCAGCAAGCCTGAGGGACGAAGGCGCAAGCGGCACCACCGGCCGGGCGGAGTGATGGAGTGATGGAGTGTTGGAGGAGTGGAGTGATGGAGGAGTGGAGTGGTGGAGAAGTGGAGTGATGGAGGAGTGGGTGAATCGATACTATGCCGTTTGAGTTTTTCCAGATCCCGGTAACGGGCCAGGGTGCGGCGAAGGACGCGCTCAACAAGCTCCTGCGCGGCGGGCGGATTGCCGCCGTGCGCAAGGAGTTTGTAGCCTGCGGGGAGGGCTCGTTCTGGGCCTTCTGCGTCGAGGTGCTGGACGGTCCGGGCGGCGCGGCTATGGCCGGAAACACATCCCCCAAGCCTAAGGTCGATTACAAGGAGGTGCTCTCGGAGGCCGACTTCGCGGTTTTTTCGAAGCTGCGGGTCCTGCGCAAAGAGCTGGCCGAGAAGGAGGCGATCCCGGCCTACTCGGTCTTCACCAACGAGCAGCTCGCGGAGATCGTCAAGGCCCGGCCGGAGAGTGCGACGGCCCTCGGCAAGGTGCCGGGCATTGGCGAGGCCCGAGTGGAAAAATACGGGGCGGCCTTTCTGGCTGTATTGAAGGAAGAGAGGAAAGCGGCGCAATGAAGCGCGCGGGCAATTTGTGGCCCGCCGTGGTCGAGCGGGGCAACCTGCTGCTGGCCTTCCACCGCGCGGCCAGAGGCAAGCGGGCGAAAATCGAAGTGCGGCGCTTCTCGGAGAATCTCGACGCCAATCTGGAGCGCCTGCGGGAAGAGCTGCTCGACCGCAGCTTCGAGGTGGGGCGCTTTCATGTTTTTAAGGTCTACGACCCCAAGGAGCGCACCATCCACGCCGCCTGTTTTCCCGAGCGGGTCTTCCACCACGCCCTGATGAACCTGTGCGAGCCGATTTTGGAGCGGCAGCTCGTCCACCACACCTACGCCTGCCGCAAGGACAAGGGTCGGCTCAAGGCCATCGCCGCAGCGGAGAAGCGGGCCCGCGCCTGTGACTGGTATCTCAAGCTGGACATCCGCAAGTATTTCGAGTCAATCCCGCACGACCGGCTGGTACGGCGGTTGGAGCGCCTCTTTAAAGACCCCGAGTTGCTCTACTGGCTGGAGCGGATCGTGCGTTCCCACCGACCGGAGGAAGGGCGCGGCCTGCCCATCGGCAGCCTGACCAGCCAACATCTGGCCAACCTGTACCTGTCCCCGCTCGACCGGCTCTGCCAAAACCTGCCCGGTGCCAGCGGCTACGTGCGCTACATGGACGACTTTGTCTGCTGGGCGCGGGATAAGGCCCCCCTGCTGGTGGCGGGCCGCCGGATCGAGGCCTTCGTTCAGAACGATTTGGACTTGTGCTTGAAGCATCCGCCCAGTCCGCAACGAACGGCGCTGGGGATGGACTTTCTCGGCTACCGCCTTTTCCCCCGCTGTACTGCACTGAACCGGCGCAGCAAGGTACGCTACCGCCGCAAATTGCGTATTCTCACATGCCTGCATGATAGGGGCATAATCGGTGAAGCCGCCATTCAGCAACGCTTGACCGCGCTCACGGCATTCACCCTGCTGGCCAAGTCCCGGCAGTGGCGGATTCGATGCTTTCAATCCTTTCGGTCGGCGGCCATCGGGAACGAACCGGGTGAACCGGGGCGGCAGCTGGAACAACAACGCGAACAACTGCCGCGTCGCGAACCGCAACAACAACAACCCGGACAACAGCAACAACAACATCGGGTTCCGCTTGCTCCGCAGCTCAGACCAAAACCCGCCGGACGGAGTGATCCGGCGTCATGAGGGGGACTGAACCGGCCGTCGTCCCGATCCCCGGGAGGGGACGAAACGCAACCGCGCCCGCCCGCGCCGGTAGGCCCAGAGCAATGGGTCCGACGGCCCGGGCGGGAACAACAAATCAGGCGGCCCCATGGAAACCTCCGCGTCTCCGCGTCTTTGCGTGAGCCTTGCTTCGTTCTGAAATATCCGTCTAGTCTGAATGGCATTAACTTAAGAGGTT
>CAZCRA010000129.1:1786-10973 GCA_964500945.1 uncultured Verrucomicrobiales bacterium | reverse complement strand
GTCCGGCGTCGAGGAGCGCTTCCATGTCGCTGGTGAAGAACGCCATGGCGATCATGGTGTCGAAAAATTGCGTGGTTTGCGCCGGTTCGCCGTCGATGGCCACGCGGGTGTAGTGAAGGCCGATCTTCGAGGCGGTTTGCGGCAGGCCGGGAGCGATCAGACCGAAGGTTTCGCAAAGGAACTGGCCGGAGATATTGAACTCGGCCCAGGGGTTGAGCAGGACGTTGCCGGTGAGCGGGGGCGTCAGGCCGATGTCCATGAGTTGCCGGGCGTATTGATTCGAACACCAGATGCGCCGGTTGATTCGTTCCCGCCAGAGTTTCGCGATGTCATCGGGCGGGAGCAGGATCTGGCTGCGGCGTTGCATTTCGTGGATGTAAACCCACTCGAAATCGGTGTCGTCATCGGTCCGAGCCCCATCCGGGAGGGAAGGCGTGTAATCGCGGACGGAACCGGGTTCTTCGAAGACGACTTCAATCGCGCTGATGGGCCAATCGGCAACGGTTGGACGGTCACGTCCACCGGGTCCGGTCCTTCGACGGGAGGCTACATCGAAGGTAACCGCGCTCGAACCGAGGTCGACATCAACGGGAACGGGGGAGGCGGCGGCGTGATCTCCGTGGTTCGCACTCTCTCCGCGACCGGACCCTACGATCCCGTCCTGGACAACGGAGTCGCTCCGCTGGTTCAGTGGAGCTTTCAGCGAGCAAACGCCTCGTTCAATCCGTCCGGGACCTACATGCAGGGCTATGTCATCGCTGGGTCGAATGCCGACGTGACGGGAAGCGGCTCGGGCTATGTGCTCACGATCGAAGACAATGGTGGCACAAACGACGATCGTTGGATCTTCGGTCGCTACACGGGAGGGCTCGGCACTGGTTCTAGTGATGACGGCTTTGCCAACGTGACGGAATTGTTCGAGTTGAGTTCGTCCGTCATTCCCGGGTTCGGCAACAACCTGACGGCCCGAGTGGACTTCAATCAGAACACCGGCACGTGGTCGGTCTTTGGCGTTCAGACCCTGACCGGTGATCCAACCACTTTTGGCGCGGGCGAACTACTCGGAAGCGTGGTCGACACCACCTATACCGGTCTGTCTCTCGGCGTGACCGGTTTTGTGTTCGACCATGGCGCTACGACGGCGGTTCGAGGGTTCTCCACGGACAATTTTTCGGTGACCGCCATTCCCGAGCCTTCAACGGCTGTGATTCTTTTGGCCGGGATGGCCTCCTTCCTGGCCCGTCGGCGCCGGTAGACCGAACGGGCTTTGCTTGGTTGGGCAATCCCAACTCTTGTCCTCTTTAACGGTGGCGGAGGGTTGCTGCGGTGCGGGGCTTGCGGTGTCAGCCCCAAATAGCGATGGAGAGGGTTAGGAGGATCGCGCCGATCAGGAGAGGGATGACGGTGAGGATGAGAGTGGTCCGCCCCAGGAAAGCCGCGACGGGATCCTTGCTTTTCATGGCGGCGGCGCCGCATCCGGCGGCTACGCCCACGCTTAGGGCCATGCCCGCGAAGGGCAGGAGCCAGTCATCGGGCCAAACCAAGCGGTTGCCCATCCGGGCGGAAACGAGGTAGGCAATGAACGCCACGTAGGCCGTCATCCCGATGAGGGCGGTGATGGCGGCTTTCATGCGTTACCTGGCCGGTTCGGAGGCGGAGCAGCTGAAACGTTTCTATCTGTGTCTACTCGTCCGCCCAGCGCTCGAGGTTGGCCAAGTAGGCGCCCGGGACGTCGTTTTCCCACTTCGCCACGAAACCGTCGCGGCCGGGGCAGATGAGGAAGAGGGTTTTGCCGACCGGGCCACCGAATCCGACGTTATGGACGCGAGGGTGGTCGACGCGGATCGTTCGCAGCAGGGAGCCGTCGGGCGCCACCACGTGAACCCCGCCCCGTTGCTGGACGCGCTTCCCGTTTTCATCCGGCACCCGGCCGCCGGCGCGCGAGATGTAGAGATTTCCCTCGGCATCGGCGCGCATGCCGTCGGTGTAAGCCCATCCTTCCTTTGGCAAGTTTGGTTTGATGCCGGTGTCCTCGAGTGTCCCGTCGGGCTGGATCGAATAGAACCCGTGGGAAGCGTAGAGGAGCTTTCCGTCCGGGGAGACCTCGACGCCGTTCGTGCCCTTGCCGGAGACCTTCTTCACATCCTCGCCCTGGAGGGTCATGGTCCAAAGCCCGGCGCCGACACGGCTGATGTAGAGCCGTTTCCCGTCCGGCGTGATGGCGAGGTCGTTTGGCGTCTGCGTCCACTTCGGATTTTTAACTTCGAAATCGTGGACGATCGTGACTTCCCTCGTTTCGAGATCGATGCGCACGACTTTGCCTCCGAGTTGATCGGCGAGGTAAAGACCGCCGTCAGGGCCGACGCGGAGGCCGTTCCCGCGGATGCCAGCAGGCAGTGCCACGAACACTTCCGGCTCGGCCGCCCCGGGGCGAATCACGCCGACGTTTCCGGCCTCGTTTAAATCCAAACCGTCGGCCTGCATGTTGCAAAAATAGAAGTTCCCCGACAGATCGGAGGCGGCGCCCTCCATTTTCGGGGTTCCGATCGGCGAAGAAAGCCTTGCGGCTTCGTCCTCGGCGCTCGCGGTGGCGAGCATTCCCCCGGTCACACCGGCCAAGAGCAGCAACAGAATGCGATTCATCGCCACAAGCTACGCCGCTTTTCGGCGCCGGTGAAAGCGGAAAACGCCGTCGCGCTTCCGGAGTGGCGTTGGGGAGGGTCAGCGGGATGATCGGGGTTGAATTCGATGCTGGGGTTGGATAGGGGAAGGGATGGATTTTCGATTCACTGGATTTGCCGACGAGGCGGAGAAGAGCCTGGAAGGGCAGATTTCGACATTGAAGGAAGTGGGCTGGGATGCCATCGAGCTGCGGTTGCTGGATGGAACCAGCGTTTGCGATTTGAGCGACGACGCTTGGGCGGCGGCCTGGGAGAAGTTGCAAGCGGCGTCCATCGGGGTCGTGGGGTTTGGTGGCCAAATCGCGAACTGGTCCCGGCCCATCACCTCCGATTTCGCCGTCGACGTGGCCGAATTGAAGCGGGTGGCACCCCGAATGCGGCAGTGCGGGGCGAAGCTGCTCCGGATCATGTCTTATCCGAATCCCGAGGAGGGCGGGCTGAGCCGCGCGGATTGGAAAGCGGAAGCGGTCCGGCGGATCCGGGAACTCGCGCAGATGGCGGAAGACGAGGGCATCCTGCTCGGCCACGAAAACTGCAGCGGCTATGGCGGGACGGCGGACGGGTTCCTGGAACTGGTGGAAGCGGTGGATCATCCGGCTTTCAAAATGATCTTCGACACCGGGAATCAAACGTTGGAAGTCAACGACGCGGAGGCGACCTGGGACTACTACGACCGCTGCCGGGAGCAACTCGTCCACATCCACATCAAGAGCGCGATTCCGGGGCCGGACGGCACTTACCAGACCTGTTTCGTGGATGAGGACCCCATTCAGAAGCGCATTTTGGCGGATCTGAAGGCGTGCGGGTACGACGGATGGATTTCGATCGAGCCCCATCTGAAGGCGGCGATTCACGCCGGGCAAGACATCGACGACACCGGGGAGGGCCGGAGGGTGTGGGTGGATTACGCAGGGCGCCTGGAGCGCTTGGCCGCGAGCTTGTGAGCAATGGAGGAAAATGGAGCCGCTGATCTTCGAGACCAAGGAGGAGATGGGGGCGGCGGCGGCGAACGCGGGCGCAACCGTTCTCCAGGAGGCGCTCGAAAAGCGGGGCCGAGCGGCGTTCATCGTGGCCACGGGTGCCTCGCAGTTCGAGATGCTGGGACAACTGGTCCGGGAAGACCTGGACTGGCCGAAGCTCACGGGTTTTCATCTGGACGAATACATCGGCTTGCCGATCCGGCACGAGGCCTCGTTCCGAAAGTATCTGTGGGAGCGGTTCGTCAGCCGACTGCCGCTGCCCTTGGCCGCGTTCCATTTTTTGGACGGCGAGGCCGAACCGGCTGGGGAGTGTGAGCGCGTGGGCGCATTGATTTCCGCGGAACCGGTCGAGGTCGCCTTCGTGGGCATCGGCGAGAACGGGCATTTGGCGTTCAACGATCCGCCGGCGGATTTCGAGACGGAGGCGCCCTACCTGATCGTGGAACTGGACGAAGCCTGCCGGAGGCAACAGTGGGGGGAGGGCTGGTTTCCGGAGCTGGAGGCCGTGCCGGCGCGGGCGATTTCGATGTCCGTCCGGCAGATTCTGAAGAGCCGGACGATCATCTGCACCGTGCCGGATGAGCGGAAGGCCGAAGCGGTTCGCCAGGCGGTGCGCGGCACGGTGACGCCCGAGGTGCCGGCATCGATTCTGCAAACGCACCCGGACTGCCGGCTGTATCTGGATCGCGCGTCCGCGCAGCGCTTGTGAAGCCCTTTGATCTCCAGGTGAACGGCTACGCGGGCGTGGATTTCAACTCGCCGGACCTGAATGCCCAGGACCTGAGCCGGGCCTGCCGTGCGCTGACGGAGGACGGAGTCGACGCCATCCTGGCCACGCTCATCACGGATCACCTGCCGAATCTCGAGGCAAAGCTCCGCCGCCTGGCACGGCTGCGTGAGGAGGACGATCAGGTTCGCCAAATGATCGCGGGGATTCACGTGGAAGGGCCCTTTCTGAACGATCGACCGGGTTACATCGGGGCGCATCCACCCGAAGCCGTGTGTCCGGCAAGCGTCGATGGCGCCAAGCGTCTGCTCGAGGCCGGGGACGGGTTGATTTGGTTGGTGACGCTGGCGCCAGAGTGCGATGCGGGTTTGGCGACGACGCAGTATTTGGCTGGGGAAGGCGTGACGGTGTCGGCCGGGCATTGCGATCCGACGCTGGAGCAACTGCGGGCGGCGATCGATCACGGTTTGAGCATGATCACCCACCTGGGCAATGGGTGCCCGGTCGAATGGGCGCGGCACGACAACTTCGTTCAGCGGGCCCTGTTTCTTCGCGACCGGTTGTGGATTTGCTTCATTCCGGATGGGATTCACATCGAGTGGTTCGCGCTCCGGAACTACCTGGACCTGGTGGGTTTCGACCGGGCGATTCTGGTGAGCGACGCCATCGCCGCGGCTGGGCTGGGGCCCGGGGTGCACCGCTTGTCGGGGATGACCGTCGAGGTGGACTCGACCGGAGCGGCGCGGAAACCGGGATCGCGGAACCTGGCGGGATCGACGGTGACCTTTCCGGAAATCCGAAGAAAGCTGGCCGCGGCGTGTGGAATTGACGAGGATGCGCTCCGGAAGATGATGGACGTGAACCCGCGGAAGGCGATCGAAGGTTGAAAGGATGAAACGCATTTGGGCAGCGGTGGGGCCGGCGATCATCGTGGCGGCGGTGGTGCTGGGGCCTGGCTCGATCCTGACGAGTTCGAAGGTGGGAGCCACGTTCGGGTTAGCCGGTTTGCCGGTGATCCTGGGCGCGACGGTCCTCATGATCGGGATGGTGGCGCTATCGGCGCGGTTGGGGGCGGTGTATCCGAAGTCGCTTGCGGAGGAGCTGGCGGGGCGACTAGGGCGACCGGTGGCGATCGCGATCGGCGGCGTTTTGTTCACGCTCGTCGCGCTCTTTCAATCGTCGAATAACCTGGCGGTCGTGGGAGGGCTGGAACCCTTGGTGGGCGACGAACCGCTGCCGCTGGGGCTGCGGACCCTGGTTTTGCTGACGATCAACGGGATCGCCATCGCGGGCCTGTATGGGTTGCGGGACCTTTACCGCTCGATCGAACGGCTGATGAAGGTGCTCGTCGCGCTGATGGTCGTGGCGTTCCTGATCAACTTTGCCGTGGCGATGTCGCTTCCCGGCCCGACGGGACACCCGGTGCCATCAGGCGAGCGCGACTGGATCCCGCTGCTCGGGATGATTGGCACGACGTTTTCGGTGGGGGGCGCGTTTTACCAGGCCTATCTCGTCCGGGAAAAGGGCTGGGGGACTGGGGAGGTGGGGAAAGGCACGATGGACGCGGTCGTCAGCATTTCGGTGCTCGGGGCGGTGACCTGCGTCGTTTTGATGACGGGCTGGCGGGCGTTTTACGGTCGCCCGGACGTGACGCTGAGTTCGGTGGGGGATGTGGCGCGGCAAATGGAACCGCTTTTCGGGTCGGCGGCCAAAGGCATCTTCTGCGCCGGGATCTTCGCCGGGGCGTTCAGTTCGTTTTTGGGGAATGCCTTGATCGGCGGGACGGTGCTTTCGGATTCGCTCGGCAAAGGCGCGCGCCTGGAGCATCGCTGGCCACTTCACCTCACCTCGGTCGCCCTGGGCGTGGGGATGGTGGTGGCGCTGGCATCGATGGCGCGGGAGGGGAGCACCGTGCACCTGATCACGTTGGCCCAGGCTCTGACGGTGCTGGGAATTCCGGCGCTGGCCTTGGCGCTGCTCTATTTGGGGACGCGACGCGAACTGACAGGGGATCGAGCGGTGCCCCGGCCGGTGCTGGTCCTTTCGGCCGTGGGGTTGATCGTGGCCTGTGGTCTGGCCGCGCTGACGGCGCAGAAGGTTCTGGCGAAATGGGGTGGGTGAGGTTTGGTTTGGTCTTGTGACTGCGACGAAAATGACCTCACTCCTTCTCCTCGCCCTGGCTGTTTCGATGGTGAGCGCAGCCGCCGAGCCCATCCGGACGCTGATCGTCGATGGGCAGAACAACCACGCGGTTTGGCCGAAATCGACGATCATGATGCGCGAGTATCTCGAGGACACTGGGCAGTTCGAAGTGGATGTGGTGCGGACGCGCTACTTGTGGCGGTGGGAACGGGAGCAGGATTGGCTTCCCCTGGCCGGCGCGGGGGAGAAGGAGGGATTGAAGCAACCAAAGGCGGATCCAGATTTTAAGCCCGATTTTGCTCAGTATGACCTGGTGGTGAGCAACTTCGGGTGGAAGGCGTCGGCTTGGCCGCAGGAGACCCGGCGCCGGTTCGAGGCCTGGATGCAGGCGGGAGGCGGATTGGTGGTCGTGCACGCCGCCAACAACAGCTGGCCCGAGTGGCCCGAATTCAACCGCATGATCGGTCTCGGCGGCTGGGGTGGGCGCGACGAGCGGTCGGGGCCCTACGTCTACTGGGACGCCGAGACCAAAGGGTTCGTGCGGGACGAAACGCCGGGAAAAGCCGGCCGGCACGGACCTCAGTCGGAATTCCTCATCACGATCCGGAACCGGGAACATCCCATCACGCGCGGCATGCCGGACTTCTGGATGCATTCAAAGGACGAGTGCTACTCCCATCTGCGGGGACCGGCGGAGAATCTGGTGGTGCTGGCGACCGCGGCGGACACCGACGCATTGAAGCAGCAGGGACGTCACGAGCCGATTCTGATGACGGTCGACTACCACAAAGGACGCGTGTTTCACACCACGTTGGGCCATGACACGCCGGCTTTCGAGTCGGTCGGGTTCATCGCCACCTTCCTGCGAGGCGCGGAGTGGGCGGCGACGGGCCGGGTGACGCAGGCGTTGCCCGAGGATTTTCCGGGGCCGGAGAAACCGTCGCGGCGGGAATTCGAGAAGCCGCAGGGGTGAACGCGCGCCCTGGGGGGGGGGCGCGTTCGTCAGAAATCGAATCGTTGCGCCGGGATGGGCTTTCCGTCTTCGAGTCGCCAGAGATCCTGGGCGTCGAGGAAATGGTGGTGCATGCCGATGGCGTAGATGTTGGCCTGACGGAACTCGAGCTCCAGACGAAGCGGACGGTTCATGACGGGTGCTGGTGATTCGGTCTTCCACTTCAGCGGCACGTCGAGGCCATCGACGCCGCGGAGGGGTAGGCAGTCCTCAAACGAGCGTCCCGGGAGGGGCTGGCTCTTCAGGTCGGTGAGCTGGTAGCGCACCTCGCCGAATGCCGCGTTCACGTTCAGCGTGATGCCGTTCTCGAAGAGCACGAAGGGTTTGGACTGGAGCCGGGCCCAGTCGCCTTTCGGGCGCACGAACATCCAGCCGTCGCGTCGGAGGCGATGCAGGAGGAGGGTGGCGTGTTGGCGGCCGGGGTCGCGGCGCTGTTCCGAGCGTTCCCTTCCGTGAGCCCCCCGCGTCCCTTGCGAGTAGATGAAGATCTGGTCCCCCGCTTCGACGATGGCGCATGGCCTGACCTGGATGCAGCCGGGTTTCGGGATGGGGTTTCGTTTCAGGAAGGGTTTGCGGGTCGTCCGGGAAAAGCGCTTTCCGTCGTAGCTGTAAACGAGTTCCGCGTCCATGGGGCCGTAGAATTGATTGAAGCTGCCGACGGGGCGGCTGTTGGCGTTGTGGAAGATCCAGAGCAGACCGGCGAAACCCGCCCCGTTGCCGACGGGATGGACGGGCAGGCCGTAAAATCATACCGGCCCGTGGGTGTCGAGGGCGTCCGGTTGGAAGAGCAGTTCCGGTTCGGTCCATTCCTTCAAATCGGCGCTCTCGCGGATCACCTGCCTCCGGTCGCCCCAGCCCGGGCGCGCGGTCATCACGTGGCGCTGGCGGCGTTCGTCCCAAAACGCGAAGACGGGTGGTTCGGGGAACCAATCGCCGGCGAGCCAATCCCAATGACCGCCGGTCTTCACCTCCCAATCGACGCCATCGCGCGAAACGATGGTGATGCCTTCGCCGAAGTAGCGTTTCGGGCCTTCCGCCACGGCGATTTCGTGCCAGCGATGATTTGGGTTGGCGAGGGCACGCTCATGAACGGCTTCGCCGTCGAGCCGGCCGAAGATGCGGTAGCGATAGCCGCCTGTCTCGTTAGGATCGACGTAGACGCCGCTGCCGGAGCCGCCCTCAACGGTGAGGAGATGGTGAGGCGCCAGTCGCTCGAAACCCGGCTCTCCCGCATCCGAAGCCTTCCAGCGGTTTCCAGTTCACTCCATCGTCGCTTCGTGCCCCCATGAGGGTGAAGGGCGACCAGTCGATGGAGTAAGAATGACGAGTGACGAGTGATGAGTGACGAATGTTGAATTGTGATTTTTGATGTTGGAGGAAGTACGGGCGGCTTCAGCGCCTCGCCTGTTCCACGGCCAGGGCAAGTGCCGCGTGGTCGCCGATTTCTTCGCCGAGGGCGGCGGGGCTGATCCGGCAATCGCCCAGGGTGGCGGTCATGGCATCGCGCTCGAGGGCGGCTTCCATGGCGGGGCGAATCAGGTCTTCGCACCGGGCGAAGATCGAGCCGATGACGATCACCTCGAGGTTCAGCAGGTCCAGGAGGATGGCCAGGCCGCGCCCCAGGGCGTCGCCGCTCTCCGCCAGG
>CAZCRA010000129.1:0-1776 GCA_964500945.1 uncultured Verrucomicrobiales bacterium | reverse complement strand
TCCCGGGCAAAGCGATCGCCTTGGCGAGCGGCCTCGGCCACGTCTTGTGCGCTCGCGTCCGGGGTCAGCGACGTTTTGCCCTGCCAGGACGCGTGGCGCCACTGGACCAAACCGGCGATTCCGGCTCCGGAAGCGTAGCCCTCGAGGCAACCGGGCTTTCCGCGGACGGGCGGACCGTCCTCTGCGATCCGGGTGGCGCCGATTTCGCCGGCCAGCGCCGAGGCACCGTGATAGAGCTGCCCATTTAAGATCAGTCCGGCACCCAAACCCGTGCCGAAGGTGAGAAAGGCCAGGTGGCGCGCTCCCCGACCGGCGCCGTATCGCCATTCCGCCAGCGCACAGGCGTTGGCGTCGTTGTCGGCGGCGACGGGAAGGGAAAAAGCTTCGGCGATGGTGGACATGATGGGAAATCCCTCCCACGCGGGTTTGTGCGGGGCCTCCCGAAAGCAGCCCGAAACGGGATCGAACATGGCACCGACCGAGATGCCGATGCCGGCGACTTCAGGGCCAGATGCCGACAGACGTCGCCCCAGACGAATCATCTCCGACGCGTCGCGCGAAGGGTCGTTGCTGCTGGTGAACCGTTCCTTGGCGATCACGCCCTCCGTTTCCGACGCCAGGCTGACGGCCGTTTTCGTGCCGCCGATGTCGATGCCGAGGTAAATGGGTGGGGTCGCCATGACGTTGAACATCGCTGAGGCCGGGGATGGAAGCACCTCGCGAGGTGGATTTTTCCCAAATTGGCCGAGACGAATCGCGGGAGTTGGGGGTAGGGTCGGCGGGCAGCGAAGCGGAAGCGAGACATGAACAGCGAAGCGACAGCATTCGAACCTTGGATTACAACTTACCTGAAGCGTCAGGCAAACCTTTTGACCTCCCTTCCCGCGGATCAGATCGCCCAGTGGATCGGACATTTTCAGACGGCGCATCGCGAGAAACGGCAGATCTTCGTGTGCGGGAACGGCGGCAGCGCGGCCAACGCCTCTCATTTCGCCACGGACCTGGGCAAGGGCGCGTCGGATGCGCTGGGAGAGCGCTTTCGCGTGCTGTCCTTGAACGACAACACGCCGTGGATCACCGCGCTGGGTAACGATTACGATTATGCCAGCATCTTTCGGCGCCAGCTCGAGAACTACGCGCAGCCTGGCGATCTGTTGCTCGCCGCCAGCGTGAGCGGTTCGTCGCCCAATCTGGTGGAAGCCTTTGAATGGGCAAATGGGAACGGGCTCGTGACGCTGGCGATGGTGGGTGGGAAACGCGGAACCCTGACGGATCTGGCGCGGCACGTGATCGTCATCGAGGACACTCACTACGGCCGGGTCGAAGACGCGCAGATGGCGATTTACCACCTGCTTTGCTACGCCTTTATGGACGACGTCAAAGCGGATTGAAGCCGCTTTTTTGGAGTGCGCAGGCGCCTCCGTTCCGGGCGCGGGGGCAGGGTGTGGGGCTGGTGGACGCGATGGGCCAGGCCGGCTCGCTCCAGGAAGCGGATGAACCACCAACCGGGATCGAACTGGCCGGGCTCCAGGCCGAGCCGGGCGGATTCGGGGAAGGCGTGGTGGTTGTTGTGCCAGGCTTCTCCCATGCTGAGCAGGCCGAAGCCGGGGACGTTGTATCCCTGAACGGCGTGCCCTTCGAGGTGCCAGGTGCGGGGCCGGCCCTCGTTGTGAGCGAGATAGCCGATGAACCAGTGACCGGTCAGCGAAAGGGGGATTCGGACACAGATGCCCCAAATGACCCAGGGCCATCCGCCGAGAAGGAAGAGAAGGACGG
>CAZCRA010000128.1:4697-11113 GCA_964500945.1 uncultured Verrucomicrobiales bacterium | reverse complement strand
GGCAGATCAGGACGAAGGGCATCGGGGCGGGTCTCCTCTGGGGTCAGGCCTTGGGGCCCTTGCGTCCGGCGCCGATCAGCGCCGGCCGGGCCTCGTCGAGCGGCCAGCGCGGCCGCGCCGGCAGGGTCATGTCGTCGGTGAGCCCGAGCCTGAGGCGTTCGAGCCCCGCATCCCTCTCATGCCTGCCGGGCTTCTCGGATTTGAGTATCGAAACGGCCCGTGCCCGCGGCGGCACGCCCCATTCGAGGTCAGGACCCGCCCCGGGCCCGGCGGGCACGCGCCATTTGCGGTCCGGAAGGCCCCAAGGCCCGCCGGGCATCCCGGATTTGCGCATCGAAACGCCTCCGGCCCGATGGGCTTCTCGCGTTTGCGACTCGATACGCCCGATGCCCGGCGGGCATGAGAGATTCCAGAGTGCGAACGCCTCAGGCCCGCCGGGCAGCGACCCTTCGCGGTCCAGAAGCGTCCGTGTCCGGCCGGCACGAGGGCGGTCTGAGGTTGGAACGGGATGAGCCGCCGGGGATTTGGGGTGGATCTGAAAAGCTTTGCCCCGTGCGCCTCGAGCGGGTAGAAAATCCGGGTCGCCTCAGTTGCATGCCGCTTGGCGAACGGCCCTCGGATTGACGACACGATGAACGCGGAGGAACCCATTCGCCAGATCGAATCCCGAAGCGAGGAACTGCGCGCGCTCGGCGTTCGCAAGATCGGTCTCTTCGGTTCGGTTCTCCGGCCAAATAATTTTCTGGCACCTGCGAAGAGGACGGCTATGCGAAGTTTCTCCCGGGCCGGATGGGCCGGAAGCACGCGAAGAACCTGCCGAAGCCGTGCCCGCACCCACCCCTGGAAGAGGACGGCGCCACGGCAGCCACCATTGCCGAGTCACCCGCCTGAAAGCCCGCACCGCTCCGGCTCCTCCTGCTCCTCCTCCTCATAGCCCTCCTATCCCCCACGGCCACCCTCCTCATGATCACTCTCGGCTGGATCGACGCCGGACCGGTGGCGGAGTGGGTGGTTCGGCTGAGAGCCAAGGTTCAAGAACTTGTCCGCCGCCGAGTGGTGGCCCTCACGCGAATCTATGCGCGATTACAATTCCTGGTATCGCGTCTTCAAGAACTGGCTTTCCTTCGTGAACGTGGCCCGCTTCGCCTCTTCGAGGTCGAGATCGATTTCGGCCCGTTGTTCCGGATTATCGATTCTGTCCTTATTCAAGGTCAGAATGTATTGAAAAGCCGGAGCGTCCTCCATCTGCTGGTGAATGAAATTGAGGCATTTCGTGAGCGTATCCTGATCGACCTCGAGGATCCCGTCATGGACCAGAAAGCCCGGGTGTTGCCGCCGAGCCAAGGGATCGAAGAGCAGCGCCATGTCATAGATAAAGACGCGGTCGCGATTGATACTACCACTGCCGTCATCCTGAATGCGCAGGTCGAACTTCAAGGGGCGATCCACGGTCGTGCGATCATTCAACTGAAACTGAAACAGGGCATCGCTGCTATTCATGATGCGCTGATGAAAGGCCACCACGGTGGCGTTCATCGACTGCTCGACAGCCTTACTCGCGCTGAGTAAGTGGCGAACCTCTTGAAGATCGTTCACACGTTTGGCCTTGAGGTCAGACGACGCTTCCTGAAGCTCCTCGTATTCGCGATACTGTGCCTCCAAGCGATGATAGTCGCGAGTGCGCTGGTTGGCGACTTCAAGCCCTGTCTTGAGTTCGCCGAGCGCCCCCTCCGTATCGATATCCCGCACCAACTGCGCATGCCGCGCGGACAGGCGCTCAATATCGACGCGGCAACGTTCCCTTTCTGATTCCAGGCGCTGAATCTCGTCCTGCTGAAGCGAATGTTGCAGTTTTTCGATTTCGGATTTGAAGTCAATCGCCTGGTCGAGAGACTTCTCCACCAACTCCCCCAAGCCAGCTTCAATTCGTTCAAAAACGATCTTGAGATCGGGAGCGTCAATGCGCTCCGGAAGGGGAATCGATTGAATCTCGGAGATTTGATAGCCAAGAGCTTTACGGTGTGCGCGCAGCCGGTGCAGTTCGGTTTCAATAGCCACAATGTCCGCCTCAACCGATTCAAAAGCCGGGTCCGCCTTCAGCGTCGCCAAGGCCTGTTCGATCTTCTGAGCCGCCTCACGTTCCGCGTTCAGCTTGAGCGGAACGTCCTGAATTTTGATGCTATTGTTGTCCGTCAGTGACTTTTTCAGAACTGCGATGACTTTCCTCTGCTCTTTCAGGCGCTCGATGGTTTGGCGGAGATTTTGATACGGACGAAGATCAATACCTAGTAGATAGAGATGCGGGGTGATGTCCACTGGGATGTTTCGCTTGGGCGAATGCGGATCCAAAAAGTCTTGAAAGCCTGAGGATTCGTCGCGCATCAGGAGAGAGAGAAGTTGGCGAAAACTGATCTGACCGGCAAAGGGATGAGCGGCGAATAGCAGCTCCCCCAAATACTGCGTGGCGTCCTCCAGCTTCGCGAAGGTCTGCGTTCCGACCGGGGTTGTGATCGTCGGCTCGTTCGGTGAGGCCAACCGGCGGATGATGGTCATCCGCTGGGTGCCAACGGAAAGGTCCAACTCTACCTGGAAGTCTTCGGGAAGGATCTCGCGTGGAATTCTGGAAACCCGGGTGTCGGAGAAGGACCGCAACAGCGCGAAATGGAGAAACTCCACGCAGAGGCTCTTTCCAACGCCATTTACTTTTTTGCCCTGCGGCCCCTTGTCCGAGCGCTCGCCCAGGATCAGATTGACGCCTTCTTTGAATTCGACCGGATCAAAGAAATGGGGCGAACAGGACAGCCGGTGGAGCCGGAACATTACTTGATCTTGTAGATGTAGGGCGCCTTGAAATCGATGGCGCCCACCGAATAGAGGAACACCAGGCCAAACATGATGGGCCGGTATTCATTGACGCCGTGGGCATTGAGATGCTTCGCCAACTCGGGAAGCGAGAGACGGGCCTCGCTCGCCTTTTCGAGTCGCTTGAGGATCAGGTAGCCGATGTAGACCATCGATGTCCGGAGCGGCTCGTCTTTGGATACCAGGGTCATGGGTCAGTGGGGTTCGGGAAAACATTGCATCGGAGGAATTCCTCCGCCAGCAGGAAGCGAATGGCCGTCTCCTCGGCAGAATGGCCCGCCTCGATGGCGTGCCGATGCAGCTCGGTAGTCAAATGCCGGAAAGCCCGTTTTGCATCGCCATCGTGATCGTCCAAGGCCTCCACGCTTCTGTTCATGAGCCAAGCCTGAATCTTGAGCGCCCGGACATAATCGTAGCCGATTGCCTTTCGCGCTTCCAGCAGCGTCACGTGGATGCCTTGGTGGTTGCGATACTGGGACAGAAGGTAGTCCGCGTGCTCGCGGAAGCGTTCCAGTTTCCGCTTTTGATCAGGCCGCAACTCGTCCGCGCGAAGTCCATCGGCGGGGGCATTCTCCGACATGAAGCGGATCACGGAAACGAGCATTTCCATCGTGGGATCGACACCCATTTGGAGCGCCGCTCCCAGTGGAGCAAGCTCCTTCCTGAGAAACGCCGGAGTTCCATTTGCTTATCGATGTCCATTTCCTGCTGGGCCTTTCGCAGGATGGCACCCAAGCTGATCCGATCGCGCCGGGGGTCGAAATCGTATCCATTCAAAAGGCGGCCAAAGTCGGCACGGGTTTCTCCGACTGCGATGCGGGGATAGACGAAAATCAGCCGCTTGTAGGTGGCATCGTGGGTCCCGATAAACGTGGTCAAGGTGTCCCGAATCTTGGCTGCATCGGTGCTCACCGTGACCTGTGCGGCCAAGCCCTCCGACTCGTCGGACAAGTCGAAGGAGTCCTGGTTCAATCCGAACAGGGCATTGGCGTTTTTCAGGTTCCAGCCAAAGAGCAGATTCAAGAGGTCGCGAAAGAAGCCTTCCAACTGAATGCTGGAGTTTTGGTGCTGGAGCGCCTTGTCGCCAACAATGCTCGATTCCAGTCGGACGAGCCACTGCTTGATTTCCTCCAGGCATTCCTGTCGCTGCAATGACATGGCCGCCTTTTCGATACTTCACATTTTTTGGCAATCAACGTCGCGTTTCAGGGACTGGGGCGTACGACGCGTCATCAGGGCCATGAGGAAGATTTGAGCAGCGCACCTTTCAGCCCGGACGGAGCCCGCGTGGCGAGCGCTTCGGATGATGCAACCACCAAAATGTGGGACGTTTCACGGACGGCGATCGTTCGATGCGGCTGCACCCCCATCATCCCCGGCCCAAAGGTGACTCGGGCGCGGGAGGGCCGAAAAGGGATTTCCTGCTCCTATCTCCTATCTCCTATCTCCTAACTCCTCACTTCTAACTCCTCACTCCTAGCTCCTATCTCCTAGCTCCCCCCAACACCTCCTGGTTGCCAACTTGCCCCATCTTTCGTAGTGTTCTCACGAACACTTGAACTCCAAAACCGATACCGTCCAAAACCTCCGCACCCTGCTCCGGGAAAAATTTCCGGAAGCCAGCGGCCCCTCACTGCCCGTCCTGAAGGAGGACCCCGGTGTCCCCGGCGAAACCGCTTCCACGACCATCGTGGATCAGCTTTTCTCCGCTCGCTCTCAGCTCCAGGAAATCCTCAGCCCTCGCCCTTCCACCGGAAGCGCCCTGCTCATCGCCCATCTCCTCGAGCGCTCCGCCCGCGAAAACCAATACCTCGCCCTCGTCGATGCCGCGGACACCCTGGATCCTGCCTTCCTCGGAGCGGAACGCGCGGCTTGGCTGTTCTGGTCGCGCTGTCAAAACGTCGAGAAAGCCCTTCGCGTCACCGATTTCCTCCTTCGCGACGGAAATCTGCCCCGCTTGATCCTCGATCTCGAATCCGTCCCTCGCCGCGCCCTGACCGGTTTTTCTCAAAGCGTTTGGTATCGCCTTCGCGCCTTGGTCGAACGCAGCGGCACCTCGCTGACCGTGTTTAGCCGGACCCCCAACGTCCCGGCCGCGCACACGCGTTTCACCCTGGAGCGCTCCCTCCCACTGAGCGCGCTGGACTTGCCTGAAAACGAGATTCTCGCCCGCCTGCACCTGAAACGCACTCGCGGGCGCCACGATCACACCTCGCCGCCAGCTTCCCGGGAGGACCGCAAACTCAGCGCGTAAAACCCACCCATCTCTGCTCGTGTTCGCCGCCGTCGCCATCCCCGGCTTTCACCTCCAGGCCCAGCTTGCGCGCCGGCCCAACCTCCGCCACGAACCCGTCGCCCTTCTCGATGACGAAATCGCCGGCGAAAAAGCCACCTCCCACCAAGCCAAAGGCCGCGTCCTCCAGCTCACCCCGGCCGCCCGGAAGTACGACGTCGCGCCCGGAATGAGCGCCGCCCATGCCTTGGCGCGCTGTTCCCATCTCACCCTGCTTACCCGCTGCGCGGAAAGCGAAGCCGCCGCCTCCCGCCACCTGCTCGAAGCCGCCGCCCGGCACGTTCCCCACTACGAACACACCGCCCCCGGCCTCGTCACTCTCGATTTGCACGGCTTTCCAGGCAATCCCAGTGCGTTGGGACGGGAATTCCATGCCTGGTTGAAAACGCACGACCTTCGGGCCGCCGTCGGCATCGCCAAGAACCCCGATCTCGCCGCCTTGGCCGCCAAACTCGCCGATCCTGTCGAAACCCTGACCGGCACCGATGCCGAACGTCAGCGCCGCCTGGCCCCACTCCCCCTTGAACTCCTCGACCCCGCACCGGAATCCCTCTCCATCCTGCACCTCTGGGGAGTGCGCACCCTCGGCGACCTCGTCCAGCTCCCGCGTCATGCCGTGGTGGAACGTCTGGGGCCGGAAAGCGCCACACTTTGGGATCGCGCCCGCGGCACGCACCAGCGCCTGCTTCAAACCGTCAGCATCCCGGAGGACTTCAGCGCCACCCACGAGTTCGATCCGGAAATCGAGACGACCGAACCCCTGCTCTTCATCCTCCGTCGCCAGTTGGAAACCCTCGTTCAACGCATGAGCCGGCATTACCTCGTCACGGCACAGGTCGATCTCTGGCTGTTCTTCCCGCGCCCGGACCAGCCGCCTTACCACCGCACCTTCCGCGTTCCGGAACCGGCTTCGGAAAGCGAAATCCTCTTCCAGCTCCTCCAAACCCACCTCGAATCTTTCTCCGCGGACCAACCCATCGCCGGAGCCAAACTCAAACTCACCCAGGCCCGGCCAAAGCACTGCCAACGGAATTTCCTCGAAACCTCCTGGAAAGATCCCAACCGCTTCGCCGATACCGTGGCCCGCATCGAAGCGCTGTTGGGCCCGGAAAACGCAGGCATTCCCCGCCCATTGCCCGGCCACCGCCGGGATTCGTTCGAAGTCCTCCCGTTTACCCCGGGCTCACGACCCGACGCCCTTCCGGCCGAACCCTCGTTCCAGCTCGGTCTGCCCCTCCGCCGTTTCCGCCCGCCCCGGCCC
>CAZCRA010000128.1:0-4687 GCA_964500945.1 uncultured Verrucomicrobiales bacterium | reverse complement strand
GTCGAAACCAGACGCCGGGGATCCCTCGACGTCCCACGGCACCTCAAAGCCGGTGATCTCGAAGCGCCCATCCGCGAAGCCTCGGGCCCATGGCCGGTGAACGGCGAATGGTGGACCGACACCCCGGTCGACCGCGAAGAATGGGATATCCAACTCCAGACCGGCGCCCTCCACCGGCTTTCCCGCTCCGGGAAAACCTGGCTCCTCGAAGGCGCCTACGGGTGAAAACAGCGATGCCCCTCCCACCACCGGTTGGGAACCAAGCCCCCATTACAAAAACCGCTCCGTTTTCGAATAATCCCCGTCCCTCAGCCTTCCAAACCACGTTCCCGCGCCCCCTTTTGCCATGTCCCCGAGCCGTCGAGAGTTTCTCTCCACGATCGGACCGTTGGCGCCGTTGGCGTGGACGCAGCCCGATCTGGTCTGGAACGCCATCAGCGATGCCGTGCTGCCCACCGGCCGCTTGGCGCTCGTCGTCGGCCATACCCGTTTGCGACCCGGCGCCTATGGAATCGGCGCCATCGGACAGCACGAATACCCCTTCAACACGCGCCTCGCCGAAATCATCACTGGTGCCGCGAAACATCGCCGCGTCGACGTCCGAACCTTTTACCGGGACCTCGGAGGCGTGAAACACGCCTTCGAAGACGCCTTCAAATGGGGCGCTGACGGAGTGATTGAACTCCATTTCAACGCCACCCGCAAGCGCACCGACGAGATCCGCGGCACGGAAACCTTCGGAGCTGGCGGGGAACGCATCGCCAGTTTCCAACTCGCTTCCGCCCTCCAGACCGCCACCCTCGAAGTCCTCGAACGCCCGGCCGCTCTCGACCGCGGCACCAAACTCGCCCGCCTGCGCCAGGAATTCGACATGCCCGTCGCTCTCGCGGAGCCCGTCTTCGGCAACAACCTTCCCGACGCCAAACTCCTCGTCGAACGCCAGGAAGCTTACGCCCGCGCCGTCATCGACGGGTTCGAAGCCTTCCTTCGCACGCGCGAACTGCCCCAGGAAAAACGCCTGCTCCCCAAAGACGTGATCGAACTCCCGGAGCACATCACCGCCTGACGCGCATCGCACTCCATTGAAAGGTGCCACGACCTCCGGTAGGTCGGGCTTTGTCCCGCCGCGGGCGCGACCTGCAGATTCTCCTCCACCCTGCCGGGCCGTCCGCATCAAAGCTCCTGCACACCCCCGGAACCCGGCGCACTCGCTCGGGCGCCCTCCAGCCGCTGCCGCAGATTCTCCGCCCAGCCGGGCGCGTCCGGGTGATCCGGATGCTGACGCAAAACCGAAATCATCGCCAACGCCCCCTGCGACTGAAATCCGTTCTCGAAGAGATCACCGGCCCGTTGCCACTTCAGCCGGGGCAACCGCAGGGTGCGCAGTTGCTCAACCGCCAACGGATTGTCTGCCTGCGTTTCCTCCACGAATGCGACCTCCAAATCGATGCGCCGTTCCCACGCCTGCGGCAGCGATTTCGGGTCGTAGCGACGGTAAAACGGAAACACAGTCTGCTCGTAAACCTCTCCAAACTTCCCCGGGGAAAAGCTCCAGTCCTCGAGCCTCAGCGACTCATCCAATTCATACGCCTCCGCGAAAATGGACTGGTTGACCGGCTGCCGGAGCACTTCGTAAGCCCCGTCCAGCTCCTCTGCGTTGCCCACGATCCTTGCGACGAAAGCCTCGACTTCCGTGATGACCGGCCTCCGCTCTTTCGGTTCCGTTTCGTCCGCCTTGAGCGCCAGTAGCAGAAACTCGAGCTGTAACCTGAGCGCCATCATGGCGCCGTCCTGCTTCATCCGCGTCGCGTTTCGCTCTCGCCAGTCCCGGAATTCGCTGAACCGCGCGTCCTTGGCATCGAACCGGACCCGCTTATGGCAGTCCACGTAAAACTCATAAGCGGCCCGGTCAGTCGAAGCCGCGGTCTGAAACGCCCGGAACGCCGAGGTTCGGACATTGACCCGCTTTCCTTCGATCACCTCCTCGAGACTCTCGAGCTCCTGAAGCGCTTTCCCAATCTGTTCGGGGGTCAGCAACTCGGCCTGCAGGGACGCCATCGCTAGCATCCCCGCCATCCATGCTCCAAAAACGGTTTTCATCAGACGGTTTCCTCTCCCTCCCACGCTCAACCTGAGCTGCCAAGCGTAAAATGCGCCCGCTTTCATGATCCCCGCGACCGCAGGAATGATGACATGATGCGGATCAAAACCAAAGTCCGGAAAGTCGCGAACTCCCTCCACCTCACCGCCGATCAACCCGGCTCGAGCCGTCCGCCGTGACTCCCCCTGAGCGCCTCCCGCTCCCGAAGAGCGAATTCACTTGGATGGCGGCACAAATCCGCGCCAACGTCCGTCGAACCTCGTCGTTCCCGGTTCTTCCGGCCGGCTCGCCATGCAAGCGTTCTTCGAGCACTACCCCCACTACCATTACCTCATCGCCTCGGCACAACTCGTCGTGGCCATGCTCGGCATGGGCGCCACCCTCCGTCTCGAAGACTTCGTCGAAGTGATTCGCGAACCACGCCCTGTGCTCACGGGCGTCGGACACCAGCTCCTCGCCATCCCGCTCATCACCCTCGCCTACACCCGTCTGCTCGATTTCCCTCCCGAAATCATGGTCGGCTTCTTCATGCTCGCCTCGGTCCCGGGCGGTTCGATGTCGAACGTTTACACCTACTACGGCCGGGGAAACGCCGCTTTGTCCATCGCCCTCACCGGCTCGCTTACCCTCGCCGCCCTTCTCACGACCCCGCTGATTCTAAGGATCTTCGCCGCAGCCCATCTCCCGCCGGAAATTCCCATGCCCGCGGCGGTGATCATGCGGGAAATCGCGCTCTACCTTCTGCTCCCGCTCTCGGTCGGAATGAGCCTGAAACGCTGGGTTAAAAACATCGCCCCCTTTGCGAAGTGGACCATTCGCGCCAGCCTCGTCCTACTCAGCATCCTCGTGATCGGATCCGTCGGAAGCGGGAAACTCGATTTCGGCGCCTACCCAATCGGCGTTCCGGCCCTCGTCGTCCTTTATTGTCTCCTCCTCCAAACCTCCATCGGGATACCATGCCGCACCCTCTTTCGTTTCCGGCCGGCCGACACCACCGCACTGGCGATCGAGTCGAGCATGAAGAACATGAATCTCGGCCTCTTGATCGCGGCCTCCCTCTTCCGCTTGGAAGGTCCCTCCGCCACTTTCGGCGCCGGCGTCCTCTTCGTCCTCCTCGTCTATGGCGGAACCAGCCTTTTCCTGGGTGCCATCCCAGCGGTTTTCAACGCCGTGCAAACCCGGAAAAGCACCGCCGCGACGCCTCCCTGAGAGCAATGGCGCTCGTCACTTGCGCCTGCGCGCCTTCATCCCGATCGTTTGCGAATGAAAACCCCGTTCTTGGAACTTCTGCGCCAACACGCTGAACCCGGTGCCATGTCCTGGCTGGACGAGTTCCTCGCGTCACAGTCCGAAGCCTTTCAGCTCCGCCCGTTCTACTACGCCTTCAGTGGCGCCACGCGCCGGTTTCCCAAAACGCCACTTCCCGCCGATCTCTCCCTGCCCGCCGGCGCCCCGGAAGGCTTCACTCTCGCCGGTTGGAGCGTCGATCAACTGGCCCGGACCGTCCTGCTCCTCTCACTCGCCGAGCAACCCCGCGAAACCTATGTCGAGACCCTCCAAACCCTCCTCGACACGGCCGACATGCGTGAAGCCGCCGCCATCTACCGAGCCTTCCCCCTTCTCCCCGAACCCAGCGCGCTCGTTCCCATGGCCCGTGAAGGCCTCCGCACGAACATCGTCAGTGTCTTCGATGCCATCGCCCTCGACAACCCCTGGCCTGCCGCTCACCTCGATGAGGAAGGATGGAACCAAATGGTCCTCAAAGCCTTCTTCCTCTCCCGCCCCGTCTACCACATCCAAGGCCTGGAGCAACGTGCCAACCCCGCCCTGGTCGAGGCCCTCTCCAACTACGCCCACGAACGCTGGGCGGCGAATCGTCCCGTGTCACCCGAACTCTGGCGCTCCTGCCAGGCTCATCTCACCGACACCATCGTCGCCGACCTCGAAAAGGTCCTCACCATCGATCAACCAGGAAACCGCGAGGCCGTCGCCCTCCTCGTTCACGGCCAGGAAGACCCGCGCCTGGCGTCCCTCCAGGAAGCCACATCCGATCTCCAAACCACCATCGACAACGGCACCCTCACCTGGACCTCACTCGGCCAAACCCTCTCTCAACCGTAGCAAAATTTGTAACAATCCCGCTCCCACCCTCACCTCCGAGCCTTCCGATTCTGGTGTAGCGGAATTTGCAAAAATTTCGCCCCAAACCTCACCATCGAACCTTCCGGCTCTCCCGTAGCGGAATTTGCAAAAAATTTCGCCCATTCCCTCCGCCACTACCCCTCACCGCCCATCTCCACATACCGTCCCGCCTCAAGACCTTCCCAAACCTCCGTCTCCCCGTCCGTCCACGTCACCTCCACCCGGACCGGCAATCCGGGATCCAACCCGCCGAAGAGCAGCCGCCGGTCGCTCTGCGCCGAAAACCCCGACACGTTCAACACCTCCGCATACCAGCTCTGCTCCCCCTGCGCGACCCGCACCTTCGCGTTTGTGCCGTCCCGGTTGACCGTCTCGCCATTCCCGCGAATCACCAGCCCCAACCAGGCGCGCCCCGCCGCGCCGGCGTCGAAGGCGTTCCGCCAC
>CAZCRA010000127.1:0-11286 GCA_964500945.1 uncultured Verrucomicrobiales bacterium | reverse complement strand
AATGGTTTGGCCTTCTCCATGGTCTATTCTTTCGACACTTGCCATGAGTGATTCCACTGCTTCCACGCCCCGCCGCATTGATGTCTTCATCTCCTCACCCGGGGACGTGAAGACGGAGCGTGACCTCGCCCGCCAAGTCGTCCAAAGCCTGCGGCGGCGTTACGCGGGCCGGTTTGATCTCCGGCCGCTGCTCTGGGAAAACCTCCCGCTCCAGCCGGAGATGAGCTTCCAGCAGGGGATCGATGCGGTGCTCAAGGATCGGGGCGTGGAGATCGCCGTGTTCATCCTGTGGTCCCGCCTCGGCTCACCCACCGGACCGCTCGTGGTCAAGGACGACGGCACCTCGTATCGCAGCGGGACGGAGCGCGAGTACGACCTCATGATTCGCGCCCGGGAGGATTCCAAGAAACTCCCCGGCGGAAGTCGGCCGTATCCGGACATGCTCTTTTACACCCGGGATGACGATCCCAGTTTTGAGGAACGCTTCCGCAACACCACCCTGGAAGAGAAAGCCGGGCTGACGGAACAGAAGGCCCTGGCGGAATCCTTCATCCGGGAGCAGTTCACCGATCCCGAGACGGGCACGAACAAAGGCGCTCATTTCTCCTACGATGTCCCGGCCACCTTCCAGAAGCTCCTCCGCACCCATCTGGAAGACCTCCTCGATGGCTTGGCCGGGGGCGATCTGGTGACCCCCGTCTGGGACATCGAAACCCAGGGCCTGCCCTACCTCGGCCTGGAAGCTTATGATCTGCGCCATGCGCCGGTGTTCCTGGGGCGGGAGGACGAGATCGTCCAGGTGCGTCAATCCCTCCGGGTCCGGGCGCAGGAAGGCTCCGCGTTTGTCCTCATCTCCGGGGCCAGCGGCAGTGGAAAGTCGTCCCTGGCCCGCGCCGGGGTCTTGCCTGCGATCATGGAGCATGAGAAAGATGCCGTGATCAGCGGATGGGTGCCGCTCATCCTGCGCCCGGCGGAGCTGAACCCCACGCCGGTGCTCGGCCTGGCTTCCAAGATTTCCACCGTCTTGCCCGGGCTCCGTATGCCGGAAATCTTCCCGGACTTTTCCATGCAGATGGGCAGGGACCCGGCTTTCGCCGTCCGTCAGTTCCTTCGTCCGGCGCTCCCGTCCGGCCACCGGCTCCTGCTTCTGGTGGATCAGATGGAGGAACTCTTCACCCGGGACGGACTCAGCCCCGAGGACCGCCAGGAGTTCGCCTCCGCCCTGGAAGCCATGGCCCGCTCCGGCTGCGTCTGGATCGTGGCCACCATGCGCAGTGATTTCTCCCATCTCTGCCAGTCCGTCCCCGCCTTGGTCCGGCTCCGGGACGGACGCGGGCAGGTGGATCTCCTGGCTCCCACCGCCGATGGCATCGCCCGCGTCATCCAGGATCCGGTGCGCCTCGCCGGGTTGCGGTATGAGAAGAACCGGGAAGGCGTCGGTCTGGGAGATCTTCTCCTCCGTGACGCCACGGAGCACAGGGAGTTGCTCCCCTTCCTCTCTCACATCCTCCGCGTCCTCGTGGAGAAACGCAGCCCGGAAGGCGTCTTAACCTTCGCGGCCTACCAGGACCAGATGGGTGGGGAAGGCAAGGAGGCGAACTTCCGCCAGGCCCTGGCCAACTACGCGGAAAACGTCTTCCAGTCGCTGCCCAAAGAATCCCAGGCCGCCCTGGAAGGTCTCTGGCCCCAGCTCATCACCCTGGGTGGGGACGATGGCAAACAACCGCTCCGTCAATACCCGCTCAAGGAAATCCTGACGCGGGATCCCCACGCCGCCGTGCTGGTGGAGCGCTTCATCGCGGCGCGGCTCTTCACCGCTTCCAGTGACCGGGACGACGACCGGCCCACCGTGACCATCGTCCACGAGACCCTCTTCCGCACCTGGGACCGCGCCGCCGGGTGGATCGCGCGGAACCAGGACAAGCTGCAAATCCTGGCCAACGTGGAGCGCTCCCGGAAGCTGTGGGAGCAGGGCAAGCAAGAGAAGAGCCTGCTCATCCCCATGGGCCTGCCCCTGCGCCAAGCCAGCGACCTGCGCCGCAAACCGGGCGCGGTCAAGATCGACCATGTCACCGATTACATTCGCCAATCCGAAAAACGCGCGGGCCGGATCCGGCGGCGGCCCTTGTGGCTCATTCCGGTCGGATTGCTGATCTGGGGCGCGTATCTGGGCTCGTTGGAGTGGTCAAAGACGCAGATTGAAGCGGCGGAAGAAGGGTCGATTGCCGAACTGAGTGATCCCGCCCGCGTGCCGCAACCCATGCCGCTCGAGCCAAAGGCCGGCCAGCGGTTCATCAACGGGGTGAACATGGAGATGATCTGGTGCCCGCCGGGGGCCTTTGAAATGGGAGGCGACATCTACACCAACGAAGAACGCCACCGAGTCACCCTGACCCAGGGCTTCTGGATGGCGCGCCACGAACTGACGCACGGCAGTTGGAACGCTATCATGCCAGACGACCCGAGCGACGGTGAAGGCGCTCCCTATCCGATGAACCGAGTGGACTGGAATCAAAGCGTCGAATTCTGTCTGGCGCTCACCGAAAAGGAGCGCGCCGCACAGAGGATCCCGCGCGACTGGCAATACGACCTGCCCACTGAGGCCCAGTGGGAATACGCCTGCCGCGCCGGGACCACCACCGTGTTCTGGTTTGGCAATTCCCTCGACGGACGCCGGGACAACGTGAACGGCAAACAGCCCTTCGGCACGCCCTTGCCCGGGCTGTTCCTGGAGCGACTCACCGCAGTGGGCGCCTATCCGGCGAATCCCTGGGGTTTTCACGACATGCATGGCAACGTGGCTGAGTGGTGTTTCGACGCCTACCAGCAGGACATCACCGCGCTTTCCGAGGACCCGCTCGTCGAACCGGAGGACACAGGCTCGTACCGCGTGATCCGCGGCGGCTACGCGTTCGACCAGGCCGTGAGCGCCCGGTCGGCGGGCCGGTACTGGTACGACCCGTCTAACCGCAGCGACTCGCTGGGCTTGCGCCCCGTACTGGTCCCCTCCCAGACCCGGCCAGCAAGATAGCCGCCGGCAGGCGGCGTCAGCCCGGAAGCGGAGGCGTGGCAGCGGGAGGCAGGGACTTGGCGAAGGGCGGTAGCCCCGACAAGGCCAGGCATCCCGCGGCCTCGCCGGAGCCAGCCCCCGCAGGGGCGGAATTTTTTCCGCGATATTTGGACCCTCGTCTATGGAGGACCGGCGAATTTTCACTCGGCCTCCCCAGCCGCCTCCAACGTGATCCGGATCAGGTGTGGCGCGAGATGAATCCCCTTCCTTTGCATCTTCGCGATCGCTTCCGAGACGAAGGGAATGAGATCGGCGCGGCGAAGTTCCACGAGCAGGCCCAAGGAGCCGATGACCTTCAATTCGGCCAATCGCGCCACACGGCGTCCACGAACCTCGTCGATGAGCACCAAAGGCAAGTCTTCGTTCAGCGCGGTCTGGATGACAGAAGCTTCGCCACGGCCCAGGCTGGCGACCAGATCGGATCGCAGGGACGGCAGCGATTCCCGGACTTCACACCAGTCAAAGTCCTCCACGACCGCGGCGGTATCGTCCTTGGATTGTCCGGCGGAGAGTTCCTCCAGGACTTCCCGGGGGACGATGAAGCGTTCCACGAGCGCCTGGATCACGCCGAAATCCGGCAAAGCCGCCACGAGCGCGATGAGCGGGCTACTATTGACGACCAGCGAAGGTTTCACGGGCCAGAGTCAGCTCCCGGGTGAGTTCATCTTCGTCCAGGTTGACGAACGATACCCCCAGTTTCTGGAGCGCCAGGAGAAACGGGACGCGATCCAATCCCGCCATTTGGGCCGCCTGCGCCGAAGACAAGCGCCCCATCTCATACCACTTCGCCGCCAAGGCCAAGCGCGCCTCGCCTTCAAACTCCTGGCGGGATAAGTTCAAGTCATCCGGCAGGGTGTCGGGATACGCAATGGTGAGGATTTGGCTCATCTCCGAAACGCTAACAGAACCGAAGGCGGAGCGCAACGGGCGGTCACGTGAAATCCGGAGGTCGAGAGCCCGCCTGCTCAACGGGGACCTTGACCGCATGTCAGGCTGCCACCATAGGCAGGCTTCGAACAGGCTCGAACCGCGGCGGCAACGCGAACGACGAGGCCGAGAACGCCCGGTCGGCCCAAGACGGGGGAGGGGCCCTGTCTTCCCTCCCAGGGAACAGGAACGACCCGTCGAACCGCAACGACCCGCTGGGCTTGCGTCCCGTATTGGTCCCCTCCAAGACCCGGCCAGCCAGATAGCCGCCGGGAGGAAGCGTCAGCCTGGAAAAGTGGCAGGGACTTCAGTCCCTTAGGCTTATTCCCGCACTGAAGTCCAGGCTACCTTCATTCATTTCTGCTTGGCAGCGCCGCAGAAAGTGCAAATGTGAACAGTATGCCGTTCCAACCGTTTGATCCGGAAGCCGAGGTGCGCATCACCCGTCAGAATCTTCCCCATTGGCGGCAGGAGGGCGTGACCTACTTTGTCACCTCGCGCCTTGCGGATTCGATTCCGAGGGCTCGCCTGGAGCAATGGAAAGAAGACCGGGAAGCGTGGACCCGCGCTCACGGTTTGAGCGATCCGGGCGAGATCCGGACCCTGCCGGATATCAGGCAACGCGAGTTCCAACGGACCTTCACGAAGAAGTGGCACGACTGGCTCGATGCCGGGGAAGGTGAATGTGCGTTGCGAAATCCGGAAGCCGCCGCAGCTGTGGTAGAGCAGTTGATCAAGGGGCATCCGGATGAGTATGAGCTGGATGCATGGGTCATCATGCCGAATCATCTCCATGCGCTGGTCAGGCCACTGACCCTGGAGTTGAGCCACATCCTGAAACGGTGGAAAGGGGTTTCGGCACGCATCATCAACCTTCGGTCGGAGCGAAGCGGGAACTTGTGGCAGGCGGAGGCCTTCGATCACATTGTCCGCAGCGTGGAGCAGCGGGAGCATTTCCGGCGCTACATCGCGGAGAACCCGGTGAAAGCGGGCTTGAAGCCGGGGGAATTCCTGGTTGGCAGTGGCAGTAGCAGTGGCAGGGACTTCAGTCCCTGAGTGTGATTCCTGGACTGAAGTCCAGGCTACTTTTTGCTTTCAGGGACTGAAGTCCTTGCCACATTCCAGAGAAGCCAGATGGACGGATGTCTGTGGTCCGAACCGTCTGGCAGATGGATCATGGAGAGATTGCGCCTCGCCTCATCACCGCCTATCCTGAGGGTTGATGACATTGCGGGAACATGAGTGCATCGTCCTGCTGGAAGATTTACCCGGCGAAGGACTCCGGGCCGGAGACGTCGGCACTGTGGTCCATGTCCATCGCCAGGGAGCGGGTTACGAGGTGGAGTTCATGACCTTGACGGGGGCTACCGTGGCGGTGGCGACCCTGCTTCCGTCCCAGCTCAGGCCGGTCGGAAACCGGGATGTGACTCACGTGCGGGAACGGTCGGCCACCTGACGGAGAGAACCCAAGGGGATGCTTGACCGCCCCTCGACTGCATGTCAGGCCTGTCCTCATGGGCAGGCTTCGAACAGGCTCGAACCGCGTGTTCCGCGGCGGCTGCGCGTGCGTCCAGCCCGAGGACGCCCGATCGGCCCAAGACGGGGGAGGGGCCCTGTCTTCCCTCCAGGGAGCTGGAACGACCCGTCGAACCGCAACGACACGCTGGGCTTGCGCCCCGTATTGCTCCCCTCCCAAACCCGGCCAGCCAGGTAGCCGCCGGGAGCCGGCGTCCCCCCGTAGGTTGGACCTCCGGTCCGACCGTGTTCGAAAACCTCCTGTGAACTGGGCCCTTGGTCAGGGCGAGTGTGGGAGACGGATCAAGGTGGGTCGGACCAAAGGTCCAACCTACTACCGGGGACCCACGAATTTCTTGCGGCGGTCGGACCAAAGTTCCAATCTACCGGCCATGCCGAATCCCGAAAAGACTTCATCCACAAAATGAAAATTTCGCTCAAAGAACTCCGAGAAACAATGATCTGGCTGAAGATCATCGCGCGCAAGCGCATGTGTGATGTTGCTCAAGTCCAAGCTGCCATTGCTGAATGCAATGAACTTGTTGCAATATTCGTGAAGAGTACAAAAACAGCGGACGAGAACAGTCGGTAACAGACATCAACATTCAAAACTCAACATTCATCAAGCATCAATCAATTTGCAGCGATTGGGTTTCCTCAAGTTCGTGAAGCTTGGTATGCCGGATCACTTCCCGTCAAGCGGATGAACTGCCGCGGTCCCAGGCGCGTTGGGAGACGCCGTCGTTGCCGTTTCGCTGGTCAAAGGCCCGGGCGAGCTCCTCGGCTTCGCGTCTGGCGCGCTGGGCATCGCTCCTGCGGTCATCGCCGACCTGATCAAGGACGTCCGCGGCGGCGGCGAAATAGTGCAGGCGCTGCAGGGCGGAAGTTTGGATTTCCCGGGAAAAGCGCTCCGCCTCGTCCACCAGGGTGATGGCGGCGGCGAGGTGGCCGGAGCGTTCGAGAAAGCGGATGCGGGCGGCGGTGGGAGCGAGCCAGGTGTGGCTGGGTGGGGCCATGCCGGCCAGTTTCCGTTCCCATTGGGCGGCCCGATCGAGGTCACCAGTTTGCCGGAGCGGTTCGAGGCAGAACCGCAGGAGACCTTGGGGCGCGAGGGCACATGCACTCATGCAGGGACTCTTCTCCACGGTTTGGCGGGCGACGCCGAGAGCCTCTCCCGTCCGGCCGAGGTAGAGCAGATTTTCCACCAGGATTTGTCCCATGGCCGATTGGCAGTAGGCGGCTGAGGTGTCGTTTTCCGCTTCCCCGTGCTTCCCGTACTTCCCGAGCGGTTCCTGAGCGGGATCTCCCTCCTCCTTTATCCAGGCTTCCCAGAGGAGGGCCACGTCGTTTTCCTCCGGGACCCTGCCCATGGCGCCGTTCAAGGCCAGGCGCACGGCGGCGGCGTCCCGCTCTCCGAGACCGCTGCGGAAGGCATAGCCGGCGATGGCCTCCTCCAGCCGAGCCAGCCGGGATTTCGCGATGCGTGGCTGTTCGGCCAGGGCGATGAGTCCACGGGCAAAGAAGCGGGCGAACCCGAGCCGGAGATGGGGGGCTTCGACCACGAGTTGTTCCAGCGGATGACCCTCGGCAAGGCACTCCTCCACGATGAGAGCGAGCGCTTTGGAAGCTCCCCGGGTCAGGCCGCGGGTGTTGGCCGTGACCCAATACTGCAGCCAGGCAGAGGCTTTGCCGGCCACGTCCAGGTCGCTTGCCGAAAGGGCATCGCGAAACTCTTCCCGCGCTGAGGGGAGTGATTTGTTCGCCCAGAATGCGTCGGGCGCTGGGTTGAGCCCTGTTTTGTCGGAAATGGGCTCAATGCCGGCGGGGTGGTGGTCGTTGTCGGTTGCGTTCACGTGCGAGGGTAGGGTTGGAGGATTCGGGTCAAAGGGAGAGGCCGGCATTCCACAGCGAGGTCAGAGCGCGGCTGTGACGGCGGGATTCCGCAGCCGTGGGCCGTTCTCTCGCGGCGAGCAGGGCGTGGTGAAAGAAAACCCGGATCCAGGCCCGCGCCTGCTCTTCGGGAAGATCGCGGGTCTCCAGGATTCGTTCCACCACGGGATGGGACCGGTTTAGGACGAGCTGTTTGTGAGCCTGGTCGTCGAGATCCGCTTCGTCTTCCCAATCGTCTCCGCCCAAGTGGCGGAAGATGCTCTCTTCGTCGTCGAGGTGGAGGGTTGCCGGGGAAAAGGGATCTTCGCCATCCTCGAAATCCCCCCGGCAGCCGTCTGGCTGAAGCTCCTTCTGGAGGAGGGCGAGGAGGTTCGATTCGGCGGCGCCGAGTTCAACCTGGTTGCACTGAAACCTGGCAAGGAATTCTGCTGCCGAAATTTCGGTAACCCTTCCCTTTTTGTCCCGCCGGCTGAGAAGAGAGAGCAGGCGGTTCGAAATCAGGTCGCTGGCCCGTGCGACGCATTGCCCTTCCTCGGCGGCCTTCAGCTCGAGCCGGAGGTAATCGCGTTCCCCGCTCACGTAAGATAGTTCTCCATGGCGGCGCAGAATCTTGGAAGCGGTTTGTTCCCCCATCGTTGTGCGGAGGGGAACGGTTTCGGTGAGCAGTTTGAGGTGGAGTTCGTTCGACTCGGCGGATGACAAAAGGCACTCGTGATGCGTCAGGAAGATATTGCGGACCTGATTTTTCGCCGACTTCCGGGCGCGCCGAAGATAGTCGTCAAAAGCATCGCGCAGCGCTTTGCGCAGATCTTCGCGTCGCGTTTCCTCGCCGTGGAGATCCTCCCGCGCGGCATTGACCTTCAGCGAGTCGGCATTGACCAGGCACTGGAGAAAGGGAGCCTCATCGGGAGCGAGTCCGCGAACCTGGTCGCCCACGAGCATCCGGCGCACATAGAGCCGGTGGCGCGGTTCCTGGCCCCGCGCGGTGGCTTGCGGAGTGAGGAAGGCGATGCCCTCGGCACGGGCTTCGTCACAGCTGAAGCGGAAGGCGCCGAGAAAGCGGGTTTTGAAGACCTCCTTGCCGAGCCGGAGCAACGTTTCTTCGTCTGCAGCTCCTTCCCAGAAGGGCGGGCGATTCAGTTCCTCTTCCTTTTCGCCGGAGCGGAACAGGATCCGCCCGGGAAGGTATTCGCCGAAGCGCCGGGCTAGGTCTCGCACCTTTTCCGGGGGCAGTTGACGGGCCTTGTCCGGCTGAAGCTGGAGAAACACCCGGGTGCCCGGGCTGAGATCTTCTTCCAGGGGATGGGCCTCCCATTTTCCGGAGGAATGCCCGATCCAGCGGAAGGGCGGGGAGGTGCCGTCCGCTTTTCGCGAGAGGACATGGATCTCGTCTGCGGCCATGAACCCGCTGAGGAGACCCACCCCGAAACGCCCGATGAAGGGGCCGTGATCCGGGTCGTTGCCGGCGCGTTTCAAGCTGAACCCGATCGTTCCGAGGGCTTTGGTGATCTCTTCGGGCGAAATCCCGGCGCCGTCATCGCTGACGGACAAGGTCAGGCCACCTGAGTCGTCCGGGCTGGAGCACTCGATTTCGATGCTTCCGGCGTGGCCGGGTTCGCCGAGACGGCGCTCGGTCAAAGCGTCCACCGCATTTTGGAGCAGCTCACGCACGACGACGTCGATGCCCTGCGCATAGAGATGCTGGGAAAGCAGGGCGATGATCCCTCCGAGATCCATGCTGTAGGCCTGTTCGTGGGAGGACAGAGTGTGTTTGGCCGAGGTAGAGGAGAGAGGTTTGGTGATGACAGGTTGAGGATTCATCGAGCATTTTCGTCGAGAATTCCGGACTGAGAATTCAATCAAACTGTTTTGCTAGGTTCCCGCTGGATGTGGTGCAGGCGGTAGGCACCGTCTGGCTCTTGGGCGAAGAGACCCCATTCTCTCATTCCACCGCCGAAGCCGCTCCCGCTCTGGTCGGCAGTGGCGTTCTTCGGTTGCGCAGTTGGGCGGTTTGTATTTAGCATGCGGAGGTCTGATCCTCTGCGGCGCTTTCCGCATGCCTGGCGATCTCTACGATCTCTTCCTCAGCTATAGCAGCCGCGATTCCCACGTCGCGGAGCCGCTGCGCGATCAGCTGCAGGCGCTCGACTACCGGGTCTGGCAGGATGGCCAGCAAATCGCGCCCGGGGACGATTGGTTTGCGAACATCTCTAACGGCATTCGCTGCAGCGGCACGGTCCTCTTCGTCGCCTCGGTGAACTCTTACCTCTCCGACAACTACCGGGACGAACTGCGGGCCGCCCGCCAGGAGAACCGGCGCATCATCTCCCTGGTGCTCGACGGGGCAAACCGCCCAGGCTATCTCTCCTTCCTCGGTCAGTATGACCACATCCGTTACGAGCACGGAGGCGGGCACATGCATGAGCTGAAGCGCGTCTTTCCGCCTCGGGGTGAGGGGGCCGCCATTCAGGCACCAGTAGAGCCCCCAGCGCACCGCCGACTCCCGGCATCGACCCAGACGTAGCCGACCGCCTGGCCGAACGTCTCCCGCCCCTGCTCGATCGCTTCACCCAGAAAAAACAGGTGGGCGACGTCTTCCGGGTCCAGCTCAAACCGGCGGCGTTGGGAGACCCCACGGCGTCGTCGGGTGGTCCGGTGGCGATTTGGGCCCACGGCTCGGAAATGGAGGTCCCCGAAAAGCTTTGCCAGGTGCTCTCGGACACTCTGCTGGGGCCTCTCCTGGAGGAGGTGAATGCCGGGCATCGCCGTCCCCGATACCGGAGCGTCTCCCGTCACGATCTCATCTGCCCGGAGGATGACCTCCAGAAGGAGGGCGAACTACAGGCAAAGTGGGGCAAACGCCTCGCCAATGCGCTGGGCGGTCGCGTTGCCCCGGATCCCGCCGCCCTCGCGGGGAAACTCACCCTGAGTCCGCGCTGCCACGCCTTTCACTTCCACTACCCGGCTTCCGGCTCGCCCCGCGTCTGGGGACGTCTCCTGGACGCGTTCGCGGATTTCTGGGCGGACCCGGCCTGGGCCATGCCGTCGGAGTGCCGCTTCGTGGTGTTCCTGGCCCTGACCTATCCCGGGGCCAAAGAACGCCGGGCTCAGGCCGGCCGGATGGAGCGGGCGGCGGCCCGGGCGCGGCGCCTGTATCCAGACGGTCGTTTCCTCCTGCTCGATCCGGTGCGCAGCGTCAGCCTTACCGACGCCCTGCAGTGGGCCCATGACCCGCTCGTCAGCGCCGCGGCCGGTGCCGTGCCCGGCTGGTCCCCGGCCCGCGTGGAACGGGCCATCCGCGCCACCTACGGCAAACGCACCCACCTGCCCATGCTCACCCTTCTCGCCGAACTGCCGGCCCTGCTTCATCCCGTCCCGAACCACTAGCCACCATGTCCTACGAAGTCTACTCCCACACCCACCAGCCCGGCCCCGGCGAGGAACCCTACCTCCCGGACGAAACCCTGGCCCGCGCCGTGAACATCGCCATCCTCCTGGGGCAGCCCCTCCTCGTCACGGGGGAACCCGGCACCGGGAAGACCCGCCTGGCCTACTCCGTGGCCAGCCAGCTGGGCCTCGGCGAACCGCTGCGTTTCAACACGAAGTCCAACAGCAGCAGCGAAGAGCTATTCTACCGCTACGATGCCCTGCGCCATTTCCGCGCCAGCCAGGCCGGGGAAAACGTCCGTGTGGAAACCTTCCTCCGGGCCGAACCCCTCGGCACCGCCATCCTCCGCACCCTGCCACCGGACGGGGCGCATCGCGATGCCCTGCTCGCCGATCCCGCCGCTTTCGGTCGCTCTTTGGTCCTCATCGATGAGATCGACAAAGCGCCGCGCGATTTCCCCAACGACATCCTCAGCGAGATCGAGATGCTCCGCTTC
>CAZCRA010000126.1:6245-11305 GCA_964500945.1 uncultured Verrucomicrobiales bacterium | reverse complement strand
TCGATCGATTCGTCGACGGGCAAGGCAGAGGCTTTCCAGCGGTAGTATTCGACGTCCTCCAGGGCCGGGTGGATGAGGGAGGGATCGATTTGCAGCTTATCGGCGACGCCCTGGAGGAAGCGTTCGGCGTCCTCGATCGTGGCTTCACCTGGCCGTGACGGGTCGGCCTGGAGATCGGGATTGCGCCAGAGTGGGACGCCATCGGTTCGCCACCAGCAGCCGTAAGCCCAGCGCGGGACGGGCTCGCCTGGGTACCATTTGCCTTCGCCGTACCAGCGAAGGCCCTCCGGGGCAAAGGCCTCCTCGAGGCGGCGGAGGAGGTCGTTCGCGCGCTCGCGCTTGAAAGGGCTGTCGGCGGTCGTGTTCCATTCGTCGCCATCCATGTCGTCGATGGACACGAAGGTCGGCTCGCCGCCCATGGTCAGGCGGACATCCTGACGCTGAAGCTGGGCGTCAACGGCTTCCCCGAGGGCATCGATGGTCTGCCACTCTTCGTCCGAGTAGGGTTTGGTGACGCGGGGGTCTTCGTGGATGCGCTCGACTCGATTCTCGAAACTGAACGTGGTTTCGCAGTGGTCGACTTTTCCGACGATGGGCGCGGCGCTGGAGGGTTCCGGGGTGCAGGCGAGGGGGATATGCCCCTCGGCGGCGAAGAGGCCCGAGGTCGGGTCGAGGCCGACCCATCCGGCGCCGGGGAGATAGACCTCGGTCCAAGCATGGAGATCGGTGAAATCTTGAGGCGGGCCGGCGGGGCCGTCGAGGGGCTTTTCGTCCGGGACGAGCTGGACGAGGTATCCGGAAACAAAACGGGAGGCCAGACCCAGGCGGCGGAAAACCTGGGCCAGCAGATAGGCGGAGTCGCGGCATGAGCCGGACGCTTTTTCCAGGGTTTCCTCGCAGGCTTGGACGCCGGGTTCCATGCGAATCCGGTAATCGACGAGGCGGTGGATCTCCCGATTGACGGCGACCAGAAAATCGTTGATCTCGAGCTTGGCGGAAGGACGGAGGGATTCGACGACGTCTCGCAGTTTGGGGCCACCGGCGGTTTCACGGAGATAGGGGCCGAGTTCGTCCCTGAGCCAGGGCTCGTAAGTGAAGGGAAATTCCTGGGCGGAATCTTCGAGGAAGAAATCGAAGGGATTGATGGCGGTCAGATCGGCGATCAGGTCGACGGTGATGTCGAGCTTCGAGGCCTTTTCGGGGAAGACCAGGCGAGACGCGTAGTTCGAAAAGGGGTCCTGGACGAGATTGAAGAAGTGTTCTTCGGGAGCCACCCGCATGGAATAGGCGAGGATCGGCGTCCGCGTGTGGGGAGCGGGACGAAGCCGGACCACGTGAGGACTCAGGAACACCGGCCGGTCAAATTCGTAGGTGCTCCGGTGGTGGAGGGCGACGTGGATGGCCATGGGCGGGGTTTAGCGAAGATTAAGACCCTGCCTTTTAGCGGACCATGGACTGGGATTGGAACTGACTCTGGAAAGCGGGCGGTGCGGCGGGATCGTCGCCGATGAGGAAGTATTTGGCGTAAATCTCGAGGCCGATGCGGTTCAGGTCTCCTTGGAGGGAGTCGATGTAATCGTGCAGACCCATCTCGGCAACCTCATCCTGGCCGGCGAAATCGAGGCGAGCGAGGGTGGCGCCGGCCAGGCGCTCGGCTTCGTGGCTGTAACGGAGGGGCGGCGTGTTCGAGATGAGGTGGAGGAGATCGTTGATTTGCCGCATGCAAAAGCGGACGGAGCGGGGGAAAGAGGACGAGAAGATGAGAATGGAGGTCGCGTTGGCAGCGCTGACTTCGCCGCCGAAACGTCCCCGGTAAGAAGCCGTGGCACTGCAAGCCCTCAATACCGTGTGCCAAACCGGGTTCCGGCGGACGTCGGGAAGAAAGTGGGGCATGTCGAGGAAGCGACTGGTTTTGTCGGCGCGTTCGATGTATTTCCCGAGCTGGATGAAGGCCCAGCCTTCCCCGTGCGGGATCGTGGCGTCGGTGATGCCCTGGAAGCGAAGGGATGCCTCGATGATCTGCTCGCAGAATGCCTGGGGTGAATACTTCCAGTCCGCGGCGCCCTGGGCGCGAAGATGGAGGTGGAGCGCATTCAGGCTCAGCCACATTTCATCGGAGATCTGATCGCGAACCGCGCGGGCGTTCTCGCGGGCCGCGGCGATGCAACCCGAGACGTTTTCAAGGTTTTCGGGCGCCACGGTGAGGAACTCGGAGATGGGACAGGATCGGCCACCGTCGCTGGCGACCTTTTTGTAGATTTCTTCGAGAGCCAGGACCTGGATCAGCGGGCGCCAGGAAGCGCTGGTGGATTCCCCGGACCACACGAGGTCCATGAGGTCTTCACGATGAACTTCGATGAGGCGCGCGAGATTCTCGGCGCGCTCCATGTAACGGGCCATCCAGTAGAGGGCGTTGGCGACACGTGAGAGCAAAGGTTGGGCCCGGGAGGGGTGGTTGATGGTTAAGGGGTTACGCGGTATCAGGTCGTTTCCTTGCGCAGGACCCAGGTGTCCTTGCTTCCGCCTCCTTGGGAGGAATTCACGATCAAGGAGCCCTTTTTCAGGGCCACGCGTGTGAGGCCGCCAGGCACGACGACGATTTTTTCACCGTAGAGGACAAACGGGCGGAGGTCGACGTGGCGGCCTTCCGCGTGCGAGTCACAGAGGGTGGGGTGACGGGAAAGCGAGATGACCGGTTGGGCGATGTAGTTCCGGGGGTCGGCCTCGATGCGCTGCCGAAACTCGTCGATTTCCTGCCGGGACGCTTTGGGCCCCATGAGCATGCCGTAGCCGCCGGCTTCGTTGGCCGCCTTCACGACCAACTCCTCCAAGTGATCGAGCATGTAGGCCCGGTCCTCGTCGCGCATGCCGAGGTAAGTGGGCACGTTTTCGAGGATGGGGTCTTCGGCCAGGTAGAAGCGGATCATATCCGGGACGAAGGCGTAGACCACCTTGTCGTCGGCGACACCGGTGCCGATGGCATTGACTAGGGTGACGTTCCCGCGGCGGTAGGCATCGACGAGGCCGGGCACGCCGAGCATGGAGTCGGGACGGAAGGCTTTGGGATCGAGGAACTCGTCATCGATGCGCCGGTAGATCACATCGACCGGCACCGGCCCCTGGGTGGTGTGCATGTAGACCCGGTCACCCGCGACGAAGAGATCCTGGCCTTCAACCAGTTCCACCCCCATCTGCCGGGCCAGGAAAGTGTGTTCGAAATAGGCGCTGTTGTAGTGTCCGGGCGTCAGGAGAACGCAGACCGGGTCGGTTCCGCCGGCCGGCGCCACGGATTTCAACATGTCTCGAAGTTCGGCCGGGTATTGGGCGACGGCTTCGACGCCCATTCGCTGGTAGAGCTTCGGGAAAGCTCGCTTCATGGCGGCCCGGTTTTCGAGCATGTAGGAAACGCCTGAGGGACAGCGGCCATTGTCTTCGAGAACGCGATAGGTCCCCTGGTCGTCGCGAATGAGGTCGCTGCCGCAGATGTGAATGTAGGCGTTGTGAGGGAGGTCCAGCCCAGCAAACTCGGGCCGGTAATGTTTGGCGGAACGGATGACCTCCTCGGGGATGATGCCTTCCCGGATGATGCGCGCGTCGTGGTAGAGATCCGTCAGGAAAAGATTCAGTGCGCGGATGCGCTGGATCAGGCCGCTTTCGATGTGGGCCCATTCGGAAGCCGGGATGACGCGCGGGATGGGATCGAAGGGAAAGATGCGCTCCGTTCCCTGATCATCGGAGTAAACGGTGAAGGTGATGCCCTGTTCGAGGAAAGAGCGCTCGAGACTGCGCTTTTTCTCCGCCATGTTCTCCGAGCTCAGCGCCGAGAAAACTTTTCCAATGTCGCGATACCAGGGGAAGGGTTTTTGGTCCTCCGACGAGAACATTTCGTCGAAGAAGCCATCGATTTGGTAGTCTTGGAACACGGGGAGGTTCTCCAAGGTGGAGCAAGAAGAGTGCCAGTCAATGCCGGGAGATTGAGCCGCAAAATTGCAAAAAGTTTCAACGGCGTGTGGCCTGGCCTTGAGAAGTGCTTCGGTCCGGGCTAAGGACTAAACCCAGCCGGGAGCCGTGCGGAGGTAGGAAACGCAGCATGGCATGGTGTCCGGCTGGAAACGAAGCCGTTCCCCGGATGCAGCGCTCCACCTCCCCCCAGAGCCAGGAAGTCACGGAAGAGGTCCTCGCGGAGATTCAGCGCCGGCCGGAGTCGGTATTCTGCCGGAGCCGTGGGGCATCATTTCACCTGCATTTTTCGGCGAGGCACCGGCGGTTTGTGGCGCTGAAGCTCTATCCGATGGAGTTTTTCGCGGACGGCAGCTTCATCGGGAAGTTCGAGAAGCAGGCCGCCCGGGTAAGGGAGCATTTCACCGGTGGGATCGCCTTTCCGCTGGAGGAGGGCTATCAGGGGGGGCGGTTGTATCAGCTGACGGAATTGATGCCGGGGCATCCGTTGGACCGGCTCATTCGGGGGCCGCGGCGCTTGAGCGGGACGACCGTCGTTCAGCTCTGCCATTTCATTTTGGAGCAATCGCTGGCCACGGCGCGGCAGCACGGGGTGGATCCGGTCCTGGATCCGGCACTGATCTTCCTTCAGTGCGGGGGTGAAGATGAGCTTTCGGCCGGGTTTGGCGACTACGACCTTCGGCCTGAGCGTGTGGGAATCGGGGAATCGACTCAGCAGCACCGGTGCGAGGAGGTGGCGTCGCTGTTGTATCACGTGGCCTCGGGATTGGGGATCACGCGGAAGGAGTTGCGCGAGTTGGTTCGCGACGGAAGGCGCTTGGAAATCGAAGTTGGCCGGGAGTTGGCCCCGCTTTTCCGGCGTCTGCTTCCTCCGAATCCGAGGAGCGCCCCGCCGGACATGGCGGCGGTGCTGGAGCTGCTGGAGGAGGTGTCGGGGGAAGAGCCGGAGAGTTTGGAGCTGACGCGATCCGGGTTGGACGGGGTTTTCCTGAAGTGGATGCCCCGGACGCGCGCGCTGCCGGACCGCTTCGAGTATGAGCAGCGGATCTGCACGGCGGAAGTTCCGAGCAGTTACCGGGTGCGAGACCGGGTGCGGGTGG
>CAZCRA010000126.1:3811-6235 GCA_964500945.1 uncultured Verrucomicrobiales bacterium | reverse complement strand
GTGGGGTCGAAGCTGGCGCACATCCTGCCACCGGAATCGGTGACGCGCGGCGTGCTTGGGCCGCTGTTCCACCAGGCGGCGATGATGGCCAATGGCCGGCCGATCGAAGGATTCACGCGGATCGACAGCGTGATGCAGGACCGGGAGTGCCTCGTCGTATCGGAACCCTCCGGGCAGGGGATGTTTCTCCCCGAGTTTCTGGAGAAGCGAGGGGCGCTCGACGGAGTCGAGGTCTTGAATCTTTTGGAGAAACTGCACGCGACGCTGACGGGTCTGGAGAGAGCCGGTGCGATCGTCCCAGAAGTTCAGCTTGGCGACGTGGCGGTCTGCGGTGTGGACGGTCAGAACGAAATCGTGTTCGACGACGAGTTCCGGCTCTCGAACGCGACGGATTTTCAAGTGCGCATCCGTCCCGTCTCGACCAATCTGCTTTTTCGCGATCTCCCCAGTTTGTCCGTGATGGGAGACCTGCCGGAAGTGGGGGAGCGGGAAAAAGTGCTCCGTGCGGTGCATGAGCCGGAGTTCGGCTTTCTGCGTCTGGCGCTGCAGCTCATGGCGCGCACGGCGGCGTTCTATTCGAAGGCCGGCGAGGAGCTTCGCAGCAGTCTACAGCGAGGGTTTTTGACGGGATCACCGGAATCGGCAGGAGCGCGGGAAACGCTGTTGAATCGCATCTCGCGGGCTCTGGAGGTGACACCCGGCCGGGAGATGACGCGGCCAGGCCTTCCGGGATTGTCACGTCTTCCACAAATCGCGGGCGCGGGCGCGGGCCGGGTGGCGCAGTTGATTCCGAAAAATGCGACGGTCGCCATCGTGGGGCTCCTCGTGGCGGGGCTGGCGATGGCGGCCGCGCTGGCGAATTTGTCGTCGCAACCGGTGGAGGCTTCTGCTCCGAGAGCGGAAGCGTTGGGCGTGATGGTCACGCCCTAACAGGCTGTTAAACGATCTCCGGAATGATGCCGTCGGCTTCGCCGCCCTGGAAGTTTTCGGGGATGGGAACGCCGAGGGTGTGGAACATGGTCTGCCAGAGGTTGCCGAGGTAGGCGTCCTCTTTGATGATGTGTCCCCGGTGCTGGATGCCAGCGCTTTTACCACCGCAAATCAGGGCAGGCAGGTGATGATTGTTGTGGGCGTTGATCGTGCCGCCGGTGGAACCCCAGACGACCATGCTGTTGTCGAGCAGGGTGCTTTCGCCGTCCTTGACGCTTTTCAATTTGTTCAAGAAGTAGGCCCACTCCTGCATGTAGAGGATGTCGGATTTGGTAAACCACTTCAGCTTGTCGGCGTCCTCACCATGATGCGTCATGGTGTGATAGCCGTAGGGGTTTCCTTCGGATTTCCAGGCGCCGGTTCCATCGCTGTTATCCATTCGGGGCTGATAGGAGACGACGCGGGTGCTGTCGGTCTGGAGCGCGAGGGTGATGACGTCGAACATGAAACGCTGGTAGCGCCGGTAGTCGAGGCCGCCTTTGGAGGGGTCCAGGCCTTGATCGGAACCGAAGTCGATGGGGTCGACGTCGGGTTTGGGCTCATATAGCCACGATTTTTCCTCCTGCATCGCGGACTCGAGATCGCGGATTCCCGTGAGGTATTCGTCGAGCTTCTCGAGATCCCTCTGTCCCAGATGTTTCTGAAGCGCTTTCGTGTCGTCGAGGAGCGAATCCAGGACGCTGCTGCGCCGGGCGAACTCTTCCTCGCGCCGAGCGATGATTTCGGGTGAGTCGGGGCGGAAAAGGCGGTCGAATAGGACGTGGGGCCGGTCTTCGGCAGGGATGGGGGTTCCGTTCTTGGTCCAGGAGAGGGTGCGATCCTGCGGGTTGCCGAAACCGGTGCCGCGCCGGATGCTGAGGACGAGGGACCGGTAGCGGGTGTCCTGGCCGATGGCGTGCGCCAATTCCTGGTCGCAGGAGATGCGGAGTTTGGACCCAGCCTTGTGCGTGTTTGTGCCGGTGAGGAAGGTTCGGTCCCCGCTATGGCCGCCGGAGTGGGTGAGCTTCAGGCCGCTGATCACGGTGAACTCGTTTTTGAGTGAGGCGAGCGGTTTCAGGATCGGCGTGAGCGGGTAGTCATGGCCGGTTTGCTTTGGAGTGAAATCGCGTCCGTTGATGCCGAGGCCCCACATGCAGAAAACCGCACGTTTCGGAGCTGGGGTCTGGGAGGAGGCGGTGGCTTCCATGGCGTTGAGCCAGGGGAGACTGATCGTGACGCCAGCGCCGCGAAGGAAGGTGCGGCGGGGGAGGCGCCATTTGTTTGTTTGGAGGTTCATAGGGATGGATGGGTTTGGGTGGCGATGGGGCGGAGGGGAGAACCGCTGATATTCGCTGATGGGACGCTAATGAGGAGAGTTGGGGTGATGGGAAGAAGGGATGGGGGAGAACCGCTGATATTCGCTGATGGGACGCTAATGAGGAGAGTTGGGGTGAT
>CAZCRA010000126.1:0-3711 GCA_964500945.1 uncultured Verrucomicrobiales bacterium | reverse complement strand
GACCGCTGATATTCGCTGATGGGACGCTAATGAGGAGAGTTGGGGTGATGGGAAGGAGGGGATGGGGGAGGACCGCTGATATTTGTTGATGAGGTGATGAGGAGGAGGGTTGGGGTTACGGTGGATGAGCGGCTTGTTTGGATGGGTGGTTTAGAGGAATTCGGATAGGATGAAGCGTCTCCACTCGAGTTTTTCGATTGGGCTGAAGTTGACTAGGTAGCCGATGGGCTTTCGGGAGATTCGCATGTAGTTTAGAAGCTGCGCCTGGTGCTCCGGTAAGAGGGCTGTCACGGCTTTTAGTTCGGCGACGATGTGTTGAAAGAGGATCAAATCGGGGATGTATCGTTTCCTTAGTTCGATCCCTTTGTAGAAGATCGTCAACTGTTGTCGTGGGACGAAGGGGATTTCTCGAATCGCGAGTTCGAGCTCGAGGCTCTCTTGATAGATTTCTTCCAGTAAACCGCCGCCTTGTTCACGATGGACTTCGAAGCAGGCTCCCATGAACCGGTAGCCTTCGTCTGCAAAGGGGTGATCTCGTTCCTCACTGATCAAGGGTTCGGGGGAGAGGGATGATGTTGGAGGGTCATTGGGGTTGGGGGAGGGGAGGACCGCTGATATTTTGGGATGGGGTGATGGGAAGGAAGGGATGGGGAGGACCGCTGATGTTCGCTGATGGGGCGCTGATGAGAGTTGGGGTGATGGGAAGAAGGGATGGGGGAGAACCGCTGATATTTGCTGACCGGGGCGGATTATTTTGTGTGGAAGGCTTCGCTGGCGACGATGGCGTGGATGAGGGTTTGGATCTGGTAGTCGCTTGCTTTTAGGTCGTTCACGAAGTCTTGGATGGTCCCGCGGTCGGAGTAGCCAACGGGACGGCCCAGGGCGTAGGTCAGCATGCGCTCGCTGAGGGCGCGGGCGAACTGGTCTTTTTCTGATAATAGGGCGGCTTTGAATTCTTCCAGGGTCGCGAACGATCGGCCGCTGGGGAGTTCTCCACGGACATCGAGCTCTGGGACGTTCTTTCCGCGGAAATTTTCGCCGTTCTGATGGGTGCGCCACTTTCCAATGGCGTCGTAGTTTTCGAGAGCGATGCCGAAGGGATCGAGGGTGGCATGGCAGGAGGCGCAGGTGGGTTCGTCCCGGTGGCGCTCGAGGCGTTGTCGAACCGTGAGCCTCTCGCCGGCGGTGTTGGGCTGGACCTCGCCGGCATTCGGTGGGGGTGGAGGCGGGGGGTCGTTGAACAAGTTCTCAACGACAAAAGCCGCGCGGCGGACAGGCAGCGTTCGGGTGCCATCGGAGAGGAGCGTCATGAGCCCGGCCATCCCAAAGACGCCGCCCCGATGGTGTTCGGGTTTCAGGGTGACGGGCCGGAATTCATCGCCTTTGACGCCTTTGATTCCGTAATGGCGAGCGAGTCGCTCGTTGATGACGACAAACTCGGAGTCGAGGAAGTTGGTGACCGGGAGGTTCCTTTTGAGGATTTCCTGGAAGAACGCGTAGACCTCTTCCTTTCCGGACGACTCTAAGAGGGGGTCGTAATCGCTATAGAGGTTTTCGGCCGGTTGAACGGAGCCAAAGTCGCGGACGTGAAGCCATTGACCGGCAAAGTTCTCGACAAACTCGCGCGAGCGCGTGTCATCGAGGAGGCGTTGGACCTGGGTTCGGAGCACGTCCGGTTCGGACAGTTTTTCAGCCGCGGCCAGGTCAAAGAGTTCCTTGTCGGGCATGGTGCTCCAGAGGAAATAGGACAGGCGGCTTGCCAGTTCGAAATCCGTGAGTTGGCGGGAGCCTTCCGCCGAAGGTTCGAGGAGGAAAAGGAAGGATGGCGAGGTCAGGATGCGCTGGAGGCCGATGCGCATGGCTTCGTGGAAGTTGGCGCCACTCTCCCTGGCCTCCTCGACGATTTCGACGACGCGTTCCACTTCCTTGTCGCTGACCGGTCGGCGGTAAGCGCGGGGCAGGAAGCGCCCGATCACTTCCCGGACATACGCGGTGTCCTGACGTTGGTCGCCGTCGAAGAGCAGCGCCTGATGACTGGGCGGCGGCCATTGTTCGTAGAGTGGGCCTTGGAATTCGAGCCAATCGAGGAAAAGGCGAGGAGGTTCCTGCCCGGCATACTCGGGATTGATGTGTCGCTGCGGTCCCTTCCATCGTTTGGCCCGTGCTCGAGCCTCTGCGAGGATCTTTCCTAGACGGGCTGCCTCGGCCTCATCACCGGCTGCTTTGGCCTTCTGAATTTGGCCGGCCGTGCCGATGGTGGCGCGGCGCAGCTCGCTGTATTCTGGGGTGGTTTTGAAATACTTGGGCAGGGCGTTGTAGGTCAGCGAGATTCGGCGCCGCTGGTCGGGTGAACCCCGGGTTAGGAACAGGACGGTTTCGACCTCTCCCGGCTCGTCGAGTGCATAGGGGATGGGCAGTTCCGCCTTGACCTCTTGAGGTGTCTTTGCGTTGTAGACGAGCTGGATCGCGATCGGGATACCGCGAGTTCCAGGGTCGCCACCGGCGCGGATCCGGACCCGGTAGTATCCGTCCTCCGGAATCAGATCGTCGAGTCCGACGCCGCCGATCATCTGACCGCTGTTTCCGTAGCCTTGATCGAAACGGACACCGGTTTCCTCGAATCGGTGAGTGGGAGGTCCGGCATCGACGTAGACTTTCTCGTCGACGACGAGCGTGCTGCGCTCCTTGACCTTTGGCGCCCGGACACCGAGGCCTCCCCGGCGGGCTTCCGCTTCGAAACGCAGCTTGGCCACGTCTGGCTGAGCGTCCGGATCGACGATGGAGAGGGCGGCCACCGCTTCGGCGACTTCGAGCGTCTTTTGGATCTGGGTTTGATCGAAAAAGAGGGCCACACCGAGCCGGTCGAACCCTTCGGCTTTGCCATCGCCGGGCAAATCCTCGACGAGCGTGGTCAACTTGGCTTCGTCGAGTTGCAACAGGTCCTGCACGGTGTTGGCGAACTCGTCCCGGTTCAGCCGCCGCATGGGGATCTGCCCCCCGGCATCGCGGGCGACCTTTTCAGCGTGGGAGAGTTGAGCGGCGATCCAGCGGACGACTTCGAAGGCGCGGGCCGGGTCGGGCCGGGGCTCTTCTTCAGGCGGCATTTCTCCCAGGTTGATGGCGTCCATGATTTCGAGCCAGGGAGCGAGTTCCGGGCCGGTCGCGAAGTTTGTGCTGAGTTCGTCCAGGTTCAGGCCCGCCTTCGCCGAGAGTTCGTCGTGGCACTCGTAACAGTGGCGGTCGAGGAAGGGGACGACGACACGCTCGTAGGTTTCTGCCGTGTCTGGAGCGAACTCGGGAGCGGAAGAGGCAGAGACAGAGAAGACCGGGAGGATGGCGGTGGCAGCGATAGCGAATCCCTGCAGTAGGCTGAGAGAACCTTTCATGGTGCGGTTGCGGTGTAACACGTCGCGTAGGGCCAGGTCCATGCAGATATTGCTCGAACCACCGCTTCCGTCCGTGGGGCCACGGATCAGAGGCCGATGGTTTGGCGGACGCGCCGTTCGCCGAAACGCTCGATGGCTTCCTCGAGGCCGATGACACCGTCGCGCAGGAGGGTGGCGCCGCTTTCGCTGATGCAGGTCAGGGAGACTTCGGCGCGGACGAAACCGCCTTCGACGGGGGCGCCGTTGACGGTTGAGCGCTCGGCACTGATCGATATACTTCTCGGCATTAGTTTTTCGGAATTTCGAAGAGTTGGAAATTTTCGGT